>JBGSLW010000346.1:0-2882 GCA_041740495.1 Pirellulaceae bacterium
ACACGTTCCTGGACTGGAGCCGCAAGCCAATCGGCAAGGGGAGGGTGGAAGCGGGGCGTTTAACCATCCCCGTCAACCTGCCGATTTTCGTCGTCGAGCTGAGGCGTGTTAGGCCTTGACAAGGAGATCGGTCATCGCGAAGTGGATACTGCCGATCCCCAAAGGCCGGATAATCTGGATGGTGCCAGTCGACGAGTGAATAGTAGAGTCGACACGCAGCCCTTCGGCACGAAAGGCATAGACGTATTCGCATACGTCATCCCGGCGGCGCGGCATTGACGTCCCCAGGATGCCGGGACAAAGCGGCTTGCGGTGAACTCGTCGAAGAAGCGAGAGTAGGCGTCGACGCTCATTCGTTACGCGGATCGAACCCACTCGCCGCGCGCTGGGATGCTCTAAAGACCCCAGTGGAACGATGCCCCGAAGCGTGCTTCGGTCCACCAATCGAGCCGTTGCGGTGCGGGTCGGAATCGTGGCATAGGCGGCAACACAATGCGGCTCACGGTCGTATCCTTTCATCCGCCAATCGAGACGAAGCCTTTTGGTCGGCTTCGAAGAATTGGTACGTGTAGCTCCATTCCCGAGTCTCGCCAGCGGGTAGGCGTATTCGGAGGAAGGGCTCGACACAAACGGTGTCTGTTAGCCCGAACAGGACAAACCGGCTGGGGTCAAAGTCGAGCCCCACGCGGAGTTCGGCGGTATCGCTCCGGATAGAGAACCGGCGTGGTTGGTGCGTAGGGTCGAACACGAGGGGTAACCATACAGACTTGTCCTTCAACAAGGGACGCGTTTTCCACGCCACGCCAGCCCCGGCGACTGCTTCCTGCGGCTTGGCTTGTGGGGATGGTTGCACAGGCTCGTCAAAGTTGATCTCCAAGCCCGGTACCCAGCCGTACCCATTGAGCCGAAAGAAGTTATGAACATAGACCTCAGTGTCGATCGTCTCGGTGCCGGTGTTGGTGAGCCGGCAAGCGATCGTCATCGTGCGATCGTCCGCAATCGATACGCGTTTCCGGTAATCGTACCCATAACTACGATGACGAAGCTGGTGCCGGAAATCAATGGCACTACGACTGTGATTGACGGTCCAGACTCCCTTGTCCAGAATCGGGTACTTATCCATGAAGCGGTACGGGCCAGCTGTCACACGCTGGAGAACGCCCACGCCGATCTTGATGAAACCCTCTCCCACAGCGGCGTCGGCGTAGCCGACGGGAGCGTCGATATCGAACTCCATCGCCGGCCCCGTTGCGTTGGCATCGTGCCCCGTCGGGTCATCCGATTCATTCCATTCTTCCCAGAAGACCCGGTCGCCGAATACCGCAGCACCGATCATGCCCGACCAATCGAATCGCTGTCCACGGTAATGTCCCTTTTCGGCATCCGGGAGGTAAACCATCGCGTGAACGTCATTTTTGGATAGGCAATGAGCTGGGGCTGTGCTTGCTTTGGAAAATCGCCCGCGCAAGTCGGGTTCAGCCCGGCAGCCGGTAAGAATCGTCGACAATACGACCAGTAACAGCGGCATGCACGTCGCAAACCGAAGGGATGAGCATTTTGGACTCATAGTGTACTCTCTGTCTGATTCGCCCACTGAACTGCCTGTGAACACCAGTTGAAAAACGTAGCGGGCGTCGGTCGAAAAACGTGGCGTCCACTACGGACCGCGAAATCACCCGACACTGCCGGGCCAACTTTCAGTAGTCCTGCCCTGTACTGACACCGCGCTACTCCCGCCCTTTTGAGGACAATTGGCGGGACCGTTTGGCGGCACGGTTGCGGACTTGATGGTAGACGATCACCGATGCGGTGTGCGGGATCAAGCCCCCACGCCGACGGGCGTGCCAGCAGCGGACGATCGCGTTCAGTGCCCGGGCCGTCTGTTCCATCGTCAACTCCCCGTTTTTCCCCCCCGATACCGATCCGTCTGTTCGACGACAAAGAGCAACATCCACTGGCACAGCAGCATGTGTCTTATCAACCCCTGATACGTCCGGCCTGCCAACATCGCGCGTGCAAGGCAAAGGCACTGATTCGTGATCAGCACGCATCGTGCCAACTATTGGCCGCCGCGACCGCCCATTCATCGGCACCCGAAGCCCACCAGACGGTCCACACTGCGTTTCAAGGCAGCGGGGACGCTGGCGGGACTCTCCGGCTGCCAAAAAGCCCGCCACGGGACGCTGAGGGGCTGAGGCTGCGACCGGAATCGTTGGGGATGAGCCCCGCTGGATTCCGCCCGTGAAAGTGACCATCGATTGCCTATGGACCATTCGGGCGTCACGGTGGTGGAGTTAGCGAGTCGCGAGTCTTCCCGACAAGCCCGTCTCCACTTAGTGACGCGATCAGAAGACAACTTTGAACTACAGCCACCGCACTCAGAAACGGAGCCACTGCGAGCGACCGACAATCCGTCGCTAGAGCCTGCAGACGACGCCAACGGGATTGATGTCACGGTGGGACGTAAACCGACCCCCACACATGGACATGAACACATCCCGCCAGATGCTTCGCATGATGGGGGACACTTCAAGCCGCTTAGTACTGGTCGGCAGCAGCCAACCGGCTGGCGTGTCTGAGAAAGACATAAAAACTCCTTGCTTAGGCAGCCTGAACCGGCCACGGCATTATCGATAATTATAAATCTCCTACAGAGAATATTACTAAGGCCCCGAAGGGTGCCATTTAATAAGACACCCTAGGGCTAAGAGAAACCGATACCACCCAGTTAGGATAATGTACTAAACGACCGTGCGTGAAAGCGCGCGGTGCTTTTTAGTGGAATTACATAACAGAGAACTCCTTTAATGGCAGGAAGTTAGCCACTTCCACCAAGAAAGGAGTCTCTGATGGACAGGATCGTCCTCCGCCTCGAACACCGC
>JBGSLW010000347.1:0-7141 GCA_041740495.1 Pirellulaceae bacterium
GCCATTCCAGCCCGCGGTGTGATTCCCCACGGCCGGTGCAGCAACAACAGGTAGGCCCCCACGTAAAACAACCACGTCCCCCCGGCGGCGGGTCCGCAAGTCCACCAATGCCCGCCCGGTATCTCCGCGGCCAGCGAGACCAGCGAATGAATCGCGACCAGGCTGCCATCGCACAGCCAACCGCAGAACCGTGCTGCGGCGGGAAACCACGGCGCGAACGCCAGCGTCGCCAATCCGGCCTTCAGCGCGATCGCGATCGGCAGCATCAACAGCGGGTTGATCAGCAGTCCGATGGGGGACACCAGGTGGAATCGGTAGGCGACCAGCGGCGTCGTGAGCAGCGTGATGAAGAAGCTGTAGATCACCAGACTTCGCAATTCGCCCCCCACGGCGCGGAGCCATCGGATCGGCCACGGACGGGACTCGGCGATCAGTTGCCGCAACGGATCGGGTTCACCCGCTGCCGCACACCACGGCTGCGCGATAGAAATGGCGAACATCGCCAAGAAGGACAATTGTGCTCCGATTTGGAACAGCGCGGTCGGATCGAGCGCCAGAACGATCAGCCCGGAGAGCGCCAGCGAATTGTACGGGGAAGGCGTCCGCAGCCACCCTTGCGACAGGCACCACACGCTAATCAGGATCGCCGCGCGAACCACCGGCGGCTGAAAATCGACCAACGCCGCGTACCCGACGACGAAGCCTGCGGTGGCGACCAGCAGCCAACTCCGACGGACGCCTAACAACCTTCCAATCACGACGAAACTCGCCGCCAGAATCCCCACGTGCAAGCCGGAGATGGCCAGCAAATGGATCGTGCCGGTGGTCAGGAACAAATCGCGGTCGTCGTCGTCGACGTACCCGCGCAATCCCAAGAGAACCGCCGAGGCCAACCCAGGCTCGCGCGGAACGAATTGCCAGATCGCATCATCGAAACGCCGCCGCAGCGAGGCGACTCCCTCCAGCCAACCGGGACGCGCGCATCGCTCCAACAGTTGCACGCTATGCGGGTGGTTCACCGCCAACAATCCGGGTTGTCGGCGGGCGCGGCCATACCACGCGAAATCGATCTCGCCCGGGTTCCCCGGTGTTCGAGTCTCCAGCAACTCCCCCCAAACGCGCACTTGATCGCCAAAGCGGAGCCCGGACAGCTGCCCCGCCACGAAGACACGGATCTGGCCGCCGACCGCAAATTCACCACCCCCTGTGGCGATGCTCTGTGCATCCAGAACCAGCGTCGAACTGATCCCTTCCGGCGTCGCGTCGAATGGATCGTCGCGTGGGAAATTCCACCATGGCTCCTGCGCCACGCGACCCCGAATACACGCCGGCTGCGGATCGCTGGATAGATACGCTGCCACCGAGTTGGCGGGATACGCGTCCCACCAGATCCGGTGGTGCAATCCCCCCACCGCGAGCCCCGCGGCCAAGATCAGGCACGACCCCAGGCGGTTCCACCGACCAACGCGGGCGACAAGCCATCCCGCAATCACCGCCAGGCTCACGGCGAGCCAAAACCACCAGCTGACGGCCAAGCCCATCGCATCCAACAGGATCCCCGCGCAGACCGCGACGACCAGCTGGCAGAGCGGGTACCCGCCAAACTCTTTCGCAACGACTTGACCAGCCGCACGCGACATGCGTAGCTCCCGTCCAGTAAAAGGGGGCGCCACGTTCCCAGTTCCGTGAAGCTAATATATCGTTCCGAACCGGCTACCGCAGCCCAAGCGAGAGGATTGATTACAATCGAGTTTGGAAAAAATCGATCCGGCGAAGTATCCAGTGCAGGTGATGGCGTGACCAATCCCGATGTGCAGCCGTCCCAGGAAGGAGGTCCCGACCCCGAGCTGGCTCGATTGCTCGAGGCAGCTCGCGAGGGAGATGCTCCGGCCCGCGACGAACTGTTCCGGCAATTGAGAACCTACTTGCTGTACATCGCCAACGACCAGATGGCGGATCTGTTGCAGGCCAAGATGGGTGCGTCCGACATCGTCCAACAATCGATGCTGCGAGCGGCGGAGCGGTTTGCAGAATTTCGCGGAAACACCGGTGCGGAGTTCAAAGGTTGGCTGCGGACAATCCTGCTCAACGAAACGCGTCTGGTGCACCGCGAATTCCGTACGGAAAAACGGGATATTCGGCGAGAAGTCTCGCTGCCAGCCGCCGGAGTAGCCGACCCGCCGGCCACGAAATTTCCGCCCGAACCCGCCGATCCGAACCTCACGCCGCGGGCGCATGCCCTGGCGGACGAACAGGCCGGCGTCGTACGGATCCTGATCGACCAGTTGCCCGAGGACTGGCGGACGATCGTCCACCTGCGGAACTGGGAAGGGTTGTCGTTCCAGGACATCGGAAACCGGATGAACATGTCGACCAGCGGTGTGGCCAAGATCTGGTATCGGGCGCTCGTCGAGATCCAAAGGTTGTACCAGCAATACGATGAGCCGTGATACACCCGAACGCGACGCCGCAGATCCCTTGCAGGTCGCACTGCAGTTGGAGAGCGACAGTCGAGCCGACACCGCGATCGCTGCGGGGAGCGAACCCACTGTGGCCGAGTATGCCGACGCCCTGGCCGGTCTGCAGCTCGTGCAGCGGGCGGTGGCTCGCGAGCGGGAATCGAACCGCGGGAACGACGATCCGCAAACGGCGACTGCTTCGTTGGAAAGTCGCCGCCTGGGTCGCTTTGAAATCGTCCGGGAGTTAGGTCGCGGGGGCTTCGGACTGGTCTTATTGGCCCGGGACCCGGCACTCGATCGACTGGTGGCGCTCAAGGTCCCTCGACCCGATGCGTTGGCCGACGCCGACGCGCGGCGACGCTTCGAGCGCGAGGCGCGGTTGGGATCACTGCTCAGTCACCCCAACATCGTCCCGATTTTCGAATCGGGGTCGGCGGGTCCGATCGCCTACCTGGTCTCCGGTTACTGCGGTGGGGAGTCGTTGGCCCAATGGTTCGCGGGGCAGGGGCGCGCGATCGCACCTCAGCTCGCGGCGCGGATCGTCGTGCAATTGGCGCAGGCCGTCCAATATGCACATCAGCGGGGAGTGATCCACCGCGACCTCAAACCGAGCAACATTTTGCTGGACTTTCCCGCGAAGGGTTCTGGCGACGAGGAGTCGCTGGCGGACGCCCTGCGGATCACTGACTTCGGGTTGGCTCGGTCGCTCGGCAGCGGCGGCGATGGTCTGACGCGCGCCGGTGCGATCGTGGGAACTCCAGCCTACATGGCCCCGGAGCAAGCCGCCGGGGGAACAGCCCACGTCGGGGCGGCGGCCGATATTTACGCATTGGGAGTCATCCTTTTCGAACTTTTGACGGGTTGCCCCCCATTCCAAAAGGAGAGTGATCTGGCGACCTTGCGAGCGGTGGAGTCCGCTGCGCCGCCCAAGCCGCGCCGGCTTCGTCCCGGAATTCCCCCGGACTTGGAAGCGATCGCCCTGAAGTGCCTGGAGAAGAGCCCATCGCAACGCTACCCCACCGCGTTTGATCTCCAAGTCGATCTGGAACAGTTCCTACAGAATCGACCGGTTCGCGCTCGTCACATTACGCAGATGGAACTCGTTTGGCGGTGGTGCCGCCGCAACCCGGCGCTGGCGATCGCGCTGGCCGCGCTGCTGCTGGTGGCGGTCGTCGCCACGTGGCAATGGCAGCGGGCCGAATCGAATTCCGCGCGGGCCCGCGAATTTTTAGGCCAAGCGGCAGACCTGCGAGCCCGCGCCGAGCGCAACTTGGCGCGGTCGGAGGTCGCGATCGATCAAATGCTCAACGAGGTTGCCGTCGCACTGAACGGCGTCCCACGCCTGGAAGCTCTTCGCTCCCGATTGCTGGGCCAGGCGCTCCAGCTACAACAAGCGCTCGCGGACGATCAGTCCGACGATCCCCGCGTCCGATTTCGTACGGCCCAGGCGTTTCGCCGGATCGCTGAAATCCGCCTGAGTTTGGGAGAATTGGGGAATGCCCTGGCAGCGACCGACTCCGCAATCGATCAACTCGATCGAGTCGCCGCGGGCGAAGGCAACGCGATCGACCCAACCCAGGTCGAGCGCGAACGAGGACGGATCGCCGGACTGCGGAGCGACCTCTTTCGCCAAAGCGACGATCCCCAGTCGGCGCAGGCCGCAGCACAAGAATCGCTCGCTGCCTGGCGGCAGGCAGCGCATTCGTCCGGCCGAACACCGGAGGATATCGGTGAATCGGTCCGCGCCCTTCGCCGCTCGGGGATGGCATTCGAGTCCATCCGCGACTTCGAAGCGGCCGCGGAGACCTATCGCCAGGCCCTGGCGATGTTCGACGGACTGCCCGATGGCTCCTACTCCGCTGATTTCGAGCTCCTCCGCGGCCATTTACTGAACAGCCTGGGGGTACTGCATTCGCGCCAGGGCGAACCGGAATTGGCCGAGAAGTTTTACCGCCAGTCGCTCCAGGTGATTACGCCTATCGTCGAACAACGTCCCGATCGGATCGACCTGGGTTACCACCTGGCGATCACGGCGATCAACTTGGGAAATCGATATTCGCGACTCAAGCAACATGCTCAGGCACTGCCGTTCTACCAGCAAGCCAGCACGATCCTCGAGGGACTGGTCCTCAGTTTCCCGGACCACATCGGCTATCGGCGGATGGCGATTCGAGCGGCCAGCGGACTGGGGCTTTCGCAATTCCGATCGGGCGACCCGGACACCGCAGCCACCACGTTGACCGGCGCGCTGGAAATGCAACAGCAACTGCCCAACGAATCTCAGTCGACGCAAGAGTATCTGGACGAACGCAGCATCCTGTTCACCAATCTGGGCAACGTCTACTTGGAAGGAAAGCAACAGATCGACTCCGCCGAGGAATCGCACCGGCAAGCCTTGGATTTGCTCGAACGATATGTGGGGCTGGCAGGCGAATCGGCGGATCTGCTCCGACGGATCTCCGCCACGCACGGCAACCTGGCCACGGTCTATTTCCGCCAGGGAAATCATGCGGCAGCGCTCGCCGAATCGGAGCAAGCCTTCGAGAAGGCAGCGCGCGCTTGCACGTTGGATTCCTCCAGCGCGGCTTGTCGCAGCAACCTCTCGCACCAAGTTCAACAACGTGTGCAGATCATGCTCCGGGCAGGCGCCGTCGACGACGTCTTGACGCAGTTGCAACGCTACTGCAACTTGGCGCCGGACCAAGCGGTCCGAACCGCCGAATGCGCCGCCCTCTTGGGACGCGTCCTGGGGCCAAAAAACGCGACCGCGTCGACGACCGACCCACCGCAGCCGCCGATCGAGCTGAATATCGCGACGGAAGATCGGGAACGACTTGTCGTCGCAGCCCGCGACTACTTATTTCGTGCGGTCCAGGCAGGTGCGATCAACCCGGATGAACTTGCGTCCGATCCAAACTGGCAACAAATTCTGGGAGATCAATCGGTCGCCGATTTTCTGAAAGGCAATTGACCGCGGTCGTTCGCGTCGTCTTCGGCGAAACACTCACTGATCGATCTTGGTGGGATCGATGACATCCCCTTGGACTTTGTTCGGATCCTGAATTTGCTGGAGCGCATCGAGCGGTACGTTGGCGCCGCTGTTGAGCGAACTCCCATCAATCGGGCGCTTGACCGTGTCTTTGGGATCGTAGGGCAGAGTCCCGTTCCCCAACGACTCGTTCATCGGATTCGGCGTGCTGTCGTTGCCGCCTCGACCCGGTTTCGTCTTGGAATCCCCCAACAGTTTCTGCAGTGTCGCCAGCATGGCGATCCGCTGCGCCGCAGTCAAAGTTGTTTCGCTATCGGGGCCCGGAGTGTACTCATCGACGTCGTCGGTGTCGGGATCGGTTCCGCTGTCGGTATCGGCCGAATTGTCCTCAGTGTCGCTGGCGCCGCTGTCCGATTCGGACTCGTACGAGTACGTCGTGCCGTCGTCGGTCTCTTCCCCTTCGTACAACCCTTCATTGGGTTTGCTACTGGATTCTCCTCCCTTGTCTCCGGTAAAGGTTCCGTCGCCGTCTGCGTCGCTATACGTTTCGCTCTGCACGACCGTGTAGTTGCCGCTGTCGTCGACCTGGATCACATCGGCGGTGTACGTTCCATCTTCGTTGTGAGTCACAACCACATAGGACCCGGCGCCTAGGATGGCTTCCGCGGTCATCCCATCGTCCCCAGCATTGGGGTCGTCGGCGCCCCCTCCCACTCCACCCGCACTCGAACCTGGCGGCGTGGTGGAACCTGCACCCGATGATCCAGATCCGCTTCCGGCGCTTCCGTTCCCTTCCGAACCGGCGCCAGGCGTACCGGTACCGGTGTTTTGCGATCCGGGAGGGGTCGTGCCTGAGCTACTGGGGGATGGATTGCGCGAGCCGCCGCCTACATTCCCACCGGCGGAGGAACCGGGCGCTGCTCCCGGCGTTGCCGGCGCCGATTCCTTTTTGGTGGAATCTGAGGCGCCAGGCATCGCGCCCGCAAAATTTCCAGTGTCGGGACCTGCTGTGTCGGGGCGACCCGATCCCGGAGGCGATGCGGGCGAATTGCGGCCGCCGCCAACCGTTCCGCCGCCGGTCGCTCCGCCCCCTCCCCCCGGCTTACCCCCTCTTTGAAGATCACGGGCTCCGTCCGCGAATTGGTCCGCGGTGATCTTGCCGTTCTGGAAGTCGTTCAGTAAGTCCCAGGCGCCGCGATCCCCCAATTCCAAACCGACCGTTTGCAGCTGGCCGGCGTCGTCCAGAATTTTGCTGGCAGGCGATCCAGCGCGGATGCCCTTGGGCAAGCCGAGCGTCTCGCTGATTCCCGGTCCCAACGCCGAGTCGATCCCCTTCGAGCCCACATCGTTCCAGAATTTCTCGCTATCGACTCGATCCTCCAAGTCGAATAGCTGGAGTTGGCCGACGACATCCAACATTTGTTCAGGGGACATGTCTTGGGTGGGTCCCTTCGGAATCGAGAATTTTTCCCGAATCATTTGTTGCGTTGCCAGTTTGACCGCCGTCGGCAGATCGACGTTCTTCGCTTCCTCCGGCAGGCCCATCTCCTTGAAGCCCTCCTCACCCAGGACTTCCAGCGCGGTGCGGCCCGGCTTGAGAACCACCGGTTCGCTTTGCGCCTCGTCGCGCGACCCCGAGTCGTTTGTCGCGCCTCGGCTCGCCGTTTCGCCCCCCGAGGAAGCCGCGGCAGAC
>JBGSLW010000348.1:0-2179 GCA_041740495.1 Pirellulaceae bacterium
CCGCACCTGCCGCCTCAACCGCACCCGCCGCGCAGCGCGGCCTGAATCGCCCCTCGACGGGCAGCGAGCCCTCCCAAACGTCGCCACCCACGATTTCGCACGGAATCGAATCCCATCGATTTGGCGCTGCTGATTCGGAGCGAAACGCCCCCCTCGGTCGCCCGGCCAGGGCGGCTCCCTCCAAGGGAACCCAGGGTTCCGCGGCAAACCTTGTGCGTTTCGTCTTCGGCGATGAGAACCGTCTGGCCCAAACGGCGGTGCAACAGGTGGTCGCCGCCCCGGGAAAGATCT
The DNA here is from genome assembly GCA_041740495.1 of Pirellulaceae bacterium. Classification (GTDB taxonomy): domain Bacteria; phylum Planctomycetota; class Planctomycetia; order Pirellulales; family Pirellulaceae; genus JANMEB01. The sequence goes on from JBGSLW010000348.1 coordinate 292, forward strand.
CACCTCTCTTTCTGTCGGGGCCGGTCGGTTGCGGCAAGAGCATGCTGCTGACGATGATGGCCAAAGGCCCCCTGGGCGCCGCGCCGCCGCGCCGCCGCGTCTGCGTTTCGGCGGAACAGTTCACGACGTTGTTCGTGGAAGCACTCAAGGGGCGTGGGCTCCCGAGCTTCCGTCAAAAATTCCGCGAGATCGATCTTTTGGCGATCGATGATTTGCAGTTTTTCCAAAACAAACAGGCGACCTTGGTCGAACTCAAGTACACGCTCGATCATTTGACTTCCAAGGGAAAACAGATCGTGCTGGCGGCCGATCGCCCATTGAAAGAGCTACGTTTTTTTGAACCCGAGTTGCTCAATCGGATCGCCAGCGGTTTGGCGTGTGAGATCAGCTATCCGAATTTGCCTACCCGGAAGTCGATCCTGGAAGCGATGTGCGCGGAGCACGAATTGGCGGTCGCCAGCGGCATCTTGGCAACGATCGCGCAAAACTTGAACGGCGATGTGCGACAGCTGCGCGGCGCCGTCATTCGACTCAAAGCCGCCGCACTCTCCCAGGTCGATATTGCAGACGCAACGCAAGTCGAGCGGCTTCTCAGCGACTTATTCACAGCCCGACAGAAGTCCGTTTCCTGGTCGGCGATCGAGCAAGCGGTCTGCGACGTGTGTGGCGTCAGCGAATCCGATCTCAAATCGCCGAAACGTAGCGAACACATCAACGTCGCGCGCAACCTGGCGATGTGGTTGTCGCGCAAGCACATCGGCGTCGCGTATTCCGATATCGGCCGGCACTACGGCGGACGCAGCCACAGCACGGTGATCTCCGCGAACAAGAAAGTGGCCAACTGGCTGCAGACCGGCGAACCGGTGCGCATCGGACCGCGGGGCGGCTGTTCGATCGACCAAGCCATGCGGGAAATCGAATCCAAATTGAAAATAGGGTAGAATGGAAGGGGCGGCTGGAGCAGCTGCCCGCACCGGCACTTTCCGCCGAACATTTCTTCCCTCGTCCGCCAAACTCCGCATGAAAATCCTCCTCGCCAGCCCTCGCGGATTCTGCGCAGGCGTCAACATGGCGATCGAAAGCTTGGACATCGCCCTTCGCGAATTGGGAAGTCCCCTCTATGTCTATCACGAAATCGTGCACAACCGTTACGTCGTCGATTCCTTTCGCACGCGCGGCGTGGTATTCGTCGATGACTTGGCGGAGGTTCCCCGGCGCGCCAACTTGCTCTTTTCCGCCCACGGCGTTTCCCCTGAAATCCGGCGAGTCGCTCGGGAACGCGAATTAAATGCGATCGACGCGACCTGCCCGCTGGTCACCAAAGTCCATCTGGAGGCGATCAAGTACGCTCGAGAAGGGTACACGATCTTTCTGATCGGTCACCAAGGACACGACGAGGTCATCGGCACGATGGGGGAAGCCCCCCACGCTATGATCCTGGTCGAGAACGAATCCGACGTCCAACGGCTGGATGTTCCGCCAACCGCCAAGGTCGCTTATCTCACCCAGACCACGTTATCGGTCGACGATGCCAACCGCATCATCGCGCGGTTGCGGAGCCGCTACCCGAACCTGGCGAATCCACCGAAGGACGATATCTGCTACGCCACCCAGAATCGGCAAGAGGCGGTGCGAATTCTGGCATCCGAGGCCTCCGTCTGTCTCGTCTTGGGCAGCCAAAACAGCTCGAACAGCCAACGACTTCGGGAGATCGCCCACGAATTGGGCGTCCAGGCCCATCTGATCGACGGCCCCGAAAATCTCGATCCCGCGTGGTTCCAGCCCACCGACACGGTGCTGATCACCGCCGGGGCCAGTGCCCCCGAAAAAAATGTCGAGCAGTGTATCGAATGGCTACAAGCCCGCTTCGCCGCCACCGTGGAAGTCC
>JBGSLW010000349.1:0-7133 GCA_041740495.1 Pirellulaceae bacterium
GGTGCCGGTTTCCCATTCTCAGCGGAGGCTACGAATACGAAATCGCGCAGTTGGAACAACAGCTGCGGGCGCTCGGCGGCTGAGCGCAACCCTCGCGACTCATTCTTCCTTATCGTTTAACGCCAAGCCGGAGGCGCCGGCTGCGCCATGAACAACAGCCGGAGGCGCCGGCTGCGCCATGACCATCAGCCGGAGGCGCCGGCTGCGCCATGACCATCAGCCGGAGGCGCCGGCTGCGCTCGGACGTGCGGTTTGGAATTCACCCTTCCGCCGGCGAATGGAGTGACTAAGAGTCCGCGGGAGGGTGAAATTGAATTTGAAAACACGGACTAAACGACAGCCGGCGCCTCCGGCTTGGCGTTAAACGAAGGGAGGGAGAATCGTGCCGGCGCCTCTGGCTTGGCGTTAAACGAAGGGAGGGAGAATCGTGCCGGCGCCTCTGGCTTGGCGTTAAACGAAGGGAGGGAGAATCGTGCCGGCGCCTCCGGCTTGGCGTTAAACGAATGGGGGGGAGAATGGTTACGCAAAACTCTGCGAATGCGCGCGATCGCCGGAGGCGTTTTTCGGAATTTGGGCCTCGATTGCCGATGTCCGAGCCCGCAGGGGCCGCTAGAATAGAAGAGATAGCTCGTCGTGAAACGAAACGAGGCCTGAATGAATGCGCGCGATTTGAATCCACCCAGCCGATCGAAGTGTCCTTGGACCTCGCGTCGGACTTTTCTGGGGACTGGTTTGGCGGCGGCCGCTGTCGCGTTGCGGCCAGCGGATTTGTGGGGGAACGACCGCAAGTTTTCCAAGGACGAGAAGTCCCCGGCCGAGCTGATCGATGCCAAGGCGCGGCGGGCGATCGACCGCGGTTTGGAGTATCTGGCGCGACGGCAAGTCAAATCGGGCCCGAACGCCGGCGCGTTCGGGCAGGACGGCTATTCCGCCGGTGTGGCCACGACCGGGATGGGGGGCTTGGCGTTCATGTGCGCCGGCAACGCGCCGGGGATGGGCAAGTACGGCAAGCCGATCGAACATTGCGTCGACTTCATCCTGCGGAATATCAACGAAGCCGGCTATATCGCTCGGACCGACAACCGCGTCAACGAGAACATGTACGGGCACGGGTTTGCGATGTTGTTCCTGGCGCAGGCTTACGGCATGTCCCAGAAAGCCGATGTGGGGGACAAGCTGCGAAAGGCGGTTCGCTTGACGTGCACTTGCCAGAACAACCAGGGGGGCTGGCGTTATCAGCCGCAAAAGAGCGACGCCGACCTGTCGGTGACGGTTTGCCAGATCATGGCCCTCCGGGCGGCTCGGGATGCGGGGATCGAAGTCCCCGACGATGTGCGCGCCAAATGTATCGAGTACGTGCAAAAGAGTCAAAACAGCAATGGCAGTTTTCGCTACACGATGCAAGGGGGACACACCACGTTTGCGATGACCGCCGCCGGAGTCACCTCGCTCTACAGCGCCAATATTTACGAAGGCGAACAGGTCGAGAAAGCGCTCAAGTACCTCATCGACAATCGCTCCGAAGGGAGCGGCTACGGGCATTACTACTACGCCCACTATTACGCCGTGCAGGCGATGTGGCACGCCGGCGGCAAGAATTGGAACGAATGGTACCCAATGATCCGCGATGAACTGATCGCGAAACAAGGGAGCAACGGCAGCTGGAATGCCGCTGAATCGTGCGATGAACTCGGAACCGCCATGGCCTGCATCATTCTGCAAATGCCCCTCAACCTGATCCCGATTTTCTCGCCTTAGTTTCCCAGACCGCCCTCCCGCCGAGGCAGGCTCGGTGGGGTGGAGGAGTCATCGACCGGTCGCTAACGGTCCCGTGTTTTTTGGCGCAGCCATTCGAGTGCCTCAGGCGTATCGACGGAGCGGAGTGCGTCGAGTTCGGGATCGATTTGGCGAAGCGCCGCTTCGGAGAACGGCGTGACGGGAATCGCGCGCAGCAGGGCTAGAAGACTGCGGCGGCCGACGGCCAGCAGTTGTTCGATGATCGGGAGGACCTGGATTCGATACACCGCCGGCAACGGCCAATACTGGTCGTCGACGGAGGGTGCACCGGCCCCGTCGCCGGGCCGAAGCGCTTGGCACATCCACGCGACCAACTGCGGCGAAAGCAGCGGATAATCGCAACCGCACACAAACACGATTTCGTCCGACGGAGAGTCGCCCAGCGACTGCAATCCGCATCGCAACCCTTCCAGCGGTCCGCGGTCGGGGATCAAGTCGTCGACGACTTGCACGGGGATGCCGCCGACAACTCCCTGCGGAAACAGCTCGACCCGCGATGCATGTTGGCCAGGTTGACCGACAATTGCGATCCGGCCGACGGCGGGAGCGACTTGGGAGACGACTCGTTGCAGGAAAGTCGTGTCGGCAAACGGTAACAGGGCCTTGTCGCGTCCCATGCGCCGGCTATGGCCGCCGCACAACACAATTGCGGCGCGGGCGGGAGAGGGAGGTTGCGTGAGTCGAGTCTCCCGCGGCTGCATCGCGCGGTCCATGGGTTGGTAGGAAGGGCCGCGTCGTCCACCGCCGCGCATTATCCGCCGAAGGGATCGGCGTCATCGGCTGGCTTTGCCGGCTGTCCGGGTGGCGGAGATTTCGTACCCGTGTCGTTGCCGGTGGTCGGCGGCTTCGATCCCGAATCGACCTCGAACGGATTCACGTCCCCAGTCGATTCGGTGACGAAGGGATTGTCATAGATGTATTCGCTGGCGGTGAAGGGGTCCTCCGCCGCTTCGGTCGGCACCGCCCGCTGATCGCTGGTGGCGAACGGATCGGCGGCTCTTGCGTTGGCCGTTTCGGACTCGGTCGGTTGCCCGGGCACCAGGCGTTTGGCCTTGATCGTCCCGCCGCTGACGCCTTCGGAGACCGGGATAAAGAACTGCGGGTGTTCGCCGCCGACGGGTCGGACGCATTGAATCGTCCCGTCGTCGGAAGCCAGGAACATCCGATCGGTCTGGGAATTCAGAATCGGCAGCAAATCGCCGGAAAGCATCGAAGCGACCAGCGAGCCCGTGTCGTGGCGGCGAGCCTGCAACATCCCGGCGCGGTCGATCACATACAGCATTTCTTCGTTGGCCCCGACAATCCGATCGATCCCAGGGACGAATCGCGGCCATCCGGCGGCCGATTCGCCAGTTCGGGCGTTCACCTTGAACAGGCGAAAATCGTCCGTCACGAAATACACGCCATCGCCGATCGCCAAGGGGGATTGGCTGATTGCACAGCCCGCCGAGAATTCCCAGTAGATCGACCCCAGGATTTCGTCGACCGCGTACACGTAACCATCGGTCGAAGGGATAAACAAGACCCGCCCCATTTTAGCCGGGGAGGCAACGATCGGGCCGTTCGTGCGAACCCGCGCTCGCATCAAGCCGATATTGTTGAAGAAAGCGATATTGTAGACCCCGTGTTGGGTTCCCCAAGAAACGGTGCGGCCGGTGACCACCGGGGTGGTGGATCCCTGGCCGAACGACACAAAGTTCCGCGATCCCGCGCCGTTCGTGGCGAAGGGAAACGCCTCCAAAGCGCCGTTGATCATCGGGACGAAGATGTAATTGTGCGACACGGCCGGCCCGGCCGATGGCATGCTGGGACAGGGCTTGCTCCACAGGACGCGCCCTTGGTCCGCCTCGATGCAATACACGCGGGTCCCGCTGACCACCGCCACCATCGCGTCGTTGGCTGCGACGCCGATCACGGGTTGGTTGCGTGGTCCGATCTGCCGCGTCCAGCGGACGGCGCCGGTTTCCGCATCGAACGCCTTCAGCACATTGCTGGAGTTGAGCGCGTAGAGCGTCATTCGTGGTTCGACGTATTTTCGCACGCTGACCGTTTTCTGGGCGTCGGCCAAGAGTTGTTTCCGTCGGGCAACGGCCTCGGGGTCGTCGCCGAAGGCGACCGCGTCGAACTCGGCTCGCGGCGCGTCGTAATTGACCAGCGTCGCCGCTAGTTTCTTTTCCAGTTCGCCGGCCAGCAATTCCGCCCGTTGCTGAGCCCGCTCGTAGCCCAGGGTGTTGCCGAAGGCATCGCGATCGAGCGTGGCGATCACTTGGGCCCGCTGCTCGCCGACGTAAATCTCGAAATAGGCGACGGCGCGGCTGTTGTTGACGTGCAGCGTCATGAACTTCAGGGTGTCGCGGCCGACATCGACGTCGACATGTCCGATCCACATCCGCTCCAAGCCGATTTGGCGAAGTTCCGCCGTGTCCAGCAGTGAATCGTGGGCGAGCCCGAGCGAGGGAACAAAAGTGATTGCGGCGACAATCCAACGAAGTATTGGCCAGTGCGGGTGACTCATACGTCGGCAACGGTTGAAAAAAATCGTGATAGCGGGCGAACAAGCGCAGTCCGTCGCGTCTCGGATTGGAATCGACCCCGAGAGAACGCGACTTGTCTATTTTAGTTGCCACCGCGGTGAAAATCAGGAGTTTCCTGGGGACTTTGTCCAATTGACCGATAAAATCGGACGGAAATTGACCACTGAAATTCCGGCGGGGGATACGAGGGCGGCTCGCCGGGATCGCACTCGGCAGCGTCGTTTACCTGGGGCCTGCCACCAGGCATTTCCGCGGCATTTCCCGCAGGCTCCTAGACCAAATCGGCCGGCATTTTTACGATAGGCGGTGCGACCGGACAAGTTTTCGAGGTCGGAGGTGGAACGGGGCATCGCCCTCACAAGTGACAGCCGGCGGCCGTCGAGCAGTCCTCGAGTCGCCACTTTTCTGCTCGAAATGCCCCCAACCCGCCCTGGTGCTGCGATGAAACCGCTCGAACGACGAAATTCGCCGAGCGAAGCGGTCGAACGGATTTTGGGGTATCTCAATTTCTCGACCGGGAATTTTGATCCGGTTTTCTTTCGCAGTTTGAACCAACTGGCTGCTGAGTTCCTGTCGAACGCGCCGGACACTCCGTTCGCCGCGACGCTGGCAGGCCGGTTGCGGGCGGACCTGAAATCTGCCGAACAGACCAGCGAGGCGTTTCGCGACAGCCGCCAGGCCCAGAAAATTCTGGAATTGGTGTTCGACCAGGCGCTCCCGGCGTACACCCGCCACCACGCCGATCTGGTCGCGCATCTCGACCAGACCGATGCCTTCAACAGTTTTTTCGTGGGGCGGATGTGCCAAGCCGTCTTGCAGGCGTACCAGCCCGAGACCCCCGACGCCGACATCGTCGCCGCCGCGCTCGAACATCTCAACGACTACCTCGGGTACCGGCCGGTGGCGGTTCTCAGCTCGCACGACATCAAGCCGTATTCGGGTGAATGGAGCCGACCGATCCCGATTTACTTGCGCGAGGTCGGCGTCGCCGTTGGCCGCTATGCACCGCTCGTGCAGACGACTCTGGAGATTCTGGAGCAGACCGCTCCGGATTTGCTGCGCCAAGCGAATTTTTCCTTGGAGCGGTTGGACGAATTGGCGATCGACATGCGGGCCTACGACTTCGACCACCCGGTCAACAAGCGGCCGAACTACCATTTCGGCCAGTGGGATCCGCATTGCTTGGACAAGGAGCACCACTATCGCCGCTTCATCGTGCACCGGGTGATTCTGGATGCGTTGTGGGAACGCGTCGAATCGGAGGGGGAGGCGCCGCGAGACCAGTTGATCTTCGAAGCCGGGGCGGTGTTGGCGGGAACGATATTGATGGCGGCCGGAGTCTGTGGATCGAGCCCGTTCACGTACGACTCGAACACCACGCTGGAATCGCTCATCCCGCTGATCGCGTCGTTCCGCGATGGGTTTTACGACCAATGGATCGAACGGCTGCCCGAACCCCATCGCGGCCGACTGCAGCGAGAAGCCGAGTTGCGGCATCAAGCGTTCGGTGGCGCGCGACAGCATCTCAACGCCAAACTGGCGGAGCGGCGTGCCGCGCAACTGGTGCGAGTTCACCTGGCGACGGCGTATGCGCGGATGGGCTACCTGGACGCCGCCAAACGCCACGCGGAGATCGTCCAAGTCGCTTCGGCTCGGACGGTCTGCCAAATCGATTGCTTGATCACCGCCGGGCAGGCGATGATCAAGGCCGGCCAATTGGACAAGGCGTTGACCGTCGTCTCGCAGATCATGGATTTGGTTCAGCGCGGGATCAATTGCGGCGCGATCGTCGACCCGTGGAATCTCTTGGGTTTCGACGGGAATTTCAGCTTATTTCCCGCGCAATCGAATACCGTCCGCGACCATCGGGTGGACGAATTGGTCGACATGATCGAGCACATCCTCGCGTATTGCTCGCAATTGCTGGCGGAAGCGGCGGCTCGCGATGATCAGCCGCTGTGCGGCCGGATCAAATTGCAGCTGCAGTACATCGCGAATTGGTGGCATCAGTTTGCCCCGCACGAGGTCTCCAGCGCCGGGGCGGTGAACCCGAAGGAGATTGTGGACTCGGCGGAGCTGGTCGCCCGGGCCTTGAGTTTGTGGCATCAAGGGGGCGCCGCCGCGGGGGACATGGAATTCTGGTCCCGGCACGCGCAGATCTTCGACTCGCCCCAAGCCTACGCTCTGGTGATCGACGCCTTGATGCAGCGGAACGACTCCTCGACGGCGATGGCGCTGTTGGTGCATTGGCTCAGCCGAGCCGAGATCGTTCCACTCCGCTCCGGCGAGACATCGTTCCACGACTTCACGCGCCGCTGGTTGGCCCGGCAACGGGAGCTGATCGGCCCGACGGCGGCTGGCGATGACCAGGACGCCGCTTGGAATCGAGTCCGCCGTTTCTTGGAGTTGGTCGAAGCGAACGCGGAGGCGTACGGCCGCGTCCCCGAGTTTCAACCGGGTGGAAACTGGGAACAGGCCGGCCCGGAGCTCTCCGCGGAGGCCGGCGAAGCGCCTGAGGAGGAGGACGGGGAGGAGGACGAGGCGGAGGAGGGGGGCTCCGGTGAGGCGCTCTATGGCGCGGCGTACGAAGACGTCGTCTACCGCGATTCGACCGACGATGGCCAAGAGTCGGAGACTTTTGACACGGAATACGAATCCGAAGATGAACTGGAGGCCGAGGTCGAACGGGTTGCCGAGCGCCTGGAGTTTCTGGAGACGTTGGCGGGGGCTTGGCGGGTTGCCGCCACCCTGGACCTGGCGCGACGGTTGGCCGATCCGCCGGGGCCGACGCCACAGGGGCTT
>JBGSLW010000350.1:0-2509 GCA_041740495.1 Pirellulaceae bacterium
CCGGATCGGGAAGAAATTATCTATGCCGAAGCCAATCTGTCGGACGCTCGCCGCAAGCGGAACTGGAACGAATACAACCAGGTTCTCCGCGATCGCCGAAGCGACGTCTACGACGAAATGCTCGGCTCGGACATGGTCCCCGGTTGGTACTGACCATCAGTCCCACAACCCCATACTTCATACCCCAACCACACACCCAGGTAAGAGGATGCCATGAAAAAGAACGACAGCGGGAAGTCACTTTCTATTACTCGGCGTTCGGCACTGAAGGGAATGGCGACCACCGCCGGGGTGGCTGCGGTGAGCCTCGCGGCGCCGGGGATCATCCGCCGGGCAAGCGCCGCCGATCCGATAAAGGTCGGCGTCATCTCGCCTTTGACCGGCGCATGGACGGTGTACGGTAAAGCGCACTCCGCCGGGTTCGAACTCGCCGTGGACGAGATCAACGCCGCGGGTGGCGTGCTCGGACGGAAGTTCGAAATCGTGCTCGGCGATTCGAAGACCGAGCCGCGGATCGTCGTCGAACAGGCGAACAGGCTGATCCGCCAGGACCGCGTCGATTTTCTCGCGGGAACGTTCAGCAGTGCCGAGCGCAACGCTGCCGGTCCCGTCGTCACGTCGGCAAACAAGATCCTGCTGTACCCGACTTTCTACGAGGGGCAGGAGAAGGAGTACATTCCTGGCGTCTGCAACAAGAACATTTTTATGTTCGGTCCGGAGCCGACACAGCAAGTATGGCCGCACTTGCCGTATATGATGGACAAATTCGGCAAGAAATTCTTCATGATCGGCTCCGACTACGCTTGGCCGCGAGTGACCAATTTGGTGACGAAGCGGAAGTTGTTGGAGCTTGGCGGTGAAGTGGTCGGCGAAGTCTACATCCCTTTCAACACGCCCCAGTATGAATCAGTCCTTCGCGACATCCGGGCGTCGGGAGCCAACGTCATATTCCACACGCTCACCGGCAGCGATACGGTCAACTTCCGGCTCCAGTACGCGGCGGCGGGAATGAAGAAGGACTTCCAATTGTGGACGGTGGACGATGAGGAGGTTGTAACCTCAGGATTGGGGCCCGATGTGTCGGCCGGCGACTACGTCAGCTTCGACTACTTCATGTCCATTCAGAATCCCAACAACACGGCCTTTCTCAAGCGGTTTCGGGCCAAGTTCGGCCAGGACGCGCTTATGAACACGGTCGGGGTGGCGATGTATAACTCGGCTCACATGGCCGCCAAGGCGATCAAGAAGGCCGGCGAAGTCAGCACCGACGCGCTGCGCGAGGGCCTGAAGGGCATCGAGTTCGAATTCGCCCCGCAAGGCGCGGTCAAAATGCGCGGACTGGACCACCAGATGGTCCTGCCCTCGTATCTCATGCGCGTGCGCAAGGGATGGACCGGGGTGAACGACATGTTCGAAGAAATTCAATCGTTCCCCTCGGTGGAGCCGTTGGACGCTCGGTGCCAGTTGCCGCTCTGAGGGCGTCCTGACTTGCACAGCCAGCCCCGCCGCGCTGTCTGGAAGGTGCGGCGGGGCGCCTGATGCGGTCCATTTTCGATTTACTTTGAGGGGCTCGCGCGATGAGCACGGCGCTCAGCGTATTTGTGGACGCCACACTGATCACCCTGATTCTGGCACTGGCGGCCTTCGGGCTTGCCATCATTTACGGTCTGGTCGGGGTCATCAACATGGGCCATGGCGCGATGTTGACGCTCGGAGCTTACCTGACATGGGCGGCAACCACCGCCGGCCTGCCTTTCCTGGTCTCAATCCTTTTGGCGGCCTCCGGGGTAGCCGTGGTCGGTCTGCTCCTCGAACATCTTGTGATCCGCCCCTTCTACGACAAACCGTTCGACACCTTGCTGCTCACCTGGGGCTTTTTCTTGGTCTCGACCGAAGTTATCAAAATCGTTTTCGGCACGGATCTGCGCAACGTTGCCAATCCGGTGCCGGGTGCCTTCGATATGGCGGGCATTGAGCTTCCAGCCTATCGCACGATGATCGCCGCCACTTCCTTGATGTTGATTGCGGGTAGCGCCCTCGTGTTCTACTACACCGCGTTGGGAATCAAGATCAGGGCGCTTATCCAGAACCAGGAAATGGCATCGCTGCTCGGCCTTGATGTGAGCCGCATGTACAAGCTGGTATTCGTAACAGGGTCCTTCATGGCGGGGCTTGCCGGGGCCCTCATCAGCCCCATGCTGAGCGTCGACCCTTACATTGGCAACATCTTCTTGGTGCGCTCGTTCTTCGTCGTCATCGTCGGCGGTATCGGCCAACTTCTAGGTGGAACCCTCATCGGCAGCTTTCTCATCGGCGGCTCGGAAACCCTGTTCGCACTCTTCACCGGCCAAGTATTCGCGCAAACGGTCGTTTTCGCGCTCGCAATTGTCGTCCTGCGATTCCGTCCGCACGGGATTCTGAGAGTGAGATGACACGACACATGCCGATACGCCAGTCGTTGCTAGGGGGGGCGACGCTCGATTTGCTGTTTTCCGAACGCGGTGCCGCC
>JBGSLW010000351.1:0-3909 GCA_041740495.1 Pirellulaceae bacterium
CCGTAGGCGCCACGCAACGGCGCAGGTCGCGGCGGAAGCGCCTGCGGCGCGCGGTCCCAGCGAGCGACGAATAAGTTCGGCAGGTCAAACAGCGTCAGCGGATCGCCGTCGATCTCGCGCAAGTCATTCACCGCCAAGTGATGCGCGATCTTGTTGTCCCGGTTCGAGTAATCCAGGCCGGCGTCGGCGATCCGAGACAGGACATGGTACCGCTGCCCGCCGACGCGCAGCGTCAGGTGCGAATACACCACGGGGTTGTTCGCAGCTTCGGCCGAACCGGACTTGAACGGCCAGCGGTAGGCGCTGAGGCTCTCCAGCTTGCGGACCAGATTCGGCGGCATCCCGGGAGTCGCCGCCACCGTGCAATAACCGCTGGAACCCGGTTTGAGTCCTTGCGGCGCCGACGTGAAGATCAGTTCCTGGATCATTGCGCCTCCTTAGTTGGCAACGAGTCGCACAGCGAGCGCACCACAAACCGCGCGCTGGCAGCCGAACGTAAAGAGTGGCACGACGCTCCGCGTCGTGTCTTCATGTGAACAATCTGCCGAGCATTCGCCACGGCTCGCGACGCGGAGCGTCGCGGCACTCTGCACACGCTAGTGCGTGGCGGCAGATGGCGGAGACGCAGGCGACTAGTGTACATTTGTACATCACCTCTTCGGCATTGCATGGGTTGGCAAATTGACTTGACCACTGCAGAAAGTCGGCTCGATGTGGCCGGAATGGGAGGCACTCCCCCTCCCCGGCCGCCTCGTGCGTCCGACCCTCCCGCGAAATAACCGTACGGTCAACGATCCGCGGGAGGGTGAATTTAGATTGGGCAACTTGCTGCTACGGAGTAATCGGACGGTTAAAAGTCCGCGGGAGGGTGAATGTGGATTGGGTAACATGCTGCTACGGGGTAATCGGACGGTTTATGGTCCGCGGAAGGGTGGAAATGGACTTGGCAACCTGTTCTGTTACTTCGATTCGATACCTTTTACTAATCCGGAATTCGTCATGTACAGGCTCATGACCAAGGGGACCTCGCACCAGATCGGGCGGATTTCGTTGACCGGCACTTTATAGGCTTGCCGCGGGTCGACCGCATCGGGGTCGCGAATCGGCGGCCGACCAGTGGCGCTGGCCGGCAAAAAGACGACTCGATCGGAGAATCCATTCGCCAACGCGACGACTTCGGGGCAATGCTGTGCCAGCAGATCGCGGACCGCGACTGCGACCTTGCGAATTGCATTCAGATCGACTTGGGCGGGGCCGCGGCCGTTCCGCACGTACCAGGGGGGGAGTTCCGGCATGCTGAAAATGGGGGCCCAGGCATCGAACTTGGTGCAAACGACGAACAAGGGTCGATCGGTTTTCTGTTTGGCCTTCATCTGGGCATCGCGGCGAATGCGATTGATCATCTCGTTCAGAATGACATCTTGCCGGTAGGTGAGCGGGCTGGTGCGGACTTGTTCGTCGTTGGTCTTGGGCAACAACGCCTCGCGAAAGCGCGGATCTTGGGTCGGGTCGAAACAGAAGAGCCAGGATTCGGCTCGTCCTAAGTGCCGCGTGACCGGGTTGGCGACCGTTTCCCCGCCCGGGAGAAACGACTCGCCGGCATTGTCGTACACGCAGAGCAACCGCGAGCGAGGACTACCGCTCGATTTCTCCGAGACGCCCGTATCGCCGACGACGTCGAAATAAAACGGCTTGGTCAAGGTCAGCGTCTGGTCGTCGAACATGACTTGGGAATACCAGTCGCCGACCTGCTGGGTCTTTTCGAGTGTGGCGAGGGCCGCCTTGTCCTTGGGGAAGAACAACCGCTCCTCGTAACGATTGACGATTGCATTGCATTCGCCGTCGGAGTCGCGGAACGACAGGGAAAATTCGTGCGGGAGTGTACGTCGCAACTGCCAGATCATCGAGGCCAGGAAAAACGATTTTCCGCAGGAGGGCGTACCGCCGATCGACAAGAAATACGGGCGGTGGATCAAAACGGAACGCGGAATTCGCAGGTGGCAGTTGGGGCAGGCGAGCTCGCGGCATTCCATCCCTGCGCGATCAATCGCGTTGCCGTTGACGGCGAACCTGGTTGGAGGGAACCGAATCGGCTCGTGCGCGCCCAGCCGGTAATCTCCCACCAGGCTTTCATGCGCCGCGATCCACTTGGTCTTGTCGACCTCGAAGTCGGTCCAGCAATTTGGACAAGTGGTATGGCTGCGCAATTCGGTAGCGATTTCACCCATAGTTTCGTCGAGTCCGCCGCTTGGGTTGATGGTGTACGCGTGTTCATTCACACGTGGCACAATGACCAATATACGAACAGGTCGCGCGGGATTCAACTCTGCCCAGAAGCGACCATCGGGTTGTTCAGCCCGTCAATTTCAAACAGAATGAAATCCCAAGCAACAAGTTGAAAAGCCGAAGGAGCGCCCAACTCGCGATTTCGATCGCCGATCAGCGCTATTTTCCAAAAAAAATCGAATTTAGAAAAATCCGTGTCGGTTCGCAGCGCGTTTTGTTGATTGGTTGGAGTAATAACGGACGCCGTCTCAATCCTGAGAGTAGTCCCTGTCCCAAACCGGATCGACCGCGTCACCTTGCCAGCTCCCCACCGCCGGGGAGAGGGTCGTGGGATAGGTGTTTACTTGGCGAGGAACAAAGCCATGCAATTGAGTTTGCCTGTGGACCGAAAGTCGAGATGCCGGATTGCCTGCCTGGTTTGGTGCTGGTTGTTGACACTGACTTCTCCGGTCGTTGGGCAATCGGAAAAGTCGGAGACACTGACTCTCAAACGAGCGAAAGCCTTGGAGCGGCAGTTGGTTTTCGCCGAGAAGGGATTGCATGCCTACCAACACTTGCTGGCACATGCGCGCATGTCGAACCAGGAACGCGATCTGACCGAAGAGCGGATCGCGTATCTCCTGCCGTTGGCCGCAAATGGAACGCTGATGATCGGCGGCCAGCCGAAGACGCTTGCCGAGCTGGAAGCGATGCACGCCGCCAGCGAAAAGTTGGTGGAGGAAGCACTGGTTTTGGCGGCTAACGGTCCGAATGAAAAAGCCCAGAAGAACCTGGAACAGGCGCAGAAAGACGACCCCGTTTCGTTTCGCGCCCATTTTCTATTGGGGTTGTACAACGCCGCCGTCAATCACGATTATTTCTTGGCGGAGGCGGACTTCAAACAATGTGTCGAGCGAGCTCGGTATTACCGCCCGTTGAATGGCCCCGTGGGCGAAGCCAATCTCGTGGGCGCCTTGAACAACTGGGCGATTTCCAAATTTCGTGCAGACCGGCTGGACGAAGCGATTCGTATTTGGGAAGAACTGGTGGAGATTCGGCCTCGACCTACTGCACCGATCCTGCGCAACATCTGCAAAGCGGCGTATTACGTCAATCTCGCCAAGTCGAATCCCAGAGAATGGCCGATCAAAGCTTCGACGTCGATGGTCAAGCGTTACGAGTCGCTGGCGAGCAAAGTCGGCGGCGATTCCTGGCAAGAGTTGCGCGGCGGTCCCTGGACGCTGTCCGGATATCTGACCCTTGGTTCGCTAGGTACCAGTTTAGAGCCATCGGGTGGTGGAGCGGGGAATGGTGGAGCGGGGAATGGTGGCTCACGGTCTCGTCGCCTTGGCCTTGGCTCGGAGAGCCAAGCCGACGATTCGATTACGATTAATGGCATGGGAACTGGAGTCATCGTCCACTCCGGATATGTCTTGACCAGTTACAACGTCGTGATGGAGGGGGCGAAATCTGCTCAAAGGATTTCCATCCGGGACGGCACGGGGTAACCGTTCACGGAACGGTGCGTTGATGTTCGGAAATTGATCTAGACTCGAGGGGGCATTTTCGGCGTAAATGGTCGCATGAGCAATGCGCACCCGATCATCGCGATTCCGGCTGAGATCGAAGCCGAGATGACCCCAG
>JBGSLW010000352.1:0-2764 GCA_041740495.1 Pirellulaceae bacterium
CATCGCCGCCAGCGCGATACCGCCCAAGCCGCCGCCGGCCGTCTGAAGAAACGCGCGGCGGGAGAAGCGGTTGCCGCAATCTGGCGAGGGGCGACTCATGGGTTCGCTCAATCAACAAAAGCGAATTCGTTCAAATTGAACAGCGTGCGGGCCAGATTCTCCAGCCCATGCCGTTGCGTGAAAAGTGTCAATTGGCCAAGTTCCGCGGCGCTCGGTGCGCGACCAAGCCCTTCGCGGAAGGCAAATCGAATTTGGTCGGCGACGTCATCCGAGGATGCGGCGATCCGCCCCGCGAAGTGCTTGCTCATCGCCAATACGAATCCGTCGTTCAGCAGCACCAGCGATTGCAGCGGCGTCGTGCTTTCGTTGCGTTTGCCGATCTGGATCGACGGATCGGCGCAGTCGAGGCTATTCATGAGCGGCTGCAGTTGGCTGCGAACGACAAAACGATAGATCGAGCGTCGTTTGAGTTCGGCCGCGTCCGGATCGACCAGATCGTACCGATAGTGCGGTGAATGCTCGGGGCGCTCGAGCACAAAGTCCCGGAAGCCGGGGCCCGCCATCCGCAAGTCCAATTGACCACTGACGGCCAGGACGCTGTCGCGGAGGGCCTCGGCCTCGAGTTTGCGGCGGTTCATTCGCCACAAGAGGCGGTTGTCCGCATCGGCTTCGATCGCCGCGGCGACCCGAGGATCGCGCGGGTCGACTTGCGAGGCCTGCCGATACGCAGCGCTGGTCACGATCATTCGGTGCAGGCGCTTCAGCGTTTGGCCCTGGTCGCGAAAGTCCGCCGCCAGCCATTCGAGCAACTCGGGATGCGAAGGCCGTTCGCCCATGCGGCCAAAGTCGTCGGGCGAGTCCACCAGGCCGGCGCCGAAATGATACTGCCAAACGCGATTGACCACGCTCCGCCAGGTCAAATGGTTCTTCGGCGAAGCGATCCAACGCGCCAAGGCGAGTCTCCTGTCCGATTCGCGGTGCACATCTGGCAACGGCAACGTACCAGGCAAGTCGGCCAGCAGCGAAAGCGCCCCGGGGCCCACTTCGCCGCGCGGCATCGTCACATTCCCTCGGTCCAAGATGTGAATCGCTCGTGGTTGGCCGGCCGAGCCACCGGTGCCGACGAAATTCCCGCTGCCGTGATGAACCGCAGCGATGTAGACATGTTGGGGCGGGGGAAGCGCCTGGAGTGCTTTTTCCACGTCAGCCAGTTGCAGTTCCGCCTCTTCCCACGACGCCTGCTCATCGGCGACGAACAGCGACAAACGTGCAGCCGCCAATTCGGCGTCCACAGCGGCTCGATCCGCCTGGGCGTCCGAGGGAAACTCGCCATCGACCAAGTTGTTCAGTTGCCAGCGCGGTGGGGCTTCGATCGAGTCCGCTGCAGTGACCGCGGCTGGGATCGCGATATTCTCTCCCAGTGGATCAAAGATCTCGATTTCGGCCAAGGCAAAATTAAAATCGGTCGGCAGCCGCGGCGCCAGCCGCACCGCCCGAACCCGCACGAACCGAGCCGCCCCGTCGACCAACTCAATTTCAATCGGCTCGATGCCGGGCCGCGGAAAATCTGCCGATAAGTAGTCCGCCACGATCCGCGCGTCGGAGAACTCAGAATCCGATCCAATTTCGACCGCGAATCGCAGGGGAAACCCGAACCCCGCCCCAATCTCCTGGAAGTCATCGTACGCCGGCCGCAACACAATTCGCCGAATCGAGCAAACTTCGCCCAGATCCAGCAGCACCCACTTTTCGGCATCCGCGGAGTCGCTCAACTGGCTGTGGTAGCCGAACGCCGCGGTCGGATTCGATCCAGATGCATCCGCAAGATCCGCCCGACGTGCTTCCAATTGGCGATACGATTCGCCGCCTCGCTCGCGGAGCGTCGCCTGCAGATCTGCGAGAACCGCCCGGTGCGCATCGCGCGCCGCCAGCAACCGGCGGCGTTGCAAATTTCGTTGCGGATCGCGATCGTACTCGATCTCCGCCCGATCCACGGCGGCAAAGACCGCTTGCAACTGGTAATAGTCGCGCTGAGAAATCGGATCGAACTTGTGGTCGTGGCATTGCGCACAGCCGATGGTCAAACTGCAGAAGGACTGAATCGCGGTGCGGACCATGTCGTCGCGATCGAGGTGCCGGGCGATCTGGCCGTCGATTTTGGTTTCCGGAAGTTCCTCGTGGCCGATAAAATCCCAGGGGCCCGCGGCGAGAAACCCGAGCGCCTCCAGGTGCTCCGGCGCCGTCGCATCCAGGGCATCGCCCGCTACTTGTTGCAAGATAAATTCCCCCCAGGGCAGATCCTGGTTGAACGCACGGATCACGTAGTCCCGATACGGCCAGGCATGCTCGCGCGGTTTGTCCTTGTCGAAACCGTGGCTGTCGGCGTAGTGCACTACATCCAACCAATGCCGCGCCCAGCGCTCGCCGTAACGGGGAGACGCCAGAAGTTGGTCGACCAACCGCTCGTAGGCCAGCGGATCGTCCTCCGCCAGAAACCGGTCGAGCTCGCTGGGGGTCGGCGGCAGACCGATCAAATCGAAATAGAGGCGGCGGATTAGCGTTCGCTTATCGGCCGGCGGCGATGGAACCAGATGGTGCTCCTGCAGTTCGCGCCCAATGAATCGGTCGATCGGGTTTTCCGGCGGCGGGCCCAGTTCCCCGGGATCCCAGTCCGGCAGCGGCGGTTGTCCCAGCGGCTGCAGCGACCACCAGCCGAGATCGTAGGCCAGCCGCGCCGCCAGTTGCAGTTCGCCGGGCCACGGCG
>JBGSLW010000353.1:0-27908 GCA_041740495.1 Pirellulaceae bacterium
CGGCCCCGCTGTAGCCGGAGACGCCAAAGGCCGCCGCCGCACCGCGCAGCCACTTGCGGACGGGCCACAACGCCAGTTGGATCCCGGTCGCGTAACAGCCCGGGTTGGAGACTTTGGCGGCGCGTCGGATTTCCTGGGAAAAGAGTTCGGCCAGTCCGTATTGCCAGGCCGGATCGCAGCGAAAGTCCGCGCCGACGTCGATGAACTTGAGCGGTCGGCGACTGGCTGACTCCAGTTCGGCCACCAACGGCGGAGCTTCCCCATTCGGCAGCGCCAGGATCCAGAGGTCGACCGGCTGTTCCGCCAGGACGCCGGGCGTTGGGGCCACGAACCGCAGATCGGGGTAGGGGAGTTGCGGGAATTGGTCTTGGACCGGTTGCCCCGCCAGACTGCCGGACGCGACCGCAGCGACTTCGATCGCCGGGTGCGGGGCGAGCTCCCGCAGCAACTCTTCGGCGACGTAGCCGCGGCCTCCCACGATCCCGACGCTAGGCATGTTGCAGCTCCGCGGTCAAAAACTGGGGACGGTGTTCTGCGTCCTGCGTACAGAGCTCGATCGTATCAAAGTCGTTCAGTCCGTACTGAAAAATCAACCAGGGGGGCCGCCGCATGCAGCCATCCGACATCCGCAAATACCACGAGTTGATCGGATTCGATTCCCGCGAACGCCAGTACAATGCCGGGTAGAGACTGCGGATTTCGTTCCAGAGTGCGGCGCCGACCCCTTCCCCTTGGGCTTCGGGGGTCACGACGAACTTGTCCAAATAGGCGATCCCCTGCACGCCGCGAGCGATCACCGCCGCGGCCCGTTTGGTCTCCGACCAGATCACGCGATCCAATTGCAGCTGATCGAAATAACGCTCGTCCAGTTTCCGCCCGAAACAGACCTCGATCAACGCATGCAACTCGGCCCGCCGCTCCGCGTCCAGTTGCGCGACTTGCTCGAACGACTCCCCCTGCCGCACCAGCGTCCCGGCGCCGCCGTACGTGAAAAGCTCGCGCGTCAAATGTTCCGCGGAGGTGATCGAAACCGACGAGGTCCGCGAGAGTTGATCGAGTAATTCCTTGATCTGTTGCAGCTTCAACCGCATCCCGGAATGCACCCACTCGGCCTCCATCAGCCGATCGTACTCGGTGGCCAGGTTGATCGCCGGAATGATCTGCTGGTTTTGATCGAGCAGTCCGCCGGTCGGCGTCAGGAAAATCACCTTTTGCGGTCGGATCGCCAACACCAGTGCCTTAGTCGCCACGTCGGCGTTGACATTCAACACCTGACCGCCCGACGTCTCCCCCAGACAGGAAACGACCGGCAAGGCCCGGCGGGCAATCGCGGACTTGATCGCGTCGAGCTGAACCTGCACGACGCGGCCGACCAGCCCCAGCCGCTCCTGGTCCAAGTACTCGCACTCGAACACCCCGTGTTGGATACTGCGGGATCGAATCCCGACCGCATCCAGGCTCTCCACGATCCGCAAGTTTTCCCGGTACAACACCGGCCGCACAATCGCCAAGACCTCGGGCGTCGTGACCCGCTGGCCGTCGACAAACCGAGACTCGATCCCCGCGTCCGTCAACGCCTCGTTCAGTTGCGGCCCCGCCCCGTGGAGCACGATCGGGAACAAACCGACTTCATGCAAAAACGCCAAGGCGCCCGTGAGCTGATTCAACTGGCCCCGGATAATCTCGCCGCCGACCTTGATCACCGCGAACTGCGCATGGTCGCCGCTGCTGAACCGACGCAAGTACTCTCGCGCCTCGCGGCTGCTGCCGAGCTGACTGAGCAATTGAATAATGATGCGACGCGTGTCGGTGACCATTCGTGCGGTGATGTGCCTGGTGGGAGGGGGGCTAGGTGCGGGTGAAGGGTTTGGTGGGAGGAGGAGGAGTACGAGTACGAGTACGAGTACGAGTAGGAGTACCGAGGGAATGTATTGGCAACGAATTCGAAGAAAGCATTCTTAGAGGTCGCCGACGCTTTGACTAGTGCGGGAAGGAGAAAAAGAGGCAATAGCGGTAGGCCGGAACAAGTCCTCGCAGTTCCGGCAGAGCCCAGTACTCCCTACGCTTTCGATTCCGCGATTCGCCGATACGCTTCCTTGGCGGCTTGCAAGTCGGCCAGCCGCACCCATTCGTATGCGGAATGGGCTTGTGCAATATTCCCCGGTCCCAAGACGATGGTTGGCCAGCCGGCGGCGGAAAAGATCGAGGCCTCCGTCCAGAAGGGGACATCCTCGCCGACTTCCAGCCCCAGCTCGCCGATTCGCGCGGCAAGTGCTGCGCGGGACTCGGGTTGCGCCGGCAAGCCGGCTCCCGCAAAGGTCACGTGCGACTCGGTCCGCAGCGGGGCGGGAATCGCCTGTAGTCGATCCAGGATCGTCCGCGGATCGAACCCGGCGGGTGGCCGCGCGCTCCACCGCAATTCGGCTTGCTCGGCCACGATATTGTTTTTGACTCCGCCGCGGACGACGCCGACATTGAAGCAGAGGTCGATCGGCGAGTTGCAACTCCGCTCCAACGCATCGATCGCCTGCAGCGCCTCGCCCCCCCAATCGATCAGAGCATGCACGGCGCTCCGCCGCGTCGCCCGTGGGCTCGAGGTGTGGGCCGCCACGCCGGCAAACGAGAGCAGTGCCGAAAGGTAACCGCGATGCCCCAGCACCACGCGCGCCTCCGTGGGCTCGGCGACCACCACCAAGCCCGGCGCCAAGTCGGGGTGACTTGCCACGAATCGAGCGACACAGCAGTTCTGGCTCCCCTCCTCGTCGGTGGTGAACAACAGGGAGAGCGGGAGAGCGGTTTCCGCAGCCAGCGACAACAGGCAGGCGGCCGCTCCCTTGGTATCGCACGCCCCCAAGCCGATCGCCCGTTCGCCCGTCACTTGCAAGGTCAACGGATCCCCTTGCCACTCTCGCGCCGCGGGAACGGTATCCAGGTGCACGTTGAACAGGACGCTCGGTTGACCGCGTCGAGCCCACCAGGCGACGCGCCCCTCGCCATGATCGACCGTCTCAACCGAAAACCGGTTCGCTGCGGCCCACTCGCTCAAGAAGCGAAACAGAGGATGATCCAGTTCGATCGTCCGCGGCGGATTCTGCGTGTCCGCCGCAACCAATTCCCTCAGGTAATCCAACAACTGGGGATCGCTCAAGCTTCGGGGACTCCGTTGATTTGCGCCGACAACCGCGAGCTTTGACCGATCAGTTTGATAAAGCCAACCGCCTCGGCCGGCGTCCACGTGCAGGACTGGGCATACACCGAGTCCTTGTCGCGAAGGATATGGGGGGAATCAAGGGCGGTCGCCATCACCGTCCCGCCGCTCGACTCGAGTGTGACTGTCCCGCTGACGTGCCGATTCGCGCTGCGGAGATACGCCTCCAAATCGAACTTGTGCGGTTCGTAGAAGAACCCGCCATAGACCAGCTCGGCCCAGCGCTGGGCGATCACATGGCGGAACTGATTCTGCCAGCGCGTGAGAACGGCGTCCTGCAGAGCTTGTCCGGCGACCAGCAGCCCGGTGATTCCGGGGCACTCAAAGGCGATCCGCCCTTTCAAGCCGACGCACGTGTCGCCGGTGTAGATATGCCGCCCCACGCCGTATTGGGCCAGCATTTCATTGAGTCGCGCCAGGATCTCGGGGCCGGGGAGCTCGCGACCGTCGAGCGCTACGGCGACCCCTTCCCGAAAACGCAACTGGAGTTGCAGAGGACGCCGCGGCCAATCCTCGGGAGATTTGGTCCACTTCCAGGCATCCGCAGGCGGGGCTTGGAATTGATCGATCGAGCCCCCCGAGGAGGTGACGCCCAGGATGTTCTCGTTGATCGAGTACTTCGAAGTCGACGCGCGGACCTCGATTCCCGCTTCGGTCAGCAGTTGAATCTCGTAATCCCGAGCCTTCTGGGTCTTCGCCTGGAGTTCCCGGACCGGTGCGACGACCTGATAATCGCCCAGACTCACCACGGTCTGGTCGAACCGCAACTGGTCGTTCCCCATCGCGGTGCAGCCGTGGGCGAACTGCTTCGTGCCGACTCGGTCGCAGACCTCCAAGGACTTGCGGACGATCACGTAGCGATCGCTGCAGAGCATCGGGTACTGGCCGTTCATTCGAGCGCCGCTGAACACCAGCGGCACGACGAACTCGGTCCACAGCGGTTCCGCGGCGTCGACCGTCCAGTGCTGGATCGCCCCCAGATCCTTGGCCCGTTGCTCGATATACCTCCGCTCGTCGCTGCTCACCCCGCCGGTGTCGACGAACACCGTGTGCACATCGAACCCGCGCTGCCGCAATTCGAACAAGCAGTAACTGGTGTCCAAACCACCGGAAAACGCCAAGACAATCGAATTCGGCACGGAGGCTCCTGAAAAACAGTAACGAGAGGGGTGGGTGTGCAAGCAACCAAACCGTCATTATTCGCGTTCGGGCTCGAATTTCAATGACGGCCCCGGAGGGTTTCGGGATGTCCGCCGTCGACGGAGGCATTCAACACAGAGGCACAGCGGGCACGGAAAGAGGGCGGACGTGGCTAATTGGAATTAGCCGAACGGCGCTAGCCGCGGTTTCTTGCGCGTGTAGAAATCCTGGCCAAATGCCGCTCGCTTGCCGAGCGGATCGTTACGCTTTTAGCTACCGATGCGTAGGAGCGGTTTTAAAGCCCGAAATTGCAAGCCCGAAGCGCCCGCGAGTGGTTCAGCAAGCGAGCAGTTTGCGCCTTCCCACCCACTTGCTCGCGCCGCGTATTAGTCCTCAAACCGCTTCTTGCCACAATAGTGTACGTCTGTACACTATTGGCTCTAGCGAGATCCGACACGCCTCTTGCATCTCCCGCCCCCGCCCCCGCCCCCGCCCCCTCACCCTCTCCCCCAAGTCGCAAGGGATGAGAAATCGTTGCAGTCTCAGTTGTCGCGCAGGGACTTGGGGGAGAGGGAAGCGGTTTGGTGGTAGGCGTTGGGATAGCTGGAATCGCAAAGATTCCCAAGACAAGCGTGCGGCATTGAGCTACCGATGCGGAGCGTCGAGCGGCTCAGACTTTAGGATAGACTGTCGCCGAGGAGGTTCATCATGACGGCTTTTTGGACGTGCAGGCGGTTCTCCGCTTCGTCGATGGCCACGCAGTAGGGGGCGTCCATCACGGCGTCGGTCGCCTTGACGTTGCGGCGGAGCGGCAGGCAGTGGCTGAAGAGGGCCTGGCGCGTCTTGGCCATCTTTGCTTCGTCGACGATGAAGTGCCGCAAGTCCTTCCGCCACTCCCATTCCTCCTGGGGGCGTCCGTAGAGCGGGAGCGCGCCCCAACTCTTGGCGTACACGATCTCCGCGCCCGAATACGCCGCGTCGATATCGTGGGTGATCGTCAACGATCGGCCGTGCGCCGCGGCGTTGGCCCGTGCGGCGTCCAGAAACTGCTCGTCCAACAAGTACTCCGGGCTGGGGCACAGCAGCGTCACGTCCATTCCGAATTTGGTGGCGATCAACAGAGCCGAGTTCGCGACCGCGGTGTTGAGCGGCTTGGGATGCCACGTCCAGGTCAGCAGGTATTTTTTTCCGGCCAGGTCACCCAGTCGTTCCTGCAACGTCAGGATGTGGGCCAGCTCCTGGCAGGGGTGGACGATCGTCTCCATGTTGACGACCGGCACTCGTGAAGCCGCGGCCAACGCGCGGATCAGCGGGTCGTGGCGATCATGCGACCAATCGCGAAACCCGGGGAACGCTCGCAGCGCAATCAGATCGCAATAGCGCGAGAGCACCCCCGCGACTTCCGCGATATGCTCTTCCGCCTCCCCCTCCATCACCACGCCCCGTTGGAACTCGAGCGGCCAAGCGTCCTTTCCCGGCTGCAGTACGATCGCCAGCCCCCCCAGCTGGTGGACCCCCAACTGGAACGAGGTCCTGGTCCGCAGCGACGAGTTCAAAAACAGCAGCGCCACCGAGCGATGCTGGAAGCACGTCTGAAAGGGAGACTGTTTCAACCGGCTGGCCAAGTCGAGCACTGCTTGCAATTCCGACTGTGGCCAGGTTTGCGTGGTGAGAAAGTGTCGAGGTGTGGTCATGGTGCGTTCGGGGTGTTGCGTCGAACTGCCTTTGCTGCGGATTCCGGGCAGTGTTCGGGCGGAAGAAACCGCAGGCTAGGCTTTGTCCCGAAACATCAGCCGCATGGCGCTAGCCTGCGGTTTCTTCGCGCATCCATCACCGGAAACCGCAGGCTAGCGCCATGCGGCTGATCTCAATGCGACGCGAAACTTGTGTTTTGGGACAAAGGCTAGTGCCAGGCGGCTAATCGGGGATCGGTGAAAGGGTGCAATTTCCTCCGGGGGAGGTCACTTGTCAATCACTGCTGGAATCGGGAGTCATCGTCTGTGCCGAGTCGATATTTAACCGGCAGCCGAAGGCGTACGAGGCCTACGCCAAATGCTGAAAATGCGATCCATATAAGGCGTTGAATCGATCTGGCGGCCGGCGCGGCGGTTTCGATATACTTTCGCTTCACCATGTAATGCGAGTTCCATGTTTTGCGAGTTCTTCGTTGTGCGAGTTCTTCGTTGTGCGAGTTCTTCGTTGTGCGAGTTCTTCGTTTAACGCCAAGCCGGAGGCGCCGGCACGTTTAGATTGCCGTTGCGGGCGAAGTCGGCGCCTCCGGCACGATTAGATTGCCGTTGGGGGCCAAGCCGGCGCCTCCGGCTTGGCGTTAAACGAGATGTTGTAACGATGGTGCCATGGAAGTGCGCGGCCTCCGCAGCGGGGGAGAGGGAAAGGAAAAATCGCTCGTGCCCATTTTCGCTACCCATCGCCGCCCCCAGCTGGATGTCGTCGTGCCGCTCTGGAACGAACGCGAAATCCTGCCCGAGCTCAATCGGCGACTGGTGGCGGCTCTAGAGTCGATCGACTGCCGCTGGCGGATCTGGTATATCGACGACGGCAGCAGCGATGGAACGCCGGACGACGTCGTGCAGCTGCACGAACTGGACAATCGCATTGCCTTGCTGCGACTCTCGCGCAACTTCGGGCAGCCGGCGGCGATTGCTGCAGGTTTGTCCTCCGCGGACGCCGATTGCGTGGTGGTGATGGACGGCGACTTGCAGGACCCCCCCGAACTGATTCCCACAATGTTCGCTCGCTGGCGTAGCGGCGATGCAGTGGTCATCGCTCGACGGAAGGCTCGGGCGGAACGCGGCGTGCGCGGGCTGGGGCTCCGCGGTTTCCATCGTCTGTTCCAATACCTGGCGGATGCCGCGATCCCACCGCACACCGGGACGTTTTGTTTGTTGGATCGGAGCGCCGCCGACGCCATCCAAGCGATGCCGGAGTGCCACCGCTTCTTCCCCGGGCTGCGGGCCCGCGCGGGTTTTCGCCAAACGCTCTTGGACTACGATCGCCCCGAACGAGCGGGTGGAGCTCCGAAGCAATCGCTCCGCCGTTTGTTCCGCTATGCGGCAGATGCTGTGTTCAGCTTCTCGTTCAAGCCGTTGCGGCTGGTGACGGCATGCGGATCGCTGGTCTGTGCGGTTGCGCTGTTGTTGGCTTCGTTTTTTCTGCTCAAGCGGCTGTTGGGTTGGGAAGTCGCCTCATTGGGGTTCACGACGCTCTCGTGTTGCGTGTTGGGGCTGGGTGGTCTGCAGTTGATTTCGATTGGGATCCTGGGTGAATACGTGGGGCGGATCTACGAAGAAGTCAAACGCCGTCCCCCCTATGTCATCGCACAGGCGACCTCCGCCGCGGCGACGCCGCACCGAAGCAGCGAGTCAACCCCACGCCGCACGGCAGCTTGACCCAGCGGGCTTTTCGGCGAACCCTGGAGACCCTATCTGTGGCTGGCAACCGGGCGTGCACGGCGGCTCCCCGCAATCGCCGATGGGGGTTCGATTATCTGGCGATCGTCGCTGTCTGTCTCGGCGTCGGCGTGTACGCGGTCTCGCTCAATCGGATGGTCTATCAGCATCGCCAGCCGATCTACGACTCGATGAGCTACTACACGAAGCTGCATCGGGTGATGTCGACGGCGCGGTACGAAGGGGTGCCGGACGCCGTTGGCCAAACTTGCCAAGGGGCGAACACCGTCGCGCTGCCGCTGTTGGTCGCGGCGATGCTGGGAAGAGTCGCCGAGCCCGATCGGGCGATCGGGGTCTGGATCCAAGTTGGCCAGTTGCTGCTGCTGTCGTGCCTGCTGGTTCGGTACTGGCGGCTGGTCGTGGGGCTTCGATCTGCCGACGCCGTGCTGCTGACGATGCCAGTGATAGGAATGGCTTGTTTGTACTACGACCAAGGAGGACTCGCGGACTTTCGGATGGACTTGGGGTTGATGCTGATGTACGGAGCGACCTGTCTGGCGTATCTGGTCGCCCGACACCGGCGGCGCGCAGGCGACTATTGGGTGCTGGGCGTGGTGGCTGGCCTGAGTCTTTTGTGCCGGGCAACCGCCCCGGCGTACTTGCTGTTGGCTCTGGGACCGCTGGCATTGATCGACCTAGGCCTCCGTCTATTTTCGTCTCCCCCGCTGCGGGGGAGAGGGCAGGGTGAGGGGGCTCCCGGTCTTGACGACATACCCTCAGGTCGCGGCGGAACGTGGAAACACGAAGTCAAGCTGTTAGGTCGATCCGTCCTGGCGGCATCACTCGTCGGCGGTTGGTTCTACGTGTTGAACTACGAGTACTTGCACTATTACTACGTCGTATGGAATACGGACGCGAATGCGCGGCTCCCCTGGTCGAGTTCGATTCGACATCTGGAGTTTGCTCTCAAGCACATTGGACTGGCGGCGGGAGTTTGGTTGGTACTGGCGGCCGTGGTGATCGGCCGTCCACCGGGAGATGCGCCCGTGGGAGCAGCGGCCTCGGGCCAATCCACGCTCTGGGACTGGCGTTTGGTTTGGATCGGACTGGCGCCGCTGGCTGGCCTGGTGATGGGCGGGGCAGGGCACAACCCGTTCGTTTCGATGCCGGCCGCCTTGGGGATCTACCTGGCGCTGGTCCGCCCGCTGGCGGTCCGGCTCGGGCACCTACTGGCATCCAAACGCCGAGTCGCGTTGTGGGTGGTGACGATGGCCTGCTTGGGTTTGGCGATGTATCGCGGGTATACGCGGCATCAGCCCGGCCCGTATCGCTCGATGGCCGCCCATCACGCCATCCTGCAGACGCTGTTGGCAGACGCCCAGCGGCGCGGTGAATCGGCAGTCAGTTACGGCGCGTTGCACATGAACCAAATGGATGCGACCAGCCTGCAGAATGTGTTGCTGTTCGATACGCCGAATTGCCACACGCAAATCGCGCGGACCATTTGGGAGGGGGTCCAACTGATGCCGAACCTGACGTTTTTTCGACCGGCCGAGTCCGATTGGCGGGACGTCTCTGGGAATTCCGATGAAGAAAAGATCGCGACACTGATCGGCGAAGCAAACGATCGGCTCGATTATCTGGTCATCCCCGAACTGGAGTCGGTCGACAAGATCTCTAAAACGCTCCCCCACTTCGTTGGCAACCGCCATCTCGCGGCGCTGCGGGAGCGTATCGTCGAATCGAAAGTATGGCAGCCGATCAGCGAGCCGCATGTGGTCGGACCGCTGGAAACCGTCCGGCTGTGGCGCAATGTTGCCCGCGGGAATTAGGAGGTCGGCGGAATGGGTAATGGGTAATGGGTAATGCCGGAACCGCGGAGGATTGTTCCGGATTTCAGCTAGTTGTTACGGCTTATGGCGGGCGGCCTACAAAGGCCGCCCTACGTCCAAGCGCTTACGTCCAAGCGCTTACGTCCAAGCGCTTACGTCCAAGCGCTTACGTCCAAGCGCCTACGTCCAAGCGCCTACGTCCAAGCGCCTACGGCCCACGGCCTCCCGCCTTCCGCCTTCAGCCTTCCGCCTTCCGCCTTCCGCCTTCAGCCTTCAGCCTTCAGCCTCTTTTCCCATTCTGGGCCCGAGGTGCGGTAACCCAGGGCGACGGCCAGCATCACGATGGCAAGCGTCGCCAGGATCCAACTGGGAGAGATGCCGGTACGGCTGAAGATCAAATTGAAAATGTAGTAGTAGGCGGCGGCGGCCATGACTCCGATCCAAGTGATCAGGTTCATGGCTCCGATGGTGCGACCTTTCAACTCGACGGGCGGCCGAGCTTGCAGGAAGACCTGGAGTGGGACGGCCAAGATCCCGCCGAACACCCCGGCGACCAGCAGTGCGGCGCCGAGTGTATAGGCGTTGATGGCGGGTGAAGAGAAGGCCGCGGCGACTGAGGCCAGGCACAAAGCCACCGCCAGACCGGCGCCTCCCAGTCGCACCAGCCCCAGGGCGTTGCGGCGGCGGCAAATATTCCCCGCCACCAGGCAACCGATGCCGATCCCTACGGCCATGCAGGCGTTGACGTTACTGGTCACTTCATCGTTCCATCCCAGCTGGCTTTTGCCGACTTCGTTGATCGTGGGGAGAATCACTCCGCCGACAAACCAGAAGAGGCTGTAAACGATCATCGTTGTCAGCAAAGGGCGGTCGCGGCGCAGGAGGGCCCAGGCGTTTTTTTCGATCGCCAGGCAACTGGGAGAGAACTGCAGACCGGGTTGGGCGGCGCCCGGGTTGCGCAAGAGGAGCGAGGTGAGCGTACCGGCCACGGCGATGCCGATGCAGACGGCGCAGATGATCCAAAGATCGTCGCCGACGTATTCCTTCATCTTGCCGGCGACGACGATCCCCAGGATGATCGCCAGGAAGGTGGTCATTTGGATCCAGCCGTTGGCGATTGGGAGATCCTCTTCGTGCAGTATTTCCGGAAGGACGCCGTACTTCGACGGCCCGAAAAACGCACTTTGGGTCCCCATGACGAACAGGACGGCGATCAAGGCCCAGAGGAGCGACAGCGACCCGGCCGGGAAGCTGAGCATCACCGCCAGACCGACGATCATGATCACGATCTCGGCGACTTTGCTGGCGACGACGATTCGCCGTTTGCGCAATTTATCGGAGAGGAACCCCGCCACACCGGAGAACAACAAGAACGCCGCGGTGAAGAGGGCGGTGGCGATCGGCTGAAACCGGTCTTCCGGAAGCTGCCGAGCGATCTTGAAATCGACGCACATCAGCAGCAGCATCTGCTTGAAGACGTTGTCGTTGAACGCTCCCAGAAACTGGGTCGCCAACAGGCCCAGAAAAGAGCGATCGGCGTACAGTCGTCCGGAGTGTGGCCTCCAATCATGGTGCGCGTCGTGGGTCGGCTGCTGACTAGTTTCCATCCGTTCCACCTCTCGCGCTGGTCTGACCACCCACTTGCCTGAAGCACCCCTGAACAGCTCGGGCTGCCGCCGTCCACAGGTTGGCCGCCGCGATCAGGCGCTGTTCGGCTTGCTGGCGGTTCGCGATGCGCTGCGCGTTTTCCCTGAACGCAGGAAGTTGCTCCCCAGACCCATCAAGATCCCCAGCACGAAGCCGGACCCGTGGGCCCAGTTGGCCATGTTGATATTCAACCACTGTTCGTCCAGCGAGGAGACTCCCAAATAGAACCAGGCGACGGCCCAGATCACCAGGGACAGGGGGACTCGATAGCCGAAGCTGGGATCGAATTCCGATTTGATCCAGGCAAAGCCGATCAGCCCGTACACCACGCCCGACAATCCGCCGAACGGCAGGATCAAGCGTTGCACCATGCCCTCGCTTCCTCCCGCGAATTCGCGGACCAAGGCGGTACCCCCCAATTCGGGCGAGATCATGGCCTGGAGCACGTTGGAAACCAAAGCGATACCCAGCACCAACAGGGCGAAGAACCATGTGCCGTAGCGATGCTCGATGGGGCGTCCCAGCATCAACCAGGCCAGCAAGTTGAAGATCATATGGGTCGCGCCGAAATGGATGAACGCCGGAGTGATCAGTCGCCAGACTTCGCCGCGGCGCACGTTGTACAGCTTCATTCCCACGCCGTCCTCGATCTCCGCGGACGACCGCATCTGTTGGTTCAAGTCGACCGAGGTAAACAGCATGCGGTGCATCGCATCGTTGAACGGCGGGTGCCCCAGTCCGGTCACCAGCCAGATGACCACCATCATTCCGAACAAGAAGAGCGTGAGGGGCGCGCGGTACCGAGGCGTCGCCTGCAGGTCCGTGGAGGTCCGCACGCGTTTTCGAGCTTCACGCCGTTGCCGCGTCCGCTCGTGCAAGATTTCGTGGGCGGCGGCGATTGCTCCGCTGTACTTCGGATTCTCCGGTGCGGCAACGAATTCGTTCAGCAGCTGCGTCGCGGCGGCCACCTGGTCTTCATCCCGCGCCCAGACTTGGAATTTTTCCGCATCCTGCTCGACCTGCACCGAGATATTCTGCGTGATCAGGTAGGCGACGAAACGCTCGACCTGTTGTTTGTCTGCTATGGCGCCGATAAATCGCATGAAAATTCCGTTTGGCTAGCGCTCGCTCCGCCCAATCCCCAGTTGCCGCAGCTTCCCTTGTTCCAACAACCGTTGGGCGTATTCGACTTCGTCGTAGTAGTCCCGGCGGCTGAGCAGCCCGGCGGCGTCTTCGTCCAACACCACGATCACATCCCGGTGCAATTGGAGCGCCGATGCGGTGACTTGGGCGGTGATCGGCCCTTCGATCGTGTCTCGAATCGCCTTGGCCTTTTTCTTTCCCAGAGCGATCAGCATGCACTGTTTCGATTCCAAAATCGTGCCCACCCCCATCGTGATCGCCAACCGGGGGACTTGGTCAATCGAATCGAAAAAGCGGGCGTTGTCCTTGACCGTCTCACTGGCGAGCGTCTTCAAGCGAGTGCGACTCCCCAGCGACGAGCCGGGCTCGTTGAAGGCGATATGGCCGTCCGAACCGATTCCCAGAACTTGCAGGTCGATGCCGCCGCAGTCCTTGATTCGATGCTCGTACGCCAGGCAGCTGGCCGCGTAGTCTAGGGCTCGACCGTCTGGAAAATGGGTCTGCTGCGATGCAATATTGATCTGGCCGAACAAATGCTCCTGCATGAAGTAGCGATAGCTGTGCGGGTCGCTGGGACCCAACCCAACGTACTCGTCCAAGTTGAACGTGGTGACGCGCGCGAAATCCAACCCCTCTTCCCGGTGCAAGCGAATCAGCTCGCGGTACATCGCCAGCGGAGTGGTTCCGGTCGCCAAGCCCAACACGCAGGAGGGCTTTTGCCGGACCAGGCGGGCGACGAACTGCGCCGCCCGCTGGCTGACCTCGAGTTCGGACGGGTAAATGATGAC
This sequence comes from Pirellulaceae bacterium, assembly GCA_041740495.1. GTDB lineage: Bacteria > Planctomycetota > Planctomycetia > Pirellulales > Pirellulaceae > JANMEB01. The sequence continues at coordinate 13,169 of JBGSLW010000353.1, forward strand.
TCGCATCGGCGGCTGATCGTGGTGCAGCGCTTGCTCCCGGCGACGCACGATTCGCCAGTGCCAGCAACCCGACTTGGGAACAACAATTTAGCGAAAATCCTTCCGGCGGCGTAGACGCCTTGTTGATTCGGCCCACACTTCCCCGATGGGGAATCCGCCGCAGGCTGTAGGCTGAAGGCCGAAGGCTGAAGGCTGAAGGTCGAAGGCTGTAGGCTGAAGGCTGAAGGCTGTAGGCTGTAGGCTGAAGGTAAGAAACGCCAAGCGTCCAGATTCGATGTTTGACCGTCCGCCGCAGGCATCCGCGTAGAGTATTCGCGCCCAGCACCGTCAAACGGGGCTGGGCAGGCCGAAGAAGGCGCGCGTGGTGGCGGCAATCGCTGCGGCGGTGACGGTCGGTGATTCGCCCCGGCAACGGGCGACCCGCCGCAAGATGTGCGGCAGAAATCGCGGCTCATTGCGGTGCACCTTGGGGCGAAGATCGCGCGGCGCGAGAAAGGGGCTGTCGGTTTCGATCATCAGCCGGCGGAGCGGGAGCCAGCGCACGATCTCCTGCAAATGCACTCCGCGCCGCTCGTCGCACAGCCAGCCGGTCACTCCCAAATGCAGATCGAGCTCGAGATAGGCGCGTGCCTGCGCTTCCGTCCCGGTGAAACAATGCACCACGACCGATCCAAGACGATCGCGAATCGGCCGCAGGATCTCCAGAAACTCGTCGTGCGCGTCGCGCTCATGCAAAAATAAAGGCAGCCCCACTTCCTGGGCCAACGACAACTGGGCTTCCAAGCAGATCCGCTGGGCCGGGCGCGGCGAAAAATCCCGATTGAAATCGAGACCACATTCTCCCAGAGCCACCACGCCAGGCGCCGTGGCCAACCGCCGCATGACGGCCATCGACTCGTCCGAGTACTCTCGTGCGTCGTGCGGATGGATTCCGACGGTGGAATACAACACTCCGGGATGCCGCGCTGTCAGAAACTGCGCGGCGTGGCTATTTTCCAAAGTCGTACCGGTCAGGACCATTTGCTGAACGCCGGCCGCGCGCGCAGAGGCGATCACTTGATTCACATCGCGGGCAAACGAGGCGTGCGTCAAGTTGGCCCCGATATCGATACAGTGGATCGGTTCGAGCTGCGATTCCGGCATGGTCAGAAGCGGGTCACCGCCAGGTTGCGTTTGAGCTGGAGAATCAGCGCATCGGGGTCAGCTCGGACAAACTCCGGCTCGAAGTCGCAGGGGATCGAGAAGGAAACCGGCTGTTCGTCGCCCAGGTAGACCGTCGTTCGCGCTTGGCGAAACTCCGGATCCGGCTGGCCGTCGCGGAATCGCTCGCCGCGCCCCGCCAACAACTCCAACGTGACGGCGCCGCTCCCCACGTTTTGGACCTGGCCTTCGACCAGCCATTGTTCTCCCTCCCGGCGGAGCTGTACATCCCTCAGACGGAACTCGGGGACGACTTTGCCGAAGATCCACTGCCCGACAAACGCGTCGTACGACTGCGGATCGGCGGCAAACGGACGGAGGTGCTCGACCAGGTCCTGCAGGACGGGGTAGTCGTCTGGAGTCTGTCGGTACTTGGCGATGAACGATTGCAGGCCGTGGAGACAATTGTCGCGTCCCATTTCGTTGAGGAGCATCCAAAAGACCCAACCGCCGCGGTCGTAGGTGACGGTGGTATCTCCCTCCCGCGTGCCGTCGATTTCGACCATCGGTCGCTCGCTGTCGAGGCTGCGCATTTCGGCGTACCGCTTTTCGATCTTTTCGAAGAAGGCGATGCGGGCCGCAGTCCCTTTGACTTGATCGAACAGCAGCCCTGTGGAAAAGTGGGCCATCCCTTCGCTGAGAATATCGCCGCTGGGACCCTTACCCGGCATCAGCAGGTTGCCCCACCACTGATGCGCCGCCTCGTGGGCTGCGACCATGAACGGCAGGTCGGCGCCGGGCTCGTCCCGAGTGAGAAATCCGATCGACTCGGAGAAGGTGATATTCGTTGCGAATCCCTGAGCGTACGACGCCAATCCAGGGAACTCGCTCAGTTTCAGATCTCGCCACGGGTAGGGGGCGAACCAGCGCGAGTACCAAAATCGGGCCTCCTCCAACGCCTCGGCGATCTCGTCGACGTTGTAGGGGTGGAGATTCGAGTAGTACACCTGGGTGTGTTCGGTCGCGCGGACTTGCCAGCGCCCCCCCACGATATTGAAGAAAGAAACCGGAGCATCGCTTTCGTACACCATGGTTCGCACGCGGCCCGTCGTCGTATCGGAAGCCAATTGGCCCACGCCGTTGAAGTACATATCGGCGGGTCCGACGACGGTCGTCCGCACATGAAACTGATCGCCACCCCCGAACGCGGGCAGCAGGCAGCCGCGATAGAAGTCGGCGTCGTAGACTTTGCTTTCCGGCTTGTGCTTTTCATCCAGCCCCACCTGATCGTTGAATCCCAGGAAGGGGAAGAATCCCGTTCCAAAGCTGGTCAGGACGACGCCGGACGGCAACACAAATTCGGAGGCTCCGCCGCCGTTCTTGGTGATTCCATCGGGAAATTGGCCGCGAAACGCGTAATGGACCAGAATCGAATCCCCGGGGGCCAAAGGGGGTTTGAGCGAGAACACGTGAAGTCCGGCGCGGTTTACGGGAGTGTAGTTCGGCAACTCGACCGAGCCAGGGATCTTGCGCGACGCGGCCTCCTCCGACAGCGGCTGTCCATCGAATTTCCATTGCACGTCGCGCCAATGCCGACCTTGGGAGAGCGCGAATTGTTTGAGCGGCTGATCGGTTTCGTTCCGCAAGCGAATCCACCCCGCTGCGGCCAGCCGGCGTTCCTCCGGTACCAACTCGACGCGGACGTCGACTCCCGAGACAGCAGGCGATGGGACCCCTTTCCAGGTTTCCACGTTCTTCCGCCAGTAATCCAAATCGGCCTTTCGCGATTGACTCCCCTGCGTTCCCCGGCTGACCTGAACCCAGAGCACGCCGCCCAGCAGCAGCGGAACCAGAACGAACGGAGCGGTACGCAGTGCAAACCGAAGTCCTGATTGCCACGTCCGCCGCGAAGCAATCTGCACCGCATCGCGGCTGCGCCGCCAAAAAAACTGCGTCGCCAGGTAGACGAACAAAGCGGCGACTGCCAACATCAAAAATCGGTTGAGCCACAGCGCCCCCCGGTCCAACTCCAACACGCTCAGGTCGGACCACTTGACTAGACCTTGGGCATTCCAATTGAAGACCCAGAACATCTTGCGGCTGAGTTCAAGATAAAACGTGGCGACCAACACCGCCGCGCCGATCGCGTACGCCGTGTAACGGTTCCGCGTCCACACGACCACACACGTCATGAGCGCCGTCCAGACGATATAGGTCGGCAGCAAGACCAACCCCCACATCCACAAAAAAGGACGCAAGTCCAAAGCGACCTGGCTTTGAATCGCGATCACCACCAGGCAACCGAGCAGAACCGCGACCGCCAGCACGCCGCCGATCGCCACATTGGCGAACGACTTTCCCAGGAGGATCGCCGCGGTTTTGGCTTGCGTGGCGTAGTAGATCGGCGCCAACCGTTTGGTCCGCTCGCGCAGCTGCGACTCGACCGTATAAAACATCATCAACAGGCAGCCCAGGATCGACAGCAAGGGAAGATTCTGTTCGGCCAGGATCCCCGGGGTCGCCAAGAGCGGAGTTCCGAAGGCCCCTTCCTGCAGAAACGCGGTTCCGATCCCTTGCAGCACGATGATCGGAACGAACAGGTACAACCCGGGTGACGATCGCAATTCGCGCAATTCATAGCGGGCAATATTCCAGACGTCGCGCAGCCAGGTTGTGGAACGCTGCTGCATCGCCAACGCGCGCCATCCCCCGAGCGGCTCGGAGGCGGGACGATTGTTCCGAATGGACGATCTCGCTACGGATTCGCCGGCCGCCAGCGACCCGTGTTTCGCGCCGCGCAACTGCCGTCCAAAGCGACGAATCGTGTACGCCAAGACGCCGACGGCGATCAGCAGCAGTACGACGCGACTCCATCCGAAACCGGCATCCAGGTGAACCGGCTGTATGTTGTAAAAGTCGGCCCCCCGGTCGACGTTGAAGTAAACCTCATTCAACCAGCGCGAACCGAAGGGATCCAGCCAATTGAGCAACCGGTTGAGGCGCACGTCCAGCCAGATCGGCGACCAGCTATTGAGAAACAAGCCGAATACCAGCAAGAGCATTGTGGGGAGTACGAAAACCAGAATCGCTTTCCGCGTCAGGGCGCCAATAGCGAACGCCGTCGCTCCGATCAGTGCGACCGTGGGGATCGTCAATTTGACCATCGGGCCGATGTAGTTCCACCACTCCAGCGGTCCAAAATACTCGGCCCGCGCCGGGGGCGGGAGTCCGTGGTAGAAGGCGATCGGAATCAGGACGTTGAGCGCCAGAGCCGAACCGACCAGGAGAGCGCATCCCAGAAATTTCCCCACCAGATACTCGGCGGTTCGCAACCGAGTGCTGGCCAACAGGGGGAGGATTCCGGCATCGGCGTCATGGATCACGGCCATGCCGAACAAGACGCTGGCAAAAAACCCGGTCAGGATCATGTTGACCGCGGTTTGAATTCGAGCGAATTCGAACTCGCTGGTGATCCACTGTTTCTTACCGCCGATCGCCGAATCGCCTCCGGTCGAGACGTTGACATGCCCGGAGGCCAATCCCCAGAACAACAGAATCATCAGCAGGATCCAGATCCAAACCATCGGACGCCGCAGGTACCCTGCGAAATCCTGCCGGGCGATCAAGGCAATTCGGCCGAACATCGATTCTCCGCGTTTAGACTGGGCTGGGGGCGCGAGACTCGCAAGTGCGCAAGACTCGCTCGTGCGATCCTTGCGAGAAGGTCAGGCGGCGGCCGACTCGACGGTTCGGTCGGATTCCATCGTCAAGAAATAGGCGTCTTCCAAGGTCGCCGCGACAGGAATGAACCCGGCGGGAAGCGACTCCCCCTCGCGGACTTGGATCCGCACTCGGTTCCGCCCCTCGACCAGGACCGCGCGAGCGACTCGATGCCGCTGTTGGAAACTCGCCAAATCGTGGCTGGAGACATCCCCTTCGAACAGCGTGCCATCGATGGCCGCTTTGGCCTGGCTGGGCGATGTGTCGGCGATAATTCTGCCGTCGCGAATCACCGCGAACCGAGCACAGAGATTCGCCACGTCCTCCACGATGTGCGTGGAGAGGATCACGATACGATCGCCGGCCAGTTCTGCCAGGAGCCGGTAAAACCGCAATCGCTCTTCCGGATCCAGTCCCGCGGTCGGCTCGTCGACGATAATCAGTCGCGGGTCGCCGGCAATGGCCTGGGCGATCCCCAACCGCTGCTTCATGCCGCCCGAGTACGCTTTGACGCGGCGTCGCGCCGCAAAGGTCAGGTTCACCTTGGCCAGCAGATCGCTGGCCAATCGGCGGATCCCCTGCGGGGCGGACACCCCTTTCAACTTGAGCAGATACTCCAGCATCGCTTGCCCGTGGAGATGGTCGTAAAAGCCAAATTCCTGTGGCAGGTAGCCCAGCTTCGGGCGCAGATAATCGGGCCGCTGCACCACATCGACTCCGTCCAGCAGGACCTTCCCGGCCGTCGGCTCCAGCAACCCCGCCAAGATGTTCATGAACGTGGACTTCCCGGCGCCGTTGGGACCCAAGAGTCCAAACATCCCGACGCCGATTTCGATCGAAACTCCCCGCAGCGCCGGGACCGGGCCGGGGTAGATTTTCGCAAGTTCTTCCACAACGATCATGCGCGACTCCGATGTAGTGGCAACAAACCCCACTTACCCAGCTCAACCAGAACTTGTTTCGCCGGCCCCTGGCTCAGAGTGGCGCGACGCTCCGCGTCGTGTCCTCCCGCGTCGTGTCACCAAGCGTCGACGAGGCCGTGAGCTCGCGGGGATGCGCGACGCGGAGCGTCGCGCCACTCTGCTGGCTTACCGGGAAATGTAGTGCGGCGAGTCTTTCCCGGTGTGCAGGATACACTTTGCAGCCGTAAACGCCGGCGGTTGCCGGATCGATGGGGCTTTTAGGTACACAGGCCAACGCGACGGGCGGTTCTCGCCCGGTGGAACCGGTTTACAATAGGAAGGGACACCGAATGCATCTACAACTTTTTCCCGCAGGGGCGGTGAGAGGAGTTCAACATGATTTCACGACGCGATTGGATGATTGGGACAGCCGGCGGAGCGGCCGCCTTGGGCTTGGCTCGATTTTCGCTGGCCGGTGAGTCCTTGGACTTCACGCTGCCAAAGCTGCCCTATGCGTACGATGCGCTCGAGCCGCATATCGATGCGCAGACGATGACGATCCACCACGACAAGCACCATCAGGCGTACATCGACAAACTGGTGGCCGCACTCAAGGAGGGGGCTCCGGACTGGATGAACAAGCCGGTCGAGGAAATCGTGGCGAACTACAAGCAGGCGCCCGAAGCGGTGCAAACCGCGTTGCGCAACCATGGCGGCGGGCATTACAACCATTCGCTGTTCTGGACGATGATGGCTCCGGCAGGGAAAGGGGGGACTCCCTCCAAGGAACTACAAACCGCGCTCGAGCAGGGCTTCGGCGATATGGATGGGTTCAAAAAGGGGTTTGCCGCGAAGGCCGGCGGACAGTTCGGCAGCGGTTGGGCCTGGCTGGTTTTGGGGAAAGACAAGAAACTGGCGGTGACCAGTACCGGCAACCAGGACAACCCGATCAGCGACGGTCAAATCCCGCTGCTGGGGATCGACGTGTGGGAGCACGCCTATTATCTCAAGTATCAGAATCGTCGCGCCGACTACGTGACCGCCTGGTTCAATGTGATCCATTGGAACCGGGTCAATGAATTGTTCAGTGCCGCGATGTGATCGAGTGGAGGGTGCTGGGACTGCGAGGACTTGGGGAAGGACTTGGGGAATGGCGAAGTAAAGCCGGCGCCGATGGCTTGGCGTTAAACGAGGAGTGGAAGCCGGCGGAGATGGCTTGGCGTTAAACGAGGAAGGCGCTGGGCCAAATTGTCGCGGGTCCGGTCGACTTCGACTAAACAGGCTGCGAATCGAGCGATCGCGCCGCATTCGGCGTTCGCGGAACCGGAAAACGGATCGTCCCTTGGAGCGGTCGGGGCTATAATTTTCGGTCGGTCAATCGTGTCGTTGGAGTCGCCGGATGCCTGCCGGCAGAAGGGTCATCGTGTTGCAACGTCGCTGGTGGCTGGGAGGCTTGTGCCTGAGTGTCGGTCTGGCGGCAGTCGGATGCGCTCCGGAACCGATCGTCAGCTACACGGTGGACAAGCTGAATCCTGGTGTTGTCGACGCGGCCGCGGGCGGCGGTCGGCCGGCTGGCCCCGGGGCGGTCGCCAAAGAGACGCGGATTTTGGCGGCGATTGCGCGAATGCCCCAGGTCACTTGGACGATCAAAGTCACCGGCGACCCGCAAGCGATCGCCTCGATCGAACCGCAGTGGGAGACCTTGCTCCAATCGCTGAGGTTTTCCGGAGATTCCGTACCGGCGTTCGAGTTGCCTGCGGGGTGGCGAAACAGCGGCCGAACCGCGCAGTTTCGCGACCTCATTTTGGACATCGAGTCGGTATCACCCGCCTTGGAAGTGATCTTCACGCGGATGCCGCCCGACTTTGACTTGACTGCCAATGTCAATCGCTGGCGGGCGGGGCAATTGGGGCTCAGCCCTATTGGCGCAGCGGAACTACCTGACCATCTGCGCGAGCTGGCGGTGGGCGACTTGAAACTATTGCTGTTCGATGCCACGGGAACACCCGGAGTCGACGGCGGAATGGGGGTCGACGGCGGAATGGGGGGCATGCCGCCGGCAACTTCGCCACCGCGACCGGCCGACGCCGGCGCGGAAGCAAACGATGGCCAGCCGAGCGATGCTTCGACCGAATCGAGTGCCCTGCCGCAACCGCCAATTGGCTTCGATCCTCCGACCGGCTGGGAAAGAGGGCCGACGAATCCGATTGTCGCGGGCAAATTCACCAAGACGGACGAAGGCCGCTCCGCAGAGCTTTCGATTGTCGCACTGAAAGCAGACTCCCCCTGGGAGCAGACCGTTGCAATCTGGTCGGAGGGACTGGGCCTACCGGAAATGACAGCTGAAGAGCTCGCGGCGCGGACCGAAGCGATTCAACTCGCGGACCAGCCGGCTCGCTTGATACAATTGAATTCGGGGGATGGAAAGAAGACGACGCGCGTCGCCAGCCTGGTGCAGGGGGATACCAACTGGGTCATCAAGTTGACGGGCGACGCCGAATTGGTCGCCGCCGAACAAGCCGCTTGGGATCAGTTTTTGCAATCGATTCGTCTGGCATCCGCCCCTCCGCCGAATTGAGCTCGGGCACACAACATTCCAAGTCACGCTAGATAATCCAGATCACGCTAGATAATCCAAGTCACGATTTCGCAAGTCACGAGAAACAGCATGTCGGTTCAGCCCATCGTCACGACTCCTCGGGAAACGTTGGATAGCCGCGCTCGCACAGCACGTCATCCGCGGACCCGGGCAACCACCGCGCGGTGGCGCCGTTGGATCGCACCGCTCGCTTCGATGCGGCTCACGGTATGGCTGATGGTGCTGGCGGTGTTCGTCGTACTGACGTTCACGTTTCAACTGACGCGGATGGACATTTGGAAGGCCAAGTCGCTGCATTTTCCCGATTTGTTCGTGTTCATCTCCTTCCAGACGTATTTTCCTCCATCTTGGTTTCCGCAGTGGCAATCGATTCCCGGTGGATTTTATTGCCCCAGCGGATTTCTGGTGCTGTCGGCGTTGTTGGTGAATTTGTTTGCGGCGCATTTGACCCGATTTCGTGTGGTCGGTCAGGGATGGCGTCTGCTGGCCGGTTGCGGTTTATTGCTCGCCGGCACGGTGTTGAGTCTGCTGGTGATATTTGCCGGCCAGAATCCGGACGGATTCCAAGCGCAGCCGCTGGTCCGGTTTGGCGCGTTGTGGACGCTGATCCAAGTCGCCTTGGGATTGGGTGGCGCGGCGTGCCTGGTGCAGGGATGGCAGGCTGACGCCCGTCATCGGATGGAGCGCATGCTGTGGCTGGCGACGGGAGTCGCGGCCTTGTCGCTGGCCGGTTTTCTGGTGTGGCGCGGCCCGTCGGCGTTCATCGGCGACGCGGCGATGCGGATCTTGTGGCAACTGATTCAATGTGCCGTCCCCAGCCTGATCTTGCTGGCAGGGGCCCGCTGGGTATTCGGTCGAAAGGCTGGGATGGTGGCGATCCATGCCGGCATTGCCGTGCTGATGCTCAACGAGATTTACACCTCGCTGAGCGCGGTCGAGCAGCGGATCCAATTCACCGAAGGGCAATCGGTCCATTTCGCCTACGACTTGCGGCACGCCGAGTTGGCGTTGGTCGACGCGAGTGACCCGCAAACCGAGACACACTTCGTGGTGCCGGCCTCCCGGTTGCAGCCACGCGTCTTGTTGAGCGACCCGAGTTTGCCCTTCGACGTGATGTGCCTGCGGTTCGCGGCGAACTCGGCGCTGCGCGGAATTCGTGAGACCGACGGAGAGAACATCGCTACCGCGGGGTTGGGGCTGCTGGCGACATTCGATGAATTGCCCCCCGTGGCAGGGACCAAGAGCGAAATCGATCGGCCGAGTGCTTACATCAAGATCCTGGACAAGTCGACGCAGCGCGAGCTCGGAACTTTTCTGGTGAGTGAGCAGCTGGAAGCGATCGAATCGGATACGAAGAACGCACCCAACGTTCCGAAGAACGTCGTCACGGTAGGCGACCGCTCCTACCATGTGCAATTGCGGTTCAAACGGTACTACAAACCGTATCGTTTGAAACTGCTGGACACCCAACAGCAGGTTTATCTGGGTACGTCGACGGCTCGGTATTTTTCGTCCGAGTTCGAACTGCGGGACTCGGAAACCGGATTGGATATCAAGGAAAAGGTCTGGATGAACAACCCGTTGCGCTATCGCAACGAGACGTTTTATCAATCGGGCTACGATCAGCTGCAGGACGGAACGGAGATCTCCACGCTGCAGGTCGTGCGCAATCACGGGTGGATGATCCCGTATTTTTGCTGTGTCTTGGTGGGGCTGGGATTGCTGGTGCATTTTGGCGGTACGTTGCGGGGACACTTGCGAAAGGCAGAGCAGGGGGCGAATCGCGATGCGGCGGTGCTCCCCGATTCGAAGGGGATTCCCGCGGGCAAAGAGGTCAACAAATCGGCCCACTTGTACGTCTGGTGGCGGGAGCCGGGTTGGTGGTTGTGGTGCGTCGTCCCTCTGCTCCTGGTCGGCTGGGCTCTCTGGAGTGCTCGGCCGCGAGCGGTCGAGCGCCAAGGTTGCGATCTGGCGAAGTTGGGCGCGATGCCGATTGTGCATTTGGGCCGGGCCAAGCCAATCGATACCGTCGCCCGCAGCCTGTTGCGGCGAGCCAGCGGCTACGAGCAGATCAAGCTGAAAAACAGCGACCGGAAGAAAATCGAGCCGATGGTCTGGATGGCGGATGCTCTGATGGGCGGAAAGGCTCATCGGGATTATGAGTTGTTCCGGATCGACGATCCCAGCTTGCGAAACGCGTTGGGCCTGGATCCTCGGCCGGGCTTTCGCTACACGTTGGCGGAAGTCAAGCAGGCGGAGGACGAACTCAATCAGCTGGTGGACCGCTTGATGGAACGCCCCGAAGAGACGTGGACCGCGTTTGAAAACCGGGCGGCGGAACTGGCGGGGTTGGTCCGCGAATGCGACGACGTCGGTCGCTGGCTAAAGGTCGACTGGGATGGGAATCGGCTGCTGGACCTGTACTTCTGGACGTTGGTACCCGATTGGACTCGGAAGAATCAGCCGTTCCTGGCCCCGTTGCCCGCCGCGGACGGGGAAGGCTGGGGCACGCTGGCCACGGGGGTCTTTTGTCAGACGGCGCTGGAGCGAGCGGAAGCCTGGGATGTGCTCGATTGCGAGTCGCTGGCCCAACGAATCGTTTCCGAGGAGCGCTCCGCCGTGCGCGAATATGAAATCAAGTTGGCTTTGTTCCGGCAGATTACCGCCGATCCGCGCTTGGCGGCCGAGATGAAAGGACTGAGTCCGCTGCAGGTCCAGATGTTCGTCTTCCGGCAGCTGCAGAATTCGCCGCTCGCCGAACTGGAGGCTCGTGCGGGGAGCGTGGTGGCCGCCATCGACCAGCAATTGGACGCGTTGTGTCAGGAGCAGGCCGAACGGCTGCGCCAGGATCTGGTCCGTCTGTTGGGCGGCGAAGAATTGCCCGACGGGCCGAGAGCGACGGCGATCGATTACCGAGCATTGGCGAAGCTCCCCGAGCTCTATGCGGAAGGGGATGCGGGGAGCGCCGAATTCAATCAGACCTTGGCCCATTACCACGACCAACTGCAAGCTGCCATTCCGACCGGATACGCGCCGTCGCGGCTGCAATGGGAAGGCTTCTACAATCGCCTGGCACCCTATTATCAAGCGACGGTCGTGTACGTGTTCGCCTTGATCGTCAGCATTCTGGGCTGGCTGGGGGCAGCCCACTTTATGAATCGGCTGGCCAGTAGCTTGTTATTCGCCGGGAGTTTGATCCATCTGCTGGGTGTCGTCTTGGCGGTGGGGATCAGCGGGCGGCCTCCGGTAACGGGGCTCTATTCGTCGTTTGTGTTTGTCACGCTGGGGGTGGTCAGTCTGTTTTTGGGAATCGAGCTGTTCGCGCGGTTCGGGATCGGCAATCTGTTGGCCAGTCTGATGGGGATTGGCGGCTTGTTGTGGGCCTGGAATATCGCATTGGGAACGCCCGATACTTTTTCGGTGATGGTCGCGGTGCTCGACACGAACTTCTGGTTGTCGACGCATGTGATTTGCATTTCGACCGGTTACGTCGCAACGTTGGCGGCGGGGCTGTTGGGAGTGGCGTATTTGATCGGCGCGAACTTTGTCCCTTGGCTCGATCGGGCAACGCTCAAGACGATGGTGCGATATATCTACGGCATCACTTGTTTTGCGATGTTGTGCAGTTTCGTTGGAACGGTGCTGGGGGGTTTGTGGGCGGATGATTCGTGGGGCCGATTCTGGGGATGGGACCCCAAAGAAAACGGCGCACTGATGATCGTGCTGTGGAACGCAGTCCTGTTGCACGCCCGTTGGAGCGGATTGGCGCGCGATACGGGAATCGCGGCCTTAGCTGTCTTGGGGAATATCGTCGTGACCTGGTCGTGGGAAGGGGTCAACCAGTTGGGGGTGGGCCTACATGCCTATGCTTTGTCGGATGCCAACAAGTTCACGATGCTGCTCTGTTTCTGGGGCTCGCAGCTGTTGATCGCGGGCCTGGCGTTTTGGCCGGCGAAATGGCGAATCGGTCGTCAACAACCTCCGGAAGTTCGACCCGCGTAGCCGACGATTGAAACATCCGCCGCTTGGCGCTCGCCTGCGGTTTCCGGGCGCTGGGTTCCAAGAAACCGCAGGCTAGCGCCAAGCGGCTGATGGATCCGAGATTCGGGATCACACTTTTTCACTAGGCTACCAGGCCTTGTCCCAAAAAATCAGCCGCTTGGCGCTAGCCTGCGGTTTCCGGGCGCCGGGTTCCAAGAAACCGCAGGCTAGCGCCAAGCGGCTGATCTCAATGGGACGCGAAACTGTGTTTTTGGGACAAAGCCCAGCAGTGTAGCCGTCAGCCGCAAGCGTTTACTGTAGCGGGAGATGCTGCATCAGTGAGAGGATGGCCGCATCGGCGGGGAGGGCATAGGCCGACTCGTGGGCCAGACAGCATCCCAGGACATGGACGGGAAGTCCTTTCGATTCGTCGCCGGCCGCGGCGATCGGCTGTTGGCCGGCCGAGTCCCAGAGCAGGGCGGAAGCGCCGTCCAAATGGCGCAACGCAACTTGTCGATCGTGGAGCTCTAAGCCAAGCGCCAGGTTGCTGTAGTCGAAAGTGGGCTCGGTCGGTTCGGCGATCTGCCAGCGCAGCCATTTGCTGAGACTCCGCAACAACTCGCGGGACATTTGACCGGTCGGGGAAGTGACTCGTCCCGTGAGCGACTGGAGTCGCCCGTCGATCAATTGTGCGGCCGGGATGTCGATCTGCGCGAGTCCTGTCAGCTGGTAGCCGAATTGGTTGGCGAAACCCGATTGCAGGTCGAATTGTTCGACCGTCAGTTGACGCACGGTGTGAATCCACTGCCCGCGTTCGCAGGAGGCGACGACGTGGCCGCGAAATCGAGCTGTCGTTCCGCAGCTGCCGAGCTGCGGGATCTCGGAGGCCAGCAGCCAGGCCGGCAGGAAATTCGCGCCCGTCTGCAGCTCCCAACGTTGTGTTTCACCGGCGGCGCCGCGCTGCGTCTGAAACTTCCATTGCAGCGTCTCTTGGACGGAGGGATCGACGCTGGCGGACAATTCCACCGCGAAACCGTCCGCGGCAGGGTGCAATTGGATCGAGCAGTTGGAGAGGGTCAATGTCTGCGCCGAGTCGGAATCGGCGATGCGAATCGAGGGGACACTGAGTCGCAGGGGTGCTCGCACAGACCAGGCCGCGGCGAGCAGCTGGCGACAGCCTCGCGTCAGTTCGTCGCGGGAAATTTCAAACGCAGTCAGCTCGATGACGTGGGCCGCCGGTTCGTGCGACCATGTGATTTGGGGGATCCTCGCCAACAAAAGACGTTGCGGATCGGCAACTTGGACTTGCCGAAATACGGTTTTGAAAGGGGTCCGTGTGGCGACACGGTCGAACCGCAGCAACAGTCCCAACTGCGGCTGGAGCGCCGCTTGCCACTCGGCCGCCGTTCTGGGAAACAGCGCCCAGTTCACCACGATCAGGGTGGGGAACAGGCAGAACACGACAAAGGTGATGCGGCAGACGATACGGCGGCTTCGATCGCTCATGGTGTCCCCTGGTCGGCAGCGCGGGTGCGGGCAAGTTCCAGGTAGCTGGCGTATCGCTGTTGCAACTCCAGCCAGCTGTCTCCGCCGAATTTTTCGATGACCGCGGCGGCGATTTCGAACGCGACGACATTCTCCAGGATTACGCTGGCGGCGGGGACGGCGCAGATGTCACTCCGTTCGTAGCTGGCCAGCGCCGGTTGGTACGATTGCATTTCGATCGATGCCAGCGGCCTCTGGAGAGTGCTGATCGGCTTTTTGGAAGCGCGCACGACGATCGGTTGGCCGTTGCTGATCCCGGCCTCAAGGCCACCCGCGTTGTTGCTGGGGCGGACGAATCCCAGATGCGGTGCGCCGCGCTGCGCTGGGTCGAAGTGGATCGGGTCGTGGACTTGGGAACCGCGACGAGTTGCCACGCCGCACCCCAGTCCGATCTCCACCGCTTTGATGGCTTGGATCGACATCACCGCTCCGGCCAGACGCGCATCGAGTTTGCGATCCCAATGGGCATGCGAGCCCAGCCCGATCGGCACGCCGGTCACCCGCGCTTCCAAGATTCCTCCCAGGGTATCTCCGTCGGCCTTGACGTCGTCGATCAAGCGGGTGACTTCGGAATCGCGATCGGGGACCAGCGAGTAAACGACGCTGCGGTCGCGCGTCGAGCGCTGTTGTTGCGGGTTCGCGGGAGTCTCCGGTGCGGACAAATTCAGCGGACCGATCTGAACGACGTAGGCAACGCTTTCGATTTCCAGTCGTTTCAGCAGCTGGGCGGCGAGTGCTCCGATGGCGACGCGGATCGCGGTTTCGCGGGCACTCGCTCGCTCCAACACGCCGCGGATCGACCCGTGGTACTTGATGGCGCCGGCCAGATCGCCGTGGCCAGGCCGTGGCCGAG
>JBGSLW010000354.1:0-31850 GCA_041740495.1 Pirellulaceae bacterium
CGACACTCGACGCCGCGCGGGCCCTTTCGTTGGCGGCAATTCCGGACGGCGACGCGAAAGACAACGGCATTCTTGTCGGCGAGGATGCCGCCGCTGCCGTGCTCACTTTGCGGGCTAGCGACGGTTGGGATGCTGTCGTGCCGTATACGCCCGGGAACGCACCGGGCGACTGGCAGCCAGCGCTCCCCACATTTGCACCGGCCTTCCACCCTCACTGGGGCCAGGTCATTCCATTCGGACTGGATTCGGGGTCCCAGATCAAGCTGCCGCCGCCCCCAGCGCTCCGCTCGTTCGTCTATGCGATCGGCTATATCGAAGTCAAGTTGGTGGGGAGAATCGACAGTCCGTTCCGCCCGCAAGACCGCACCGATGTCGCGCGCTTCTACGCATCCGCCTCGCCAGTGCAGGTGTGGAACTCGGCCGCACGCCAAGTCATCGACGCGCAGGGCACGACCCTTGCGGAAAATGCCAGAATCCTGGCCCTGTTGGGAATGGCCATTTGCGATGCCTCGATCGCAGCGTACGACTCCAAGTACCACCACGACTTCTGGCGGCCATTGACCGCGATCCGGGCGGGGGACACGGACCGCAATCTACTGACCAGGCCGGATGTGGAATGGCTCCCGCTGCTCAACACCCCGGCGTTCCCTGGCTACCCGTCGGCCCACGCGACCTTGTCCGGCGCTGCCCGTGCGGTGCTGGAGGATGTCTTTGGCGAAGCGGGCCATGCGATCACCCTGACGACCCCTTCTCTGCCCACGATCGTCCTTGACTATACGGCTTTCGAGCAGATCACCGACGACATCGATGACGCTCGGGTCTACGGTGGGATCCACTTCCGTTTCGACCAGGAAGCGGGGGCGGATCAGGGACGCCGGGTCGGCCGGTACATCCTGCGGAACTATCTGCGCTCCGAATGCGATGACCACGGCGGCAACGGCGACGATGACTGAACAAGGAACTGCTCGTCGTTGTTTAGAGACAACGCAAGCGGCGGGTGAGCCCCTAACGGTCAAGTAAGTTCCTCACCGGCCAGGCACCGCTCCGGCGCACGGTCTGCGCGCCGGCAGCGATGTCTTATTTTTCGTGCCGCAGACCAACCCAAAAATGGAGACCTTGAGATGTCTATCCGAAGTTGGCTGCAATACGTTCACTCTTCGCTCGCCTCGGTCCACGGGATTCAGGGCGGTCGACCACGGCACGAGGTTCAATCCGAGGCGATTCAATTGAGTCTCGAGCCCCTGGAAGACCGCCGGATGTTGAGCTTTAGCTTCGCGGGCAACTACGACACCGGCTTCTCCTATTCGCCCGCCATCGCGACGGCCGACTTCAACAACGACGGGGCGCTCGACCTGGCGGCCACCGTCGGTTCCTCCCTTCCCAGAATCAGCGTGCGACTAGGCGATGGCGCCGGCGGTTTTGGCGCGGCGCAAGAGTTTGCTGTGGGTGGGTATGATCCTAATTCGATCTTCGTCGCTGACTTCAACCACGACACCAAGCTCGACATCCTGGAGGCCGGTGTCGGCGACTTCAATATCCTGATGGGCAATGGGGATGGTACCTTCCAATCGGCAGTCACCACGTACACGGGAGATTTTCCGCAGGTCGCCCTGGGGGATTTCAACAACGACAGTAGCATCGATCTCGTGGTCGGCTGGTATCATTGGGATTTCGGGCTTCATTACCAGCCGTATTTGGGCAACGGCCTGGGCGGGTTCGCGGCGGGGACAGCGGAGAATATACAGGGGGCCGGTGAGCTGGCAGCCGTCGAGCTTAATAACGACGGCAGGCTCGACGTGGCCCTTGCAGACGGGAGAGTGTTGCTGGGCAATGGCAACGGCACGTTCCAGTTCGACTACAACCAGCAGTTCCTGCTCAACGGCGGGGCGATCGCGACGGGCGACTTCACCGACGAGGAGAACGCGGACGTGGTCGTGGCAAGCGACACCCAGCTGGCGGTGCTCCCAGGCCGCGGCGATGGTGGTTTCCATGCGCCCATCCACTATTCCAGCAACGGGATCCCCCACTCCGCGGTGGCAACGACCGACGTCGACGGCGACGGGAAGCTCGACGCGGTCGTGGCAGACAAGAATGCCGCAACGGTAAGCGCGATGCTCGGCAATGGCGACGGAACGCTGCGTTTCGCCGGCGCCTTCCCCACCGGCTCCTCGCCCTCTTCTGTGGCGATCGGCGACTTCAACGGCGACGGCCGGCCGGACGTGGCAGTTGCGAACGCCGACTCCAACAACTTCTCGGTGCTGCTCAACGACGGCAACTGGGCAACTGTGCCCCCGCCGCCCCCGACCATCTCGATTGGCGACACAACGGTCACCGAGGGCAACGCCGGCACGAACAATGCCACCTTTGCAGTCACTCTCGCGGGGCCCGCGGCGGTCGATGTCAGCGTGCGTTATGAAACGCAAAATGTGACCGCAACCCAGTTGACTGATTACGCCTTCACATCTGGAACGTTGACCATTTCCGCCGGACAGACCAGCGGAACGATCACCGTCGCGATTCATGGTGACCGGCTTGCCGAGTTTACAGAATCGTTCAGTGTCAACCTCAGCGCCCCGACGAACGCGGCGATCGCCGACGGGCAGGCGATCGGAACAATCATCGACAATGAGCCGCGGATCAGCATCAGCGATGTGAGCAAAGCCGAGGGGAAAAAGGGCGCGACGACCCTGTTTAAGTTCACAATCACGCTGTCGGCCGCCTACGATCAGCCGGTAACGATGTCGTACCGTACCGTGGATGGCACCGCGACAACGGCGGGCAGCGACTACGTTGCAAAGTCCGGCACGCTGACATTCGCTCCCGGCGAGATCACGAAAACGATTACGATCGAAGTCAAGGGGGACAGCAAGCGAGAGACTAATGAGTATTTCTACCTCGACTTGTACGGAAATAGCAGTAATTCGCTGTTCACCAAGTCTCGTGGCATCGGCACGATCCTCAACGACGACTTGTTGCGGTATTAGGCAAGGGAGGCTAACGGTGACGCAACTCATTGTGGACAGACCCATCACGTCGATTTGAACTGCGTCCCCATTTCCTTGTACGCGATGGCAAGGGGTCCTGGTTCGACAACGCATTTGCCTCGGTGCACGAACACTCGCTCGTCGATCCCACGGACACTTGTCGTATGCTGGTCTAGAAACACGGACTGGCACAAACCTATAATTGGCATCGGGACGCGTGTACCATGGCATGAAACCCCTCGATCGTACCTCGTAAGAAGTCCATGTCACGATTCCTTACTGTCTCGGTAATTGTGACGATCACCGTAATCGCCATCGTGGTCGGCGTCAGCCAGTTCCGCGGCTGCGACTCACGATTTCTAATGATCGACTCTCTAGCGTTCACTCCTGACGACTCGCTTGTTACCGTGGCGAAAGTAGCCGTCGAAGACGACCAAACGGCGTTCAAACGCTACTTTATCAACCCCGTACGAACTGTATCACAGCTTGCCGTCATTAACGGAACACTACAGACGATTCTTCAGGAAGATTTTGAGCCCGGGACTCAAGGAATCCTCAGGCGATGGTCGTATCCGGGTAGGATGTCTGTCTGCACGAGCCCTGCGAGTGGACTTGTTGCCGTTACCGCTTTTGACGGGAATGAAGTCACGTATGGTGCTGGCCGATGGAATTCTAAAGTGATCCACCTGGAACATGGACCACACAACATCACATTTTCAAGTTCTGGGCGCTACCTCGCCGCAAGCGGCAACTGCGAAGTGTCCATTCTGGATACGTCCACTGGCAAGATCGTCACGCGAATCGCGTTGCCCGAAGGCGATCCGCCATTTATCGAAGCATCGTTTATTTCCTTTGCGGATGACGAGATACGGATTGTTATCGCAAGCGCCCAGGACGTATCGATGTGGAATATCCTGACAGGCACCAAAGAAGCCACGATCGTCGACGGCGGCGCGCACGGGTTCTACGCAATGGCAGTTGCTCCCAACGACACGTTGGTTCTGTGTACCTACGATGGCGTCAAACGTTATGACTTCACCGGCAGGATTGTGGCGACACTTGGACAGGCGCCTCGAAAACTGTGCTGTCTTTCTGCCGATCGAAGTCGGCTGGCGGTGTACGGCCATCCGCATTTGGAGGTTTACAATCTTAAATCGAATGTGCTGCAGATGACGTTTGCCAAACGAGATGTAACTGCAATCGCGCTTTCGTCTGACGGTTCACAAATGGCGGTCGGGGACGAACTGGGTCAAGTGTCGCTCCTCAACCTGAAGGACGGTACTCGCAAGTGGAGATCCAGTCCGCCGATTCACGACGCGAAATAGACTCGGTAACCATCCACGGAAAATCCGGGCCTGAGGTAGTCGTCTTGACGGCGAAACATCGCTTGAGTGTCCGACCCGGGCAAGTTGTTCGAACAGAATCAGAATTTCCGTATGTGTTTGGCCGGACTTTCGAGTTCCGCAGCTGGCGGACTATGATACCTCGCGGTACCCTACCCTCCCCGCCGTCCGGGCTTGTGTTTTGTCTTCACCTTCTGCAATGCACGATGGAAATTCTCTCAGCAATCGGCAATACGTCGCTCGTCCAACTGCGGCGCGTGGTTCCTGTCACCGGGAGCGACGTGTGGGTCAAACTGGAGTGGGAGAATCCCACCGGTAGTTTGAAGGATCGCATGGCCCTGGCCGTGATCGACCGCGCGGAGCAAGCCGGCAAACTTCAACCGGGCGGGACGGTCGTCGAGTACACCGGCGGCAGTACGGGAGCGGCGCTGGCCCTGGTCTGCGCAGCGAAAGGCTACCGGATCCAGATCGTGACGTCCGACGCCTTCAGCCCGGACAAGCTCGATCAGATGGCGGCCTTCGGCGCCGAGTTGATTCTGGTTCCCAGCGAAGGGGGGCGGACCACGAAGAAGCTGATCCTGGAGATGATCGAGACCGCTCGCCGGTTGGCTGCACAGTCAAACGCCTTTTGGGTCAATCAGCTCCACAACCCGGATACGATTACCGGCTACCATGCACTGGGGGAGGAGATCTGGCGGCAGACCGGTGGGCAGATCGATGCGTTTGTGCATTCGGTCGGGACGGCGGCCTCGTCGCGCGGCGTCGCCGAAGTTCTGAAACGCCACAAGCCGGAGATTCATATCGCCGTGGTCGAACCAGCCGAGTCCCCCGTCTTGAGCGGAGGCCAGCCCGGCCCCCACAAAATCGAAGGGGTCGGGATCGGATATATCCCGCCCCTGTGGGAACCGAACTTGATCGATGAGATTGTCCCGGTCGCCACCGACGAGGCCCAAGAGATGGCGCGGCGACTGGCTCGCGAAGAGGCGCTCTTCAGCGGCACCTCGGCGGGAGCCAACGTCGTCGCGGCGACCCGGATCGCCCGGCGTCTGGGAAGTTCAGCCCGAGTCGTCACGCTGCTCTGCGATTCGGGATTGAAGTATCTGCACACGAACGTCTATCGTCGCCAGGACAGCGACTGCCGAGAGGATCGAAATGCCTGACGAAAAACCGCTTCCGCCCCCCTGCTGTCCCGATCCGTTTCGCATCCGCGATCTGGTGGCGATGGCGCATGTCGCCAACGTCGATCGATCGCTCGAATTCTACGCGTATCTCGGGTTCACCTGCGATAGCCGTTTTTCCCATTCGGACGGCAGCACGAATTACGCGTCGATTTCCAGCGGACATGCTCGGCTGATGCTGGTCCGGGCGTCGGGGCCGATCGATCCGGCGCAGCAGGCCGTGTTGTTTTATTTGTATTCACCCGATGTCCATGGATTGCGGCAGCATTTGTTGGACCGTGGATTACCGAACGCGGGGATTCCGCCGGGAGAGCGTCCGCCGGGAGTCGATCCCCCACCGCCCCCCACCGGCCCGGTTCTGTTCGAAATCAAGCGTCCCTTCTACATGCCCGCAGGTGAATTGCGGGTGCACGATCCGGACGGATACTGCCTGCTGATCGGTCAGTTGAACAGCAGCGCGGTATGAGGACATGGGATCAGACGCTATTTTCAGATGTTTATTGATCTTCGCGCGGACAATGAGCACCTGCTTGAAACCGCGAAGCGCCGATTGCCGGGCGTGCGTTGGCGCGTTTGGCAGCGTAAGCATCCGGCGGCACGCCGCAATGCTCGGCAACCGCTTTGATCACGTCTTGGGACGTCAACTGCAGCAAACGACCGACGTTCCACAAGTTATGTGTCCTCCTCAATCAACTCACTCTAGAAGCGCCCATGCAACAAGTGCCCTGGCCGCTGGTGACGCCGTGCCTACCATCTCGCGCATCCGCTGAGCAGATACGGAATGCCCTGGGAGAGGTTGGGCTGAAGCGCTCAAAAAACAGTGCAGGTGGTCGGGCATCCTACGAATGCAAACACCGCCTACCCGACATTCTGCATGCCGGCGGCGATTCCGTTGACGCTCAGCAATAGTGTCTGGCGGAGGCGGTCCGGATCGTCGGCCAACGTTCCTGCCGTGAACCGTCGATTCAAGATGACTTGCAGCCAGTTGAGTGGATCGAGATAGGGATTGCGCTTCTGGATGCTCTGCTGCAGCCAGCTTTCGGTCGCCAACAGTTCCCGATGGCCGGAGATTTGCAGGCAGAGCGTGCGAGTCCGCTCGAACTCCGCTTCGATCTTGGCGAAGACGCGCGGGCCGTTGTCGGGAGCCAACTGCGCGTAACGTCGTCCGGTATCGAGGTCGGCCCGACCCAACCCCACGTGGAGGTTGGCGATCAACGTGCGAAAGAACGGCCACTCGTGGTACATCTGCTGCAAAAGTTTGATTCTCGAGGCGGGGTCTTCCTTCAGCCAGGTTTCGATTCCCGTGCCGGTCCCGTACCAACCGGGCAAGGCGATCCGCGTCTGGGTCCAGGCGAAGACCCAGGGGATGGCGCGAAGGTCCTGGATGGTCTCGGTCGCTTGGCGGCGCGCGGGGCGCGATCCCAGGTTCAGATAATCGATAAACTGGATCGGCGTGGCCCGCAGGAAGAACTCGATGAACTCCGGATCGGTCACCAGATTGCGGTAGTGCTGAAGCGACGCGGCCGCCATCGCATCCATGGCGGTGCTCCAAGCGGCGCCCCGGGCAGATTCCGGTCGCGGTGCACAGGTGAGCAAGACCGCGGAAACCAATTGTTCCAGGTGACGATGGGCAATGTCGCGATTGCCATAGCGAGTCCGAATCACCTCACCTTGCTCGGTGAGCTTGATTCGGCCTTGGACCGACTGGGGTGGTTGGGCCAGGATCGCGCGATTGGCCGGCCCCCCTCCCCGCCCCAGCGACCCGCCCCGGCCGTGGAACAACGTCAACCGCACCTGCCGTTCCCGGCAGACGGCCGCCAATCGAGCCTGCGCCTGATACTGAATCCAATTGGCCTGCAGGAATCCCCCATCCTTGTTGCTGTCGCTGTAGCCGATCATGATCTGCTGCTGATGTTCGCGCTGCGCCAAATGTTCACGGTAGATCGAAATCTGCAGCAGCGACTGCATGATTTGCGGCGCTCGGGTCAAGTCCTCAATCGTCTCGAACAAGGGGACGATATCGATCCGCCCCAGCAGATCGGCATCGCGAGCCAGCAAGAGGACTTCCAGCACCTGCGCCGCGCTGGCGGTCATACTCAGAATACAGGTCTCGATGGCGGCGGTTCCCAGGCTCTGTTGGGCTCGGCGAATCAAGCGCATCAGGCCGATCGTTTCGTTGGTTTCGGGGCTGAAATCGAGTCGAGCGGTGAGAGGGCGGGTGGACTGGATTTCGCGAGCCAAGATCTCGAGCTGACCCGCTTCGGCAGCCGCCGCATAATCTGGCGCGACGCCAAACCGGGCGAAGATTTCGCGAACCGCCGAGTGAAAACGGCCCGCGTGCTGGCGGATCTCCAGCGACGCGAGGTGGAAGCCAAAGATCTCCACCATCTGGATGAGTCGGTCGAGTCCCAATCGCACCAATTGTCCACCGCGATTGGCTTCCAAACTGGTCCGGATCAGATGCAGGTCCGCTAGAAATTCCTGGGCGGAGCGATACGCTCGCGGATCGACCGCTTGCGCCTCCCAGGGATGATCGTTGACGGCACGCGTGGCCCGCAACCGCCGAAACATCAGGATCAGTTTCTGCCGGTACGGTTCCTCGTCGAAGCGATGCAAGACGTCGTGTTCATCCTCCGGCGCCAAGGCAAAATCCTGCTGCAGACTGGCCAACAACTCTGCGGAAACTCGGACGTGACGAATCGATGGGCTGAGCTGATGGTAGAGGCGATCGGTCTCGACGTTGTATCGGCGGAGAATGGTCTCCTTGTGCTCGCGGAGCGTCTCGGCGGTGACCTCGTTCGTCACAAACGGGTTGCCGTCGCGATCGCCGCCGATCCACGATCCGTACCGTAGAAAGTTGGGGATTCGAAACGTCGTGCCGGGCCAGGTCTCCTCCAGGGCCCGCCGCAGTTGCCGGTAGACTTGCGGAATGACGTCGAATAGCGTCGTCTCGAAATAGTACAGCCCGTTGTTGCGAACTTCGTCCATCACGGTCGGACGACGTCCCCGCGTGTCGTCGCTCTGCCAGAGCAACACGATCTGGTCGTGCAACTCACGGATCAACTCCTCCCGCTCGGACGAGAGCAGGTCGGCGCGATCGAGCTGAGCCAGGTGTCGATCCATCCGCCGCAGCACATCCAGGATGGTGCGTCGTTGCGACTCGGTCGGGTGCGCCGTCAACACAGGAAGGACCGCGAGCTGGTCCAGCAGCAACTGGACGGTTTCGGCAGAGAGCCCCTGTTCGCGCAGCTGGCGCACGGCCGCCAAGATCGTTTCGTCCATCGCCTCGCCTGCCGCTTCCGCATGGCGTTGCCGAGTCCGCAGGACGCGCACCCGCTGGCGCATCTCGGCCAGGTTGACCAGATGAAACCAGGATGTAAACGCCTTGAGAATCGTACAGGTGGCGGCGGGATCTCCCGCGATCGATTCGAGCAGCCTTTCCAGGTGGGCCTCCGCGGCGGGGTCTCCCGCCCGGCGACGCTTGGCCAGCTGACGAATCTGTTCCTCCAGCCGAAAGTGCTCGTTCCCCTGCTGGTCCATCAAGGTGACTCCCAGCAGTCCTCCCAGCAGCCGGATGTCGGCGCTGAGCGTCCGTTCGGAAGTCTCCGGCAAGGAATCGCGATTCATGGAAGTTTCGCCAGGATGGGGTGCGCCGTCAGACGTCGAAGGGCGCTTTTTCCTCCGCCGCCCCAGCCGCTTCCAGGTAGCGAACCCGGTACAAATCGGTGCGGCGGTCCTTCCAGTTCTGGGTGGCGCCCGCTTCGCGATGCCGCCGCAGTTGCTCGAAGTCCAGGTCGTGGATGATCAGCGTCTCGACGTTCGGGTTGCACTCGGCGGCGATCGCATCCCGAGCAAACTCGACATCCGCCGGAGTAAAGATTCCCGATTGGGCATAGTGGATGTCGGCGTTTTCCACGAAAGGGAGATTTCCCGTGCAGCCGGCGATCGCCACAAAGAAATGGTTCTCGATGCAGCGGGCCATCGCGCAGTTCCGCACGCGGAGATACCCGTGCCGCGTATCGGTGTTGTACGGGACAAACACCATTTGGGCTCCTTTATGGGCGATCACGCGGGACAATTCGGGAAACTCGATGTCATAACAAATCTGGATGGAGATCAACCCGCAATCGGTCTTGAAGACCTCGACCCTGTCCCCGGGTGTGACTCCCCACCACTTGCGTTCGCTGGGGGTGATATGGATTTTGTATTGCTTGCCGATGGTTCCGTCGCGGCCGAACAGGTAGGAGATGTTGTAGAGCTTGTCGTGCTCGATGACGAACTGGCTGCCGCCGACGATGTTGACGTTGTAGCGGATCGCCATCTCGGCGAAGAACTCCAGGTAGCGTGGGGTGAATTCGGCCAACTGGCGGGCCGCCAGGCCAGGACGGGCAGCTTCTACGCAAGAAAGAAGTTGCGTCGTGAACAGCTCGGGGAACAACACGAAATCGGACTTGTAGTCGGAGGCTGTGTCCAGGAAGAACTCGCATTGCTGGGCGAAGTCGTCGAAGACGGAGATCTTCCGCATCTGATACTGCACGACGCAGACGCGGATCGGCTCGACGATCGCCTGGTATCGCCGCTTGGCGCCACGGCGGTAGTCCAAGTTGTTCCACTCCAGAAACGTGGCGTACCCGCACGATTCCACATCCGAGGGGAGATAATCCGGGATCAGACCTTGCACGGCAAAGCCATTCGCGATCTGGGCGGTCAAGACCGGATCGACGATCGACTTGTCCTCCACCCGCTCCACATATTCCCGGGCCGAGCATTGTTTGGCGTACATGTGGTAGCCGGGGATCCGTCCGGCGATGATGATCCGGGCCAGATTGAGTTCGCGGCAAAGCTCTTTGCGGGCGTCGTACAACCGCCGCGAGAGTTTCATCCCGCGAAATTCCGGATCGACCATGATCTCGATCCCGTACAGCGTATCGCCGTCGCTATTGTGGTTACGGATGAACCCTCGATCGGCGACGGCTTGCCAGTTGTGCCATTCCAATTGGGGGTGGTATTCCAGAATCAAGCTACTGGAGGCGGCCGCCAACTTGCCGTCGATCTCAACACAGATCTGCCCGCGGGGAAAGATCGCCAACTGACTCTCGATCTGCTCGCGTTTCCAAGTTTGCATACCGGGAAAACAGCGCTGCTGCATCGCCACCAGGGCGTCGTAGTCCTCCAGTCGCAGGGGACGGACAACCACTTCCCATTCAAAGTTCTTTAGATCGATCGGATCCATGGCTGGGGGAATTCGTAGCGTGATGTCCTATTCTCGGTGCCGCACAGTCCCCTGATTGTAGACGAAAGCGACTCGACGGACGACGGTCATTCCGCACCGTGATAAGGCAGATCATCGCATCCAGCGAGTTCCTTAGGTGCGCGCGGGAACTGATAAGTGTACACTTGTACACTATCTACACCCCCACCCACCGAGTCGACGCGGCGCTGGTCCACTGGAGATCGCCCTCCCACAACTAGCTTCGCGGCGTCGCGACACCAGCGGACCGACGGCAAACTGCCTGCACCAAGCCGAGAAACGTCCGGGTGCCCGGCGATGGCGGACCGCCGGAGGCTGTTTTCGGTTGGTCCCGGTTCCTTTCGATTCCAAGATATTGTCCGCGGTTTCCCCGGCAATTATGATGCGGAAGTCGAAGAGCTCGGGCTGTTCCACCGGTCCGCCTCCAAGAAAAGACGCGGCCGAGTGATTTACCGCTGGTGCGAAATCCGCCATGTTGTCCCCAAATTTTGCGTCTCGGTTCACAATCGGCGCGCTGCTGCTGTCTGCACTGGCGCCGCTTCGATCATTGCCGGCACAAGATGCCGCGGTGCAAGTGGATGGGCTGGTGCTGGAGCGAAAGAAATACTCGTTCACGCTGCGCGGCTCGGATCGCGATTATCGCGTCGAGGTCCCCAACGGGACGCCGCTGCTTATGAAACTCACGATGCCCGAGATCGATTTCTCGGCGCGGCAGCTGTCGATCGAAATACTGCTGTCCGCACCCGACGGCGACCCGCGCCAGAACACCCGCATCGGCCGCCCGGTTCCGGATCCGTTGTATTTGTCGGCGGAATTTGAGGATCAAGCCAGTCGCGCTCAGTTGCTGAAACAAGGGGTGCATCGACTGCAGACTTACGTCCTTTCGCCGCGCCCCGCGCCCCCGGAAGCTCTGGCGATCCAGGGAGAGCTGCGACCGAGTGACCAGCCAGGCCAATACGAGCTTCAAACCGCGGAGCGGGCCATCCAGGTGCAACTCGGTCCACGACGCGGCTTGATGGCGAACGCGTCGCTGATGGATTTGCACCCTCACGCCACAGAAGTCTTTGTGGATGGCCGGCTGGAAGGAGACGCGCTGGTCGCCAGCCGGATCCGGTTCCAACCGGTGGGGGATCCGTTTGCCCGGTTCACTCCCGGCCTCCCCAACGTCCTGGTGATCGGCGACCAGACGTCGCTGAATTACGATCGTGCGCTCCGTGAAACGCTGGCCGGCAAGGCCAACCTCCACCACCCGCCGTGCAACTGCGGCGGATCGGAGAATTGGCGCAGCCTGCATCGCTGGCTTGCCAATCCGGAGGGCGCGGGGCGGCGCTGGGACGTGATCGCGTTCAACTTCGGCTTGCACGATCAAGCGACTTCTCCCGAAGACTACACGGACAACCTGCGTCGCGCCATTGGAATTCTCAAGTCGACCGGTGCGCGGCTGGTCTGGATCACCACGATCCCCGAACCGCGGGGCATCGCCACATCGGCCACCTCCCAGGCGCCGGAACAGGCGCCAGGCCGGACGAAGCTCCAGAACGAATGGGCCGCTGCCGTCTTGAAAGACAATCCCGAGGTGTTGGTTTGCGATTTATGGCAGACCGTCACCGCCAACCCCACTGGCGTTTTCGACGAGTGGTGGGCCGGCGCCGACTGGTCGTTCAAATATCGGGAAAGCGTGCCACTCGCGGAGGCGGTCGCGGATTCGATTCTCCAGGCAGCATCGGGCTCGGCCACGGAGCCCGCCCCATCCAAGTGAGGGCATGGCCAGCGGCTGCCGGTTAGTTGCCAGCTGCGATCGCGGCCATCCCGCCGTCGACTCCCCAGATTTGTCCGGTGACCCAGTCCGCATCTTCGCTTAACAAAAAGCGGGCGGCCGCCGCCAGGTCATGGGGGGAGCCGAATCGCCGCAACGGATACTTGCCCGCCATCGCCTCTCGTTGGCTCGGCGTGCGCAACAGGCGAGCAGCCAGCGGCGTCTCGGTCAATGCGGGAGCCAGACAGTTGACGCGGACACGTGGGGCCCACTCGGCTGCGAGCGATCGCGTCAACACTTCGATGGCACCCTTGGACGCGGCCACCGAGGCATGCAGCGGCAGTCCACGGGCGACCGCAACCGTACTAAATAGGACCACGCTACTGGGCTTACGCGAATAGACATGAATTTGGTCGGCTTGGGGCTCTAACAGCCCCACCAGTTCGCGGCCGATTCCCTGAGAACCGCCGGCAATCACGAAATGACCTGGCATCGTCGAAACTTGTGGAGAATGAAATTTGTGGAGAACAAAACTCCCTCCTCAACCGAAAAACCGGTGCCCGCGCAACCGGCAGCCGGTTCCGCGAAGCGTCGCCGGTCCATCAGGCGAGCAAACTCCTGGCCAACCTCCGCCCCGCGCGAAATTCAATCTTTGCGACGGATTCGATCGTGCTGGTCGAAATAATCAGCCTGTCGGGCGTGGACGGCGGATTCGCGATAAAGCTGTTCGACCAGCCAGTAAAACCCGTTCCGCAGTTCATCCGGGGACATGTGCGACGGGACAAAGTTGACGTCGAACAACGTACAGAGATCCCACCGCCCGGGCTGAAGGATGCGACCCGCTGCGAGCAACCGATCATACAGCGGCGTCCCTGGAAACGGGGTCAAAACCGTGACCTGCACGTCAAACGGCTTCGTCTCGTCGACGAAGTCCAGGACTTGCTGGAAGATTCGGGAATCATGCCGATCCAACCCCAAGACGAAACAGGCGTTGACCGCGATCCCATGGGCCTGAATCGCCTGAATCGCCTGGCGTTGCCGGTCGACGTCGCGGGCCTTGAAGTCTGCTCGCATTTCGATGCCTGCCAGCGCCGAAGGTTCGGGACTTTCGAATCCAATCAGCACCTGGCGGCAACCCGATTCGCGCATGGCGTGGAGCAGTTCCGAATCTTGGGCAATCGTCCAATCGGTCTCGGCGAACCAGCGAATGCCCAGCGGTGCGAGCTCCTGGCAGAGACGCTTGCCCCAGGCTTTGTCGACAAACGTGTTGTCGTCCGCGAACTCGATGAACGGCCGCTGGTACAACTCGATCAACTTCTCGATATCGCGGCGGACCCCCGCGGGGGATCGTTTGCGGTAGGGGAGCCCCAGCATCACATTCGACGCACAAAAATCGCACCGCCAGGGGCAGCCGCGAGATGTTTGCACCGTATACCGCAGGTACCGGCGCTGGCCCAACAAGTCGTAGCGCGGCAGCGGCAATTGGCTCACGTCGACGGGTGGAAAATCCTGGGCGTTCCAGACTCGGGGAGCCGACCCGGCTGCCACCGCACGGACCAGTTCCGGCCAGACCGATTCCCCCTCGCCAATCACGACATGATCCGCATGGGCCTGTGCCTCGTGCGGAAGCACGGAAGCATGCAGTCCACCCAGGACGACTTGAACACCGGCGGCTCGCAGCTGATCCGCCAGCGCGTACGCCTCCCTGGCCTGTGCCGAGAGCGTTGAGATCGCCACCAAGTCGCACGTGAGAGCTTCCGGGGGCAAGCGGACTTGCGGAGGTCGTCCTGATGCCGCGGAATCCGAATCCTGGGGCGCAGGCGAAGTCTCCCAGTAACGCAATTCGTGTTCCGGCGGCGTCGCCGCGGCCAAGTACAGCAACCCCAAGCTGGGAAGCGAAGCGATCGTTTGAGCCCGCTGCACAATCCCCGGCATGCGCAGGCCCAACTCGATTAAGCGCCGATCCAATACGCGCAAACCACTGGTCGCCAGCAGGCCGATTTTCACACCCCTGCTCCGCGCAAGGTCCAGACGACGGCACTGATCAGTGCAGCGACCGGGATGAAAAACAGACAGCGAAATCCAGGTCTCCAGGCGGATAGGAAGCAAACGAGCGGCATGGAAATCCCCCCGATTAGAAACCCCAGCGACCCCGCCCGGCCCGCGAAGCTATCCGCGACTGGCCAAGGCGAATAGCTGAACACCACATTCATCAGACCCAGCGCCGCCAAAGCGATATGCCCCAGCCGAGCAATGCGACGCCGAAAGGAAGCATACCCTCCCCAAAATTCCTCCTGATGGAAACGCAAGCCGAGTGCCGCGCCGGTCACGAAGGCTGCCAGCACCAGACTCCAGCCGGCGTACCAATTCAAGATGTGGGTCGGTGCCGTCATGCCCAATACACCCGAGCGACTCGCCGGAAATTCCTACGCGACTTGAGTTACGCGGCGACTGCCCAGAGCCATGTAGGCGACGACGAACAGGACCAACATGACCAGGTCGGCAAACAGAAACGGCTTGAACAGCCAGGGAAGAATGGGCTCGGTGGCCCAATAGTATCCGACCAGCCCCACATAGCTCAGTTTCAACAAGATCCCATAGGGGATGAGATTTCTGTTGGCGCTCGGATGGATCGCCACCGCCGCGAACATCAATCCGAAGACCATCAGCATCAAGGCCCCGAAATGAATATAGCCCCAATGGTTGGGCTGCGGCACGCCGCTGGCTTCAAACAACCTCGCTCCTTGGAGAAGAAACGTCAACCCAATCGCAAAGTCGTACAGGGCTGCGACGGCAAACAACCACCGAATCCGAGTTGGGTTCATCGCCTTCTCCGCACAAGTTTCCCCGGCAGG
Organism: Pirellulaceae bacterium; assembly: GCA_041740495.1. GTDB lineage: Bacteria > Planctomycetota > Planctomycetia > Pirellulales > Pirellulaceae > JANMEB01. The sequence goes on from JBGSLW010000354.1 coordinate 15,368, forward strand.
ACTCGAACCTGCAACCTTCGGCTCCGGAGGCCGCAATCACGTCTAGATGACCCCCGACCACAAATCGCAGACGTCGTTGACTTCCAATGGTTACCAAAGGACTGTCAACGCAACGGACTCACTGGAACGTCCAAATTGTACACGATTTGATGCGGAATTCCACCGATTCTGCATCACATTCTGTATCCCGCACAAAGGCGCAGGCAGCAATCTACGCAGGCAACAACGCCTCCTCAAGCGCTCTCAATTGCTCGGCATGCTTCTTTGCGTTTTGCTTCAACTTCTGAATGTTTTCGAGCTTCCATTGTACCGCGGGCAGCCTCTCCAACCCCTCGACAGGAAACAAATTCCAATCTGGCTCACCCCGCTTGACGCTGAGCAAGAGTTGCCGATCGTCATCCGTCATCCGAGCGTGGATCTCATGCACCAAGCGCTCACGGCGGGCCTCCGCTCCCGGCTTCGCTCGCTGGTTGCTGGCCTCCGGCCCGGGAGCTGGACGGAACTACGGCCAGGCGAAAGCCCAGGGAGTTGAGGCGGTTCGTCGGGTCGTTCCCGCGGCGGAACGACGACCGGCAGCTCCCGGCGGTGTCGCCCCAGGCCCCGCCCCGGTTCACCCGGTACAAGCCTGTATCGCCACCGATCGGATCCGTGGCTTCGGCAACCTCTGAGGCATCCCAGTCGTGGCACCACTCATGGAGGTTGCCGTGGTTGTCAAACAGGCCGCGAGGATTGGGTCGCAACTGCGCTACGGGATGAGTCCACTCGCCCGAGTTGTCCCGGTACCAGGCATAGCGGGAGAGTAGTTCCCGATCTTGGCCGAACGAATGCGCCGTTCCAGTCCGACCGCGACAGGCATACTCCCACTCCGCCTCCGTCATCAGTCGATACCCCAAACCCTCGAGATCCAGGCGCCATTCGGTCGGGTTTCCCTCGGAATCTTCGGGCAATGACGTGGGATCCGCATAGCATTGCTGGTCTTCACTCAGGCCCGCTTGCTCTCCCAGCCAGCGACAAAATCCCACTGCCTCGAACCAGTTCATCCCAAACGCCGGGTCGCCGGGACCCAGCGTTTCGGAAAACTGTTGAGCATAATCGTTCCGCCTGCGGTCACCATTGAATGCATCCCACTGGGCCCAGGTCAATTCGCGGTCGCAGACCGCCAGTGGCCGTGTCAAATGAACTTGATGCACCCGTTCGTCGCTCTCATGGTTCGGCTCATTCTCGGGGGAGCCCATCGTGAAGCTGCCCGCAGGAAACAGAATAAACGTGAAGTGCAATTTGCGTTTGCCGCTTCGCAACAGACCAGGTCCTTCGTGTGAGTATTCAACTTCCTGCACGTACCACTCGCGGTGTCCGGTCTCGTCGTACGCCAGTGACGTTTGATCGACCGCAGCGACCACCTCACCCTGGCCCCACTGACGTAGCAGCCAGCCGGTGGCACTATGCACGCCCGAACTGGGATCGAGCGCGTATATTTTCGCCAGCCGCTCCAGCCGAGGCTCGCTGGGAGTCGGCAACTCGTCGATGGTGTACTCACCCAGCGCCAGCAGCAGCGCGTACAACACGCCGTCGTCCACTTTTTGGCGGTCACCGTCGAGCGGCCCGCGCTTGGCATCAACGACCTCAAAGCACTCCAGCAGTTCCTGGATCGTCACGCTTCGCTCGCGGCAGCGGGCTACGAACTGGCTCAGTGCCTCGGGGTCATCCTTGTTGCGGAACACTTCGAAGATTGACTCACGCTCGCCTTGTCTGAGCAGCGTAATTGCTGCGCCTGCACGTTTTCTACCCAGAGCGATGCTATCCTCGGGCATCATTCCTTCAGTTGGCTCCTGCGCCACGACAGAGACCAACTGATTTCGAGTCTCGTCATTCGCCACCCGCTGATACTTCTCATGCAGAATCTCGTATTGTTTCGGCGTGGCCACGCACAGCAGTCGACCCAAGCGGGATCCGTCCTGGGAAGCGAAACGAGCGATGGCATTGGCGGCTGCGATCTGCTCACCTTCGGATCGAGCCGGAGCGACGAAGACTGACTCCAAAGGCTCAAGCAGTTCGCCTTTGACGTTGTCCAAAAGATCCCAGACCAGCGGTTGATAGACCGCGTTGGTGGTAACTAGCTGCTCGACCAGGAATTGGTTGTCTTCCGGCTTCCACTGCTGGCGATGGGCGTCCAGGGTGACCAGGGCCAGCCCCGCGCGAAGACGCTCGGTGGTCTTGGGGACTCGATCCCCCGTCGCTTCGCCTCGAAACACCTGCCACAACCGATTCCTGTCGACCGCCGGAGACCGACCGAGCGCGTCACGGATATTACCAACCTCCCCTATCTCGGCATCCAGCAGGTCATCGATCAGTTTGTCAGCCAGCGACGCATCCTCGGAGGCGAGCGCCATTCGGGCATGCAGCACCGGGCGAGTCGTTTGTGTGTTGCCAGCCGCGGCGTCTAGAGTTCGCCTGAGGAGTGGATGAGCCCAGTAACTGTAGTTTTCGAGTTCGCCCACAAGACGCGGAACCTGGGCCGGCTCCGACGCGATCAACGAGTCGACCAAGCCTCGTGCATGTGCCGCGTTGAGTCGCTCCCAAAGAACAATGGATCCCAAGGCAAGGATTAGGGCCACCGTGGCGGACAAGCCCGCGATCACCGGTTTGCGCTTGCACCATTTCCAAGTGCGTTCGATGCGGCCCACTCGCCGAGCGACGATGGGTTCCTCATGGAGCCAGTGTTCAAGATCGGCGGCAAAGTCCCCCGCAGTTGCGTAGCGACGCGGCGGCTCCTTCGACAAAGCCTTAAGACAGATCGTCTCCAGGTCGCGGGGGATCGAAGGATCCAGTTTGCGGGGTGGAACCGGTTCGTTATCGAGAACTTGGCGAAGGGTGTCGTGCACGGTGGCTGCTTGAAACGGCGGACGACCCGTTAGGAGAAAGTACAACGTGGCGCCCAGCGAGTAGACATCGGCCGCCGCGCCGACCTCATCCAGCTTGCCCGCGGCTTGCTCAGGCGGCATGTAGGCAGGCGTACCGAGCACCTGTCCGTCGGCAGTCAACTCCGAGCCGCCTTGCTGGAGCTTGGCCAGTCCGAAGTCAGCCACTTGCACTTTGCCGTTTGGATCCAGCAGGAGATTCTGGGGCTTGATGTCGCGATGAACGATCTCAGCTTGGTGAGCGTGGTCGACGGCTTCCGCTGCTTCCTTCATCAGCTGCGCCGCTTCGCGTGGCATGAGTGGACCGTCGCGCTTGACTCGGTCGGACAGGCTTTCACCGTCGACAAATGCCATCGAAAAATAGTGCTGGCCATTGGCTTCACCCACATCGTAGACCGGTACGATGCCTGGATGCGTGAGCTTGGCGGCAGCTTCCGCCTCCGTGTAAAAGCGTTTGACTTGGCTGGCATCCGCCAGCTCGGCCGACCTGATCATCTTGAGGGCAACGATGCGGTTGAGCTTCGTCTGGCGCGCCTTGTAAACAACACCCATCCCGCCTTTGGCGATTTCATCCAGGATCTCGTAATCGCCGAATTGACCTGTCGTCGCGCTGTCCTTGATCGTGAATTCAGCGTGATGGGTGAAGGTGGCTTGATAGGCGTCTTCTTTTTGTGGAATGGTGACGGTCTCGCCAACTTCGTCGGTTTCACCATCCACGTTGGCTTCGGAGGTTGTCGTGTTTTCGATCGGGACCGTTGGGTCCGACGCTCGTAGCCATTGCTCAAAGGCCTGGTCGATTGACTGCTGGCTTAAGCCGGAGCCTCTGAGCGAATTCCGGACACCGTCGAGAAGCCCATCGTCCTTGATCCCGATCTCCGCCAAGAACTGCGCCACCGACTCTTCACGCGACAATCTGACTGCATCGCCCGGAGAGGATATTGGGTTCGCTTTGTCTGCCGACCCGTCTGACATTAGCTGTAATTCGGCTAGTGATATCTGCCTGGTTTGCCTAGAAATCTAACCTTTGAGAGTTTTCGATGCCAGAAATGGCTTCGGCCTTTTGGCCCGAATCCTTCTCATCTTTGGGCCCGTTTGGCCCGGAAATAAGGCGCCGAAAGCGGTGACAAGCGTGCCAGAAATGGTGCCTTACAGCTCTCCTCACTTGGGTCGATTTTGCGTCGAACTGCATCGAGCTGCACTTTGGTGCGGCCCGGGAGTCGGAAGGAGGAGTGTCCTCCAAGTCCAAGCGGGGGCGAAGTTTTTGCACCGAACTGCACTCGGTGGGTCCACGCTGCATCGATCTTCAGCGCCACAGAGGCAGAGTATCCCCGGCAGGACTCGAACCTGCAACCTTCGGCTCCGGAGGCCGACGTTCTATCCAATTGAACTACGGAGACAATTCGGAATGACCACGGCGCCAGCCATTCGGACTGGTTCCCTACACTTCCGAATTGTACCGCCGTTTCCGTCGATTGCTACCCTCTGACTTAGAGAGTCCGGGAAGGGAGTCCGGGAAGGGTTACCGGACTTTTCCGGCGCTCCGACGGGAAAGCCGGCAATGGGGCCCGTTCTCTCTGGCGTTTCCTCGCGTTCGGATGTTCTGCGTCGTCCCTTAATGTGCACTCCCCCTCAAATCCGCACGCTTGCCGAACGGATCGTTAAGTTTCCTGCTAACCTTTCCTCCCGTCGCGCGCTTTAAATTGGCGCCGATGAGCCTTGATAAGTGTTCTGGTATTCTCAACCCCTCCTTCCGCCGCGCATTCGAAAACGCGCATGAGCACCGGGCGCAACGCATTCCCCCTCCCCGGCCGCATCGTGCGTCCGACCCTCCCCGCGGGTTCATGGAATACGTACCGGGCCGCCGGAGGGTGAAAGAAGCAAAAGGCCCTGAAGCCATCCATCTTCCCTCCCCGGCGGAGGAGAGAAATCGACAAAATGTCGGAACGGACCGTCGTCCGATTCCATTCGGCTAGTTACTCCATCAAAATGAACGGATGGATTGAGTTTTTCAAAGTCATTCTGTCGACTGCCCACCGAAGGAGGAATTGAGTGGTACCAGATATTTCTCGCAAGACGTGGTTGTCCTTCGTGCTGAGCTTGGTATTGGCTCTCGCCGCGCCCGTCGGGGCGGATGACCATGCCAAACAGCTCGATGCACTCCTGAGCGCAGGCCAACTGGCGACGGCTCACGAGCACTTTGCGCAAGTCGTCAAAAACTCGGGCGACGACCAGGTCGCCCGGACGGCGGTAGGACTGATCGAGTTTCTGCAAGCGATCGAATTCCTGGGACAGGCGAACTACCGATATGGCCTGATCCAACGTCACGCACAGAATTTGCCGTTGGCGCGGCTGCCGGTTCCGGAGAATCCCAATCCGCAGGCGCTATCGTACGATCAACTCCGCGATGTATTGGGTGGATTCGAGTCGCGGCTGGCGGCGGCAGCCAAGTCTTTGTCGCAGGTCGAGACCCAGAGCATCAAGTTGCCGCTCTATCTGGGTCGCGTGCGGCTCGATCTGAACGGCGACGGCAAAGCGAGCGACGAGGAAACGCTCTGGCGGATCTTCGCCGCCGTGAACAACGCGGTCGAACAGAACCAAGGCGAGGAATTCTACGTCGCGGTGGACGGCGCCGACGTCCACTGGCTGCGGGGCTATTGCCATTTCCTGATGGCGATCTGCGATGCGATCCTGGCCTACGACGAACGGGAGTTGTTCGAGCGGTGCGGGCAGCTGCTGTTCCCTCGCATCGAATCGCCGTATCGCGTGGCGCGGCAGGCGAGTCCCGAAGGAAATGAGATATTCGAACCGCGGACGATCATGGATCTCGTCGCCGCGATTCATCTGATGCGATTCCCGCTGGTAGAACGAGAACATTTGGCGGCGTCGCACGGCCATCTGCTGGCGATGATCGAACAGAGCCGCCTGTGCTGGCAACGGGCCAGCGCGGAGACCGACGACGACCAGGAATGGATCCCCAACGCGAACCAGACCGGCGTCCTGCAGGTGCGCGTGACCGGCGAGGTGATCACGGGATGGCACAAGGTTCTGGACGAACTCGAAGCGATCCTCGAAGGGCGGAAGTTGATTCCGTATTGGCGGGAGTATATGCAAGGTTTGTTCGGCCCCGTTCAGTTTCCGGCGCGAGGGGTGGGAATCAACTTGAAAAAAGTCTTTCTAGAGCCGACCGATTTCGATCTGGTATTGACGATCCAGGGCTCTCAGATGGAACCGTACTTGGAGGAGGGAGATCTCTCGACCCCCGAGGCTTGGGACGAGCTGACACAGGTTTTCCGCGGCCAGTTTTTCGGATTTGCCATCTGGTTCAACTAGCGGCCATTGCTGGACGGACGAAGTAGCCTCGCTCCGAGTGGCAAAGTGTTCGAGGGTCTATACCAAAGAATTGTTCACGCTCGACCGGCCAACGCCCTGTGCAGCGCCCAGTCGAACGCCACACCGAACTCAAGTCGCCGGGAAGAGCATTCGATTCCCGCTGCCCGTTCGTAGGGCAATTCTCACACTCAGCGACGCCGCCCTCGTCCCCATTGGACAGTCGAACGAACCCGTCAGGCGTGGGTTGGCGGATTGCTCAGCGGTCGACAGCCTCATCGGCCGCAAAGGAACGGGGCTACTTCTTCTTCGCTTCACGATAACAAGGCGCCTCGGCCAGCGTAAAAACGACGATCTCTTCGCCAGTCAGGGTGCTGATGTCGTGGTGCAGGCTCACGGTCTTGGTTCCCGTGATATCCTCGACCACCGCGTCCAATTTCGGCCGCGCTACCTCGATGAGTTGCGATCGAACCTGCTTCAGCAGGTCACGTCCCTTCTCCGCCGGCAGCGTCGTTACCAGATGCTGTTCCGCAGCCGTTAGAACTCCCTGCAGGCGAACCACCAGCAGGTCACCAATCAAATGGGCGCGGATGTCCTTGGGTCCGCGGCCCATATATTCCTGCTCGAAATGGGACATCCTTTGGCAGATGGCAGCTTCGATTTCTCCCTGTGTTTTCATGAACGCGCTCCGAAGTCGCCGATCGAAAGCTAAGCACAGACGCTTAGCGCTCCCCAAGTGTACCTGGAGCATTCTACAAAAAACCCATCGACCACAGCCGCGATCGGGACGAAGCCGGTCGCCTGCTGGGACCTGCCCAGCGGATTCCAATCGGCGAGCGATTGCAAAGGGACTTGCCCTCCAGCCGACACGTGATGGGGACGAGGTACCCACAGGCCTTGCGGAACCTCTCCAGCTCTCTTCGAAGTCCACCGTCACGAGCATATGCTCTTGTTTTGTCAGCCGAATGACCTACGATAGGGAATGTCGAGGCCAGGCCGGCAAGGCCCTCCTCGTATCGTTCGGACGACTAGATAAATGGCAACCTGGCAGTCCCAGGGGGCTTGTTAAAAAGTAAACCGATGCGGCAGATCACTTGCGAGTGTGCTGCCGCATCGGTTTTTTTGTGCGTTGATCGAACGCGTCGCGGTGGAACGATGTTCCAGTTTCGCGCCCGCATGACCCCGATGAGAAGGAACCCACAGTGTTTGTTGGAGTAAGCTTAATCGCCGCATTGACCAGGGGTGAGGTTTTCATCGTCGGTGGACTCGCGGTGGCGATTCTGACCGCTCTGGTGGTAGCCCTTATTTTCTTCCGCTACGGGACGCTGTGGATTCAGGCCTACATGTCCGGGGCCGACGTGCGCATATTGAGTTTGATTGGTATGAGCTTCCGCCGGGTCAACCCGGGCATGATCGTCACGGCCCAGGTTATGGGCAGGCAGGCGGGGCTGAATATCGATCGTCAATTGGGCATGAGCACCCCACGCCTGGAGGCCCACGTCCTGGCCGGGGGCGACGTCATGCAGGTCTTGCGGGCGATCATCGCTGCCGATCGTGCTGGCATCGAGTTGGATTTCGACCGCGCGGCGGCGATCGACCTTGCCGGCCGTGACGTGATGGACGCGGTGCGGACCAGCGTATCTCCCAAAGTGATCGACTGTCCCGAACCTCAACGTAACGGAAGGACGACACTGAGTGCCGTTGCGAAGAACGGTGTCGAGTTGCGCGTGCGTGCGCGGGTGACCGTCCGCACGAATCTGGATCAATTGATTGGCGGCGCGACCGAGGAAACAATCATCGCTCGCGTTGGCCAGGGAATCATTACGGTGATTGGATCCTCGCATACCCACATGGACGTGCTGGAAATGCCCGACCGCATATCCAAGTGCGTGCTGGCAAGAGGACTCGATGCGAATACGGCTTTTGAAATCATCTCGATCGACATCGCGGAAATTGATGTCGGCGACAATATTGGAGCGCGATTGCAGAGCGACCAGGCCGAAGCGGACACGCGAACCGCCCAAGCGCGTGCCGAGGCGCGTCGCGCGGAAGCGATCGCATGCCAGCAGGAAATGAAGGCAAAGGTGGCACACAGCCGCGCCTTGTTGGTGCTCGCCGAAGTCCCACTCCCCGCGGCACTTGCCCGGGCATTCCGCGCAGGACAGCTGCAACTTCCTCCGAGACGCCCGCCGCCAACGCAAAACCGGCAATCGTTCACGGCCAGTAAATGTTCCACCTTCAGCTGAAGGTGTCGAGATCCCTCTTCAAGTTGCTGCCAGACGTTCCAGATCGGGGCCCGCCAACCGGAAGGTGGTCCAATCATCCAGCGGTTCGGCGCCGAGCGCGCGATAGAAGTCGATCGCCGGCTGGTTCCAGTCGAGCACCGACCATTCGATCCGTCCGCAAGCTCGTTCGCAGGCCACTTGCGCCAGGCGCTGCAGCAAAGCGCGTCCGCAGCCGCGCCCCCGGTACGCCGGATCGACGAATAAGTCTTCCAGGTAGATCCCCGGCCGCGCCAGAAACGTCGAATAGTTGTGGAAGAACAGGGCAAACCCGGCCGGTTGTCCGGCGACCTCGCAGAGCAGGACTTCAGCATAGGGCCGCGGACCGAACAGCGATTCGTGCAAGGAGGGCTCGTCCGCCACCACGCGATCGGCCAGCCGTTCGTACTCGGCCAAACAGCGGATGAAGTGCAAGATGGTTGGGACGTCTGCGGACTGGGCGGGGCGAATCACCGGCGGTGCGTGCATGGGACTTGCGTTGGTCTATGGTACTTGCTGGATGCAGTCGGGTGCGTCGTGGCGAGCGTTGTTGACGACCGGGTTGACCGGGACAAAGTCCCAGGCGACGGCCGAGGCCCCGCCGGCGCCTGCCAAGAGCGACTTCGGATGTGCAAAGTCCGCATCCAGCCAGGCGGCGAAATTCTGGGGAGGGACGACGCACGGCATCCGGTCGTGCAACGAGCGCAGATCGTCGCTGGCGTCGGTTGTGAGGATCGAGCAGCTCTCCAACGGTTCGGGCTTCGTTGGATCGCGCCACGATTCCCAGATCCCGGCAAAGGCAAAGAGCGCCCCCTCGGCGGCCGTGATGTAGAAAGGCTGTTTGCGTTTGCCCATCGCACGCCACTCGTAAAATCCGTCGGCAACCACCAGGCAACGCCGCGATTTGAACGCCGCGCGAAACGCCGGTTTCTGGTCGACGGTGTCCAGCCGAGCATTGATCATGCGCGCGCCGATCGCGGTGTCCTTAGCCCAGAATGGGATCAGCCCCCACCGCAACCAGACAGCCGCACCGCCGTTCGAGGCCTCACGCACCGCCAAGACCTGCTGGGTCGGCGCGATATTGTAGCGCGGAACGAATTCGGGAATCGCTACCGGCAAGTCGGCGAAGAGAGTCGCCACTTGCTGCGGGGAACTTTTCAACGTGAATCGGCCGCACATGGATTCGGCTCTTTGCGGTTCGATGTGGAATGGCAGGGAGATCCGTTCATCCCGCCGCGATCGGTAGCGTACTCGGGGGTTGCGGACAAAACCAGTGGAAGCTTGGCCGATGCATTGCAAATCCCCGCCCGTCTTTGGCTTTTCCCGGCCCCTGCCCTGCCCCTCCCCGGCCCCTGCCCTGCCCTCCCCGGCCGCCTCCTGCGTCCGACCCTCCCCAGAGGAGGGTGAAGGTCATTGTGTCGCGACCTCCCGGATCATGAGCTTGTGCCGTTTTGAATCATCGTTCTCCTCCATCTCGTTTAACGCCCAGCCGGAGGCGCCGGCATGTTCGAGTAGCGGAACGGTAAGCGGAACGGTAAAGCCGGCGCCTTCGGCATCTCGTTTAACGCCCAGCCGGAGGCGCCGGCATGTTCGGGTAGCGGAACGGGTAGCGGAACGGTAAAGCCGGCGCCTTCGGCATTTCGTTTAACGCCCAGCCGGAGGCGCCGGCATGTTCGGGTAGCGGAACGGTAAAGCCGGCGCCTTCGGCATTTCGTTTAACGCCCAGCCGGAGGCGCCGGCATGTTCGAGTAGCGGAACGGTAAGCGGAACGGTAAGCGGAACGGTAAGCGGAACGGTAAGCGGAACGGTAAGCGGAACGGTAAGCGGAACGGTAAGCGGAACGGTAAGCGGAACGGTAAAGCCGGCGCCTTCGGCTGGGCGTTAAACGAGGAAGCCCAGATTCGGCAATGAATCAAGACTGCTCGACAGCGGAATTTTTTTCAGATTTTTGCGGGGAACCACTTGCCAGCGCGAAGGCCAATATGTAACCTTTTAGTTACATATGAAACCCGAATCGATGGACTTGCTGTTTCACGCGCTGGCGCATCGCATTCGCCGCAAGATCTTGGACCTGGTCCGGGCCTCGCCCGGGTGCAGTGTCAACGAGGTTTGCGCCGCGTTTGAGGTGAGTCGCATCGCCGTGATCAAGCACTTGCGGATCCTGGAGTCGACTCAGTTGCTGGTGGTGCAAAAGGTCGGTCGTCGCCGCGCCTTGTATTTCAACGCCGTGCCGATCCAGATGATTTACGACCGCTGGACCAGCGAGTACAGCGGGTTTTGGGCGAGCCAGGCAACCGATTTGAAGTTCAAGATTGAAGCCGAGTTTGCGGGCGCGAAGTCGTCGCCGAATCCGCGTTCTGCGAACTCGGGAAAACCCCCTTCCCGGAAGAAACCAGAATGAATTCTCCGCAGAAACAAGTGTATCGGATCGTGATCGAAGCCCCGGTTGAAAAGGTCTGGAGCACCCTGACCAAGCAAGGCGAGGTGCTCCCCTTTTTCTTCAACCATGTTCTGCAGACCACGCGACTGGCCCCCGGCGCTCCGGTGCGGATGCGCTCGCCCAACGGCAAACTGACCGGGGTGGTCGGCGAGGTGCTGGAGTTTGACCCCCCCCGCAAGTATTCGCATACCTTTAAGTTCGCCAACTTGAACGACCCGCTGTGCGTGGTGGAGTACGAGTTGAAGCCGATCGAGGGGGGCACCGAGTTCACGTTGACGACGATCGACGTGCCGGTCGGTACGAAGACGGAGAAGTATATGTCGAGTGGTGGCAACATGATCATCAAGGCCTTGAAGGTATATGTGGAGTCGGGCAAGCCGCCGTTCGTCTCGCGCATGATCGGGCTGGTCAATGCGTTGTCCGCTCCGTTTGCGCCCAAGGTATGCCGTTCTGAGAATTGGCCGTTGGAGCGAAAAATCACGTAGGCGATGGCGGAGGCCGCGTGCGTGGCATGCCGCCGGTTTGCACAAGGAATAGTTTCCCAGGTCTTTTTTTGGAGGTGATGATGAGAGCTTCGATAGGGATGTTGATGATCGGATGTCTTGGATTCAGCGGCGCGCCGCTGGTTGGCCAAGAAAAATCGGCGGCACCTGCGGAAGCGGTGAGCGCTGAGGTCCCGGCAGGTTTGATCGAGCCGTTGAAGGTCTTCGAGCCGATGTGCGGCAAGACCTTTCGGGGAGAGTTCGCCAATTCGACCCCCGAAAAGCCACAGTGGGACGTCTCCACATGGGAGCGGGCGATGAACGGGCAGGCGGTTCGCGTGTTGCACTCGGTCAACGACGGCGAGTACGGGGGGGAGTCGATCCTGATGTGGGATCCCAGCGTGGAGAAGATCCGCTTCTGGTACTTCACGACGGCCGGTTTTTACACCACCGGCACGATGGACGTGGACGGCAAGAAATGGGTCTCGGTGGAAAAGGTTACCGGGAATGCGAACAACATCACCGAAGTTCGCTCGACCTCTGAATTCGGGCGCGATGGGAAATTCGTGACCAAGGCGGAGTACTTGCAAGAAGGGAAGTGGGTCCCCGGTCATCAAATCACCTACCAGGAATCCCCGCAAAGTCAGGTCGTGTTTAAGTAAGCCAACGGAATTGGCTGGGGAAAATCAGAGTGGCGCGACGCTCCGCGTCGCGGATCCCCGTGCATTTACGACATCGTTGACCCGTTGCAGTGTGGCACATGAAGACAATGAACGGTTGAAGATTCGTGTGGCACGACGACACGTTGATGCATGAAGACACGACGCGGAGCGTCGTGCCACTCTGATGAGGTCGCTCTGGAAAGGAAAAAAAGCGTCGCCTCGTGGGGGGCGACGCCTTTTTCAATCAACTCTGCTGGAGTCCGTCTTCGGGGTCGGCAGAGCTGGATCGGAATTGGAGCGGCTTGAGATTCGCCGTGACTTAGAACTGCACGATCAAGCTGGAGCCCAGGATCAGTTGGCCCGGGTCGACGGCCCCCGCCCCCCAATCGACGCGGACTTCCGGCCGCCAGATCAGGTTGGGGATCGTGTTGACGTTGAGCCCGCTGGTCCAGGAATAGGTCGAATTGTCGACCCCCGTGAACCGGTCGGAGCGATACCATTCGAACCGCGTTCCGACGCCGATGCACGGATTGACGCGATACAGCAAGTAATTGACCACGCTGAAGTCGTCGTTGTTGTCGAGATTGAGGATATTCGTCTCCACCACGTAGTTCATCCGATCGGTGAGCATCACATCGGTAATGAAGTTGTGGTTCCAGCCTTCACCCAGGTAGCCGGTGTTGCCGGCGGAAACCAGGTAGCTGAAATTGATAGGAGCGCACGGGTGGTAGCGGAAGCCGCCCACGTACGTCGCCCCGCCGTTGGTTTGGTCATAGCCGGTATCCCAGCCCGCGGTGACGCCGTTGAGCAATTGCAAATCGTTGGTGTAATCGAATCGCGACAGCACGCCGGACAGCGTGAAGGGTTGCGTGAAAAACCGTGAGAAGCTGTGGCTATAGAAGAACGACTGCGGGCCCATCAAGCTTTCGTAGCCGAGCGGGCTAAAGAACTTGCCAGCCAGGATCGAATGACGCCCCCGAGCGAATTCGGCGTAGGCTTGGGGTACCGCCCAACCGTAGATCCCGTGATCAAAGTCGTTGTCCCAATCTTCCGGAGCGCCGGCCGGCGAGTTCCCTTTGGCCTGCAGGTCGAGCCCGTCCACGCCGTACACCAGATCGAAGCGGTAGCCGACATCCCAATTGCAGCATTGGTCAGCCTTGTTCTCCGCGTAGATCCAACCTTGGTGTAACCGCAGGCGGTCGTCGTCGTTGTTGAACAGCCCGTTGTCATCGGTGTGCCAACCGGACATCAGCCAGCCGCCGACTTCGGTGCCGCGCGCGGTGGTACCGAACAGGCGGAACGGCTCGCTCTGGTCGCATTGCATAAAGCGGCCGAATCGTCCCCGTTCGTAGGCCCAGTCCGGCGCGGTGGCTGCGTTGCTTTGGACTTGCAGTCCGGGGCCGACTTGTTGTTGGGCGTCGCCCGTTGCGGGGGCGGACGGAACGTCTTGCTGAGCCGCAACCGGGGCCGGCGTCGGTGCGACTTCCTGGATCAGTGAAGTGTCCGACAGCGTCGTGGAGACGCCGACGGTATTCGGCCGCATGGCCCCGCCGGCCTGCGGGGCAAATGAGTTGTTGCGAGTTGTGTGGGCCGTCGTCCCTGCCGCGGTTACGGAGGGCGTCCCGCTCGGAACGCTGCGGAGGACGGGCTGTTGGTACTGGGCGAATAGACTGGACGCGGACCACCCCAACGTCATCAAAAAGGCTGAGACTAACGACCGGCGCATGATTGACTCCCTAGGCTTGGATCGCGGGCGGACCATTACGTGTTGGTGTCCTTCTGCCAAATTTGCCGATCACTCGCATCCCGCGACTTGAATCAATGAATGGCAAATTTCTTGCGATGCCGTTGGTATCGGATCAGGCGGCGCTGTTTTTTAAGCTTCGATCCACACAGCCGGCGCAAATTACCGCGGGTTCGGCCCAGATTGACAAGCTTTGCCGGTTAGCCCGATTCGCCGGTCCGAGCCGCTCGATTGGATCGTGGCGGAGTTTTCCGGCTGGGCAAACCGCTCCGGCGCAGCGCCTTCCACCGCGTCGATTAGACGCGCGGCAGTCCCTGCACGCGGCGCCAGGCGCTGAGTTGCCCCAGATGCAACCCTTCGTGGAACAGCATGAGATACGCCAAGGCGATCCCCACTTGCGGCATCAACGCCGCCCATCGCGGCAGAGTCATCGGTTGCTCCAGGACCGTCGGATCCGCCGCCCGCAGCAGTCGCTCGACGCGCGCATGCCCAGCGACGTATTGCTCGACCAGTTGACTTCGATTGGCGTATACGCCGGGGCGCGATTCGGGGTGTGACAACATCCCGAACGGTGCTTCCCGCGGGTCGGGGAATTCGCGACCCTCGATCAAATCGGCGATGATCGGCAAATAGGTGTTGAGGTGGCTGAAAATCCAGGCCGGGTGGTTCGCTGGCTCCTGGCCCGCCGGTGCGATCGCCGCCCACATTTGCTCTTCGCTCAAGTCCGCCACCAGTTTCGGGGCGTACTCGGTATTCTTGTTCCAACCGTACAACAGACCTGCGATGGCAGCCGACATGTTTCCACTCCGTAACGAACCAATGCGATCGGTGGCATTAGAATGCCGGCTCGGCTGGTTGTCAAAATCCCCGGCGCGGTCGGGAGTGGCCTGCCCGATATCGCGGAGCTAAACTATCGATGCCTCGCAACTCCCCGCAAGCACAACGGATCCCGGTGGAGCCGATGACCACCGCCGCCGAGGAAGGGCGCGAACTCGAATCGCAGAGCAGCGAGCAACTCCGGAAGGCGATCGGCAAGAAAACGCAAACAAGTGCGCTGCGAGCGCCAATGAGGTCTTGGAATGAAACTGATCATTGCGATCATTCAGCCCCACAAACTGGAAGCGGTCAAAGCCGAGCTGACCGCGGTGGAAGTTTTCCGCTTGACGATCGTCGATTGTCAAGGCTTCGGCCGGCAAGGCGGAAAGACCGAGCTGTATAGCGCCGAGGAATTCACCGCCAATTTGCGAAGGAAGGTGCAATTGCAGATCGCCGTCAACGAGGACTTCGTCGAACCCACCATCCGAGCGATCACCCAGGGGGCACGCTCCGGCGAATCCGGCGAGATCGGCGACGGCAAGATTTTCGTACTCCCCCTGGAGGAATGCGTCCGCATTCGCACCGGGGAACGCGGTCCCCCCGCGATCTAGGGTCCCCAGAGTGGCGCGCCGCTCCGCGTCGCCGCTCCGCTCCGCCGTTCTGCCTCGATGTCTCGACGTCCAAACGCGTGGTTGTACCTGTGGTCGCCGAACCGCGGTTGCCCAAAAATCTCGGTGCGTTTGGTCCAGATCCCTGGATAACTTTGAGAAAAAATGGCAACAACGGTCAAACGCCGCCGTGAACTCCCTGTGGAGTCCGACAACCACCAAGGCGAACGTCATGAGCGAAATCAACATCAACCATCGTATCAATCGAATCCGGCAGCCGGATGACTACTCGTGTTGGGCCGCCTGCCTGGCGATGATGCTGGAGTCGGGCGGGCGCACCTGCTTCGACGTGCCGGGGGTGATCTCGCGGGCCAAGCGAAACGGTGTGGTGTTGCAGGCCACGGGGGCGATCGATCCGACTCGGGGAAACATGGATACGGTCCAATCGGCGTTTGGAGTCCGAGTTCTCACGAATCGCGGTACGGTCCGCATTCCCGACTTGGTTCCTCACCTCACGGTGGCCCCGGTGATTTTTTTTGGCGGTTTCAACTACGCCGACCGCTCCTCCCCGATGAACCACGCTGTCATCCTAGGTGGGATGTGGGGGGACGGCGGTGAGGAAACGGGACTGAGCATCGTCGATCCCCAGCGGACGACCGCCGGCACCGATTCGACGAATGATGATGTCTTTACCTGGCGAGATTTCTGCAGCAACGTCGTCGCCCGGTTGGACTTCGTTGGCGTGTTGCGGTAATTGGTGCGTGGCGCGACGCTCCGCGTCGCGCCTTTTGCTTTGTCCTCGCAGTGGAAGCGCACGACATGGGGTTGGCCGAACAGGTTCCCGAATCGGTCGATAGTTTTCGGACTCGGTTTCAGCGCGCCCCCCGCTGGATTGTGGCCGCCCCAGGCCGTGTCAACTTGATCGGAGAGCATACGGATTACAACGACGGTCTGGTGCTGCCGATGGCGATCGAGCGGCACACGGTGATCGCGGCCGCCCCGGCGGGGATGCCTCAAGAAGGGTGCCGATTCTACTCACATTCGTTCGACGAACTGGGGCGGTTTTTTCCGGAGCGGCCGCCCGCCAGCGGTGAACCGACCTGGCTACGCTACATTCGCGGCGTCTGGAGTTTGCTGGCCGCTCGCGGTGCGGTGATCCCTCCCGTCGATGCGGTCGTCCACTCGGACATCCCCGCCGGCGCGGGTTTGTCCAGCAGCGCCGCTC
>JBGSLW010000355.1:0-7763 GCA_041740495.1 Pirellulaceae bacterium
TTAACCTAGGCTTTGACCCAAAACATCAGCCGCCTGGCGCTAGCCTGCGGTTTTTTGGAACCCGGCGCCCGGAAACCGCAGGCTAGCGCCAGGCGGCTGATCTCAATGGAACGCGGAACTGTGTTTTGGGACAAAGCCTAGGTTAACCGCGTTAGTTGTTTTCGGCTGCCGAACCCTCCGGCACCGAGAACAATGACTCATCAGTCGGATCGCAAATCTGAATGCTCGTGAACTCTGTGCTCGATTCCGGCTGACTGTTGATAAACGTCTCCAATTTCTTCAAGAATCGCACTTCGCCTCGCTGTTGATACTCATAGCGGATCTCGCGGACTAATGGGTTCGATGCGTCGTCGACGCCGGGGGTTTCGCGAGAGGATGCAACCATTAGACCGGTGACGTCGTCGAACAACCGAATGGTGCGGCTTCCATTCGCATCGAGAAACTCCAACTCGACCAACAAACGGTCTTGAACTGTTTTTTTGCCCAACACCTGTACCGTTCCTGGATAATTGGCGAGCATCAATCCAAGCCGCGGATGACCGGCACGTTCCATTTGGGACTCTAGAAGCTGGTGGGAGATTTTCTGCGTGCGAACTTTTCCGCCCTGTGTGAGCGTGTCCCAAACCATTTTCCCATCCGAGCCGACTTCAAACTTCCTGGTGCCCCGTGAGTCGGTGCGAACCGACGTACCATAGAACTTGTCGTCCATAAAGGTCATTCTGAATTCTTCTCGCATTGGTTGAAGCACGCCGAATGACCTGATTCCGGAAATGGTCAACGGCTCGACCGCCAGGATGCCCATCTCGCCGCCCAAGGCGTGGACGAATTTCGTCAAGACTTGCTGCGCCGTAGGAGGCGGGCTTGATTCACCTTCTTGCGGCACCGATTGCCCAAATGCCAACATGGCACTGGCCCCACCAATCATAAGGATTTGCAGTCCGAGTTTTGCCATTTGGGAAGTGGGCATAATCAATCCTCACGCGATTTGTTCAACGCCAAGGGCCCGCAGATTCGCTGGGTTATTATTGTCCCTGATTCCGGCGTGCAGGGCGCCAGCCGGTGGATTTTTCGCTTTCACCACCTGGTTCGCCGGCTGTGGCCTTGCTTGCCTGGCGCGCAGCAGGCTCCAATTCCTCGTGAATGCCGCGGGCGGGCTGCGGAAAACTCGCGGCCCGCGCGGAACGCGATGCACGCAGATTTGTGTCCGCGGCGGACTTGGCGGGACCGACCGAATCATTCCCACATACGGCGAGATGTTCCTCCAGAATTCGAAATAGCTCCTCGATCGATCGTTCGTCCTGCGTCAGCTTGGTGTGTTTGGCGTGCAGGTAGAACTCCGTGCCGGTGCGATCTAACCGGGCACTACTCACCGGAACCACGCTGTCCGAGTCCCCGGACCCGGGCATCCAATAGCCGTTGCCGATGATCGAGTGCGTGGCGACCACAGGGTCGATCGGCAGGCAATTCGTCGCTTGCAATAGCGGACTGGTCGGTTCGAGCAAGTCGATACTGGTGGGGATCCGCCTGCGGAACTCGCGCGAGAAAACATTCGGGTTGTCGTCGATCAGGCGTTGATGGGCCGCGGCCGACGCGGCGGGCTCTCGCACCAAGAGCGAACCGAGTCGCCCGATACAACGTTGGGCGATCGCCGAACCGCGGTGGGGGGTTCCCAGGAAAATCGCCCGCTGCACGCGCGGGGAAGGATCGAAGAAACACGCCTCCGCCAGCCGCTGCCTGGCTGTGTCGTCCATGTGCACTTGATCAAACGATCGGTTCGCGATGGCGCGCCACAGCCGGTCCTCGCTGGACGTGATTTGCAGCTTGTTGACGAGCCCTCCCATGCTGTGCCCGACCAGCACGATCTGCGAGAGAGCCGGATCCTTTCCCTGCGGATCGAACGTTCTGCAAGCTTCCTCCAGTTGCCGCCGCAATAACGCGGCGCTAGTCAAAAACGAGTTCCCGGTGCCGTATTCGAAACCCCACAACTGGTAGCGGGACACCAGATCGGGCCGCGCATAGAACTCGTTGGCCCCGTTGGCCCAGGTGAATCGATCGGAGATCAGCCCGTGCGAGAGCACCACCGGAATTTTTCCCGGTTGGTAAGGGTGCACCAGGAATAGCCCCTCCTCATCGGGTTTGGTTTGGCCCGGCTGCAAAAATTCTCGCAAGTAGTCGCGAGGCATGTTGATGAGCGAATACGCAAACGGCGCGGACAAATCGCGAGCCAACGGCAGCATCGCACCGGAAACATCGACCTGGCTCGAGCCCCATCCGCTGTAAAGTTCCAATGTCGGGATGCCCGGCGACTCTTCGGTAGGGTCCGCGGATCGCAATAGAATCGCCGTCGGCATCGCCTGCTGAGCCCGTACAAACTGCTCATCCGGCCGTCGGCAATGGACCGCAATCGTAGGCAATCCGATCCCGGGACAGCGGTACTCCCGGTTCAGCTGCCGCGTCTGGTATTCGCCGACCGCCATGAGCCGGTCGACTGCAAATTCGCACGTTGCGAAGCCGTGGTAAGTCAGCGGAATCGTTTGCCACCCGTCCCCCAGGCAGACGTGCAATCCCGTCTGCGGATCCAAGCGGCGATACCGCATCCCCTCGTTCACCAGCCCCAACAACGCCGCGTGGTAGATCTCTCCTGCTCGGCCCGACCACGTACCAGAAGAAACGAGCTGCGGGTTCAGGACTTGCCAGGACGCCAAGGCCGCCTTGGCGAAAAAGTCGACGCAGTCCTCATCGCCGGAATCCGCGGCGGCCAGCGCATTGGCGTAATCGGCTTCGGCCTGCAACAATTCGGATTGTGGGTTTCTGGCGGCAACCCGCCGGAATTCTCGACCCGAGAGCTTGCCGGCAAGTTGCGGCGGACGCCAGGTGCCGTTGTGCCGCAGCGCAGAGCATCCGCTGCCAATCCCGGCCATGGCCAGGACGAACAGAATAGCCAGGCGGTTCCTTCCAGCGCGTAGATTCATGGTCGCAGTTTTCCTGTTGAAAGATACTGCTCGACCGGCCGCTGGGTGGCCGATTGCCGAGAGAAATGCGTAGAATCTGTCGCACAAAACCGACCTGTGTCACACGATCGGAAAACTTTCGCGGACCGGCACGGACGATTTCGCAGCCGGAAGCGTAACGATCCCCACGTTGAGCGTGGGGCATTGGCAGAGAATGCGTTTTCAAATCCCGCAGGCTTGCCCTGCGGATCGTTCGGCTTCTTGCTACACGACGGCGACGCCCGAAGAAAACAATTGGGACAATTGTTCGACAATGAATCCCGAAGGCTTGCCCTGCGGATCGTTCGGCTTCTTGCTACAAAACCGGAGCTCACTCAACCCGCATCGACTTGTCGCGCAGCGCCGCCACGCAGATCTCGCGGCGATTGAACGCCAATTGCCGAGTCCGCACGAAGTCGAATCCCAACGCTTTGACGCGGGCCACGTACTCCGGGATCTGCGCGCTCAACTCCCATTGGGCCAGCTTCAGCGTCAACAGCATCCCTTCCAAGTTCACTTTGGCGTTGGTGACAATATCCGTGACGGCGTCCAGCGTGTAATTCGGCGCCATATTGAGGTCGGCCAGCAGCCAGCGGACTGGCCTCAGCTTCCCCCGGCGGATATCCCGGCTCCGCCCGCGGAAATAGACCAGGTTGGCGTTCTGCTGCAGCGCCGGGCTCATCGCCGCGGGATCCACGGCGATCACGCGCAGGCCGGCTTCCAGCAACGCCTGACAGGAGCCGCCCGGCGCGGCGCCGATTTCCAGGCACCAGTCTCCCGGCTGCAGGGGGAACCGCGACCAGGCGATCGCCTCGCGCGTCTTCAAGTACGCGCGGCTAATCATGGACTCGGGTCGCGCGAACTGCGGGACTCCGCCGGGCCACCGTCCCGGCACCGTGCTGGCCACATGTCGCCCAAGCCAGACAACTCCCGGGTCGACTTGAATCACATCCAACACGTGCTCGCCGTACGACGCGTCGACGTTGACTCGCGGAGCCTGCCGGTCGTCGCCGTTCTCCTGGGCCAGCGACTGCTCAATCGCGTTGGCCAACGGCAACGATTCCGGCGAGGTTCCCGGTTCGAATTCGTGATCGCCTGGCGTGGCGGTATCCCGTGGCCAAACGTGGATCTGCTGAAAGGGCTGGGCGGCCAGCCAGTGCCGTACGCGCGGGACGACGTCGGCGTGAGTCCCTTGGATCGACTCCAGCGACCAGCCGGCGGTCCGGACAAACGTTCCCACCAGGCAGAAAGACTCGGCGAGTTCGACCGGTTGTGCGATCTTGAAGGTCAAGAACCCAGGGCGGGAAAAGGCAAACGCCAGGAACGGGAACCGTGCCAGGACTTCCGCCTTGCAGACCTGCTCTGCGCCGAATTGGCAGGTGGCGAATTGGAAACGGGCGGGAATCTCCTGTGACATGCGTGGCCGTCACTTGCCTGCGGCGTTGCGCAGTTGCCGGGCAGCCGCCTCGGCCTGTGCCATCGCCCGCAGTACGTTGCCTCCCAGGATCTTATGGATCGACTCGCGGTCGTAGCCACGTTCCAACAGCAGTTGTGTGATCGCCGGGTAGGTGGCGACATCCTCCAGTCCCAGCGGGGCCGATGGAATTCCGTCATAGTCCGAGCCCAACCCGACATGGTCCACGCCGGCGACTTTCACCGCGTGATCGATATGATCGACCACATCGTGCACGGTTCCGCGGCGGGAGTCATCTTCCACTCCATCGCTCGTCGGTACGATGAACCGCGAAAAGAAATTGATCATCACCACCCCCCCGTTCTCGGGTAGCCGAGCCAACACGTCGTCCGGGACGTTGCGCGGGTGATCGCAGATCGCCTTGACCGACGAATGCGAGAAAATCACCGGGGCCTGGGCGATGTCCAGCACGTCGTGCATCGTCTTGGGGGAGACATGGGAGATGTCGACCAGCATCCCCAGCCGATTCATTTCGCGCACCACCTCGCGGCCGAACTCCGATAGCCCGTTGGATTTCGGTTCGTCGCTGCACGAGTCGGCCCAAGGCGTGTTCTTGCTGTGCGTCAGCGTCATATACCGGGCCCCCCGGTCGTACAGCCGCTGCAGGTTGGCCAGCGAGTTCTCGATCGAGTGTCCCCCTTCTACCCCCATCAGCGAGGCGATTTTGCCAGCCGCGGCGATTCGGCGAATGTCGTCGGTGGTCAGAGCAATTTCAAAGACATCTGGATACTCGGCGCACATCGCGTGCACCAAGTCGATCTGCTGCATCGTCGTCAGAAACGCTTCGTTGCCGAGCGCCGTCGAAACCGGCACGTACACGCTCCAGAATTGTGCCTTCACGCCCCCCTTCCGCAGCCGCGGTATATCGGTGTGCATTTCCGGCTGAGGTTGGCGAAGGTCGCACTTGGCAAACGACGAATTCGACTTTTCCCGCACCGTCCAGGGAAGGTCATTGTGTCCGTCGAATAGCAAGCCGCTATCGTGAATCGCCTGTGCTTCGGCGGAGACTACCACCGGGAGTGGTCGTTGGACATTCGCCGGCTTGGTTTGACCGAGTCCGATCGGGCCAGACAGCGACCCAACAATCAATAGTGCGGCTAATACTTGTCCGACAACGCGCAATCGCCGATACCAACAGCCTGAAACAACTGGCGAACGGAGGTCGATTTTATGCGTCACAGGAATTCCCAATTTCAGAAGCAACTGACAGCGCCGCGCCCTCGCGATACAATTCTAACGCGGCGGTTTCAGGTGCGGGAGGCGTTCGACCAAATGTCAGCCATTTCCTTCGTTTAACGCCAAGCCAAAGGCGCCGGCTGTCCGAGTACTGACTACTGAATATTTGGTACGGAGTACTGACTGCCGGAATTGCGAAGGCTTGTTCCGGCTTACAGAGACTGCCGGAACTGCGAAGGCTTGTTCCGGCCTACAACTGACTGCCGGAATTGCGAAGAATTGTTCCGGCCTACAGTGACCGCCGGCAGAAAAGCCGTCGCCTGTGGCTCGGCGTTAAACGAAGATTTAGAGACATATGCAATCTTGGACGCTGCAACCGGTCGTGTCGCCGCTTTGGCTGGTTGTGATTGCGCTGGCATTGCTGGCGGTGCAGGTACTGCGTCCGACCTTTGGGCAGCTGAACGGGCGGCGGCGAGCCGTCTTGATCGCCCTGCGTACTGCGACCAGCTTGCTGGTGCTGGTGATGTTATTGCGGCCGGGGTGCATTACCACGGAGCAGCGGCCGCAGTCGGCGGTGCTGCTGATGCTGGTCGATTTGACTCGATCGATGGAGCTGCCACACGACGCCAGCACCGCCTCACGTTGGGATGTGGTGCGGCGGATGTTTCAGGGGAGTCAGGCCCAGCTTGAGCGACTGGCGGACCAATCGATCGAGCTCAAATGGTACGGCTTCGACAATCGGCTCGAACCGCTGGCCGCGAATCGATTGCCGTGGGCCGATCCAGCGGGCAAACCGACCGGCAGCGAAACCGATATCGGGTCCTCGTTGGCGGCGGCTCTGCGCGGCGTGCGCGAGCAGCGTTTGCTGGGCGTGGTGCTGGTGAGCGACGGCGTGCAAAACGCCAGTGATCCCGCCGTCGAACCCTCCGCCGCGGCGGACCTGGTGGCCGCCGTTCAGGCCCCGTTGCACTCGGTGGCCTTGGGGCCGACCGCCGACGCCGGTCAGTCCGCCGATATCGCAGTGGTCAGCATGCCCGATCACTTTCGCGGGGTCGTGAAAAACCAGCAGACGATCCAGTCGATCGTGCGGATTCGCGGCTTCACGAATCGCGATGTGAATGCGCAGTTGATTGTGACCGACCCGGCGGGGCGCGAGGAAATCGTCGCCACGCGCAAGGTGCGGGTCGCTCAGGACGACCAAGAGATTCCGTTGAACCTGTCGCTCACCCCGCTGGAGCCAGGAAACTACCGCGTCACCGTCCGCCTGGAACCGCAGCCGGAGGAAGTTACCTCGATCAACAACGAGTTGTCGGCGTTCATGACGATTTTCAGCGGTGGATTGAAAGTGCTCTTCTTGCATGCGGACGTCAGCCCGGAGAGCAAATTCATCAAGTGGGCGTTGGGCTCATCCGAGGAAATCCAGTTGGATGACTTCACGGTGTTGACGCGCGAGCGTCCACGGTGGCCCTTGGATCTGGCCCAGGCGATCCAAGCCGGGAACTACGACGCCTTTATTCTGGAGAATGTCGACGCTCGGGCACTCAGCGATGCGACCCAGCAGGCGATCGCAGCCGCGGTCGAGCGGGGGAAAGGGCTGATCATGTTGGGGGGGACGCACAGCTTCGGCCCAGGGCTGTACGCTCAGACGCCGCTCGCGGATCTGCTGCCGGTCAAGATGGATCTGTTGGAACGGCAAGATTTCGACGCGCCGCTGCGACAGCAACTGCACATCGACAGGGAACTGCGGCTGCGCCCCGCGGCAAACCATTTTGTCACGAAGTTGGAGGACGACGAGTCGAATTCGATTTGGGATCGCCTCCCCCCGGTCGCCGGCGCCAACGTCTTGACCCCGAAGGACAACGCCCAAGTCCTCCTGGAGTCCGACGAAGGGCAGCCGATTCTCATCGCCCAAGTCGTCGGCGGCCGCGTGCTGGCTATGGCCACCGCGTCGACCTGGCGCTGGTACCTGGGTGGCAGCCCGCAGCCGTTCCGCGAAGCATTCAAACGGTTCTGGCGGCAAGTCATGTTGTGGCTGGTGTTTCGCGATGCGCTCAGCGAGAGCAACGTCGTGATCGAATTGCCGCAGCGGAGATACGAGCCTTTCGCGGCGGTCGAGTTCGGCT
>JBGSLW010000356.1:0-5871 GCA_041740495.1 Pirellulaceae bacterium
GACGACATCGACGACCTGCGACAGCAATTGCATAATGTTCTGGAAACGTACCGACATGAACCCAACCGGCTTCACTCGTTCTTCAAAGCTGCACGACTTTCAATATAAATATTTTCCATTAACTAAGTGATCCTCAATAATGAGTTGTTTAAACGGTCGAGTGTTGGAAGATCAAATACTGGCAGACAAATCGTACATATGGCAACTTTAGCGACCCGTCGTTTACGCCGAATGGCAGCCATGTTGCAATGGACTGCGTATATTGCGACGAGCTTCCTGTACATTTGGGCCGTTACTAGAGGTGAATTGTGGCCGACCCGCAGTGGGCCCACCAGCAATTATTGGCTAACGCTTTACGGTTGGCCTTGGGTTGCAGCGCATTGGGATCCAGTACAGTCGCCGCATTTTCGGATTTTCGTAGCTCCCGCAATAGGGGATCTTGTTGTTCTGGTGTTGTTCTTGGCAGGGATTTGGTTTTTAGCAACTGCGTTTTCCGTGTTTACTAGTTCATGGCGAGGTATTGCGATTTCCGCACTTGTTGCGACTGCTTGGATATTCTTGCTTTATCGATTTAGTATTGGGGGTTTGTTATTCAAAATGCTTAGAATTCGGAGTCGACTTTTTTTCATTGATGGCAGTTGGTCATTTGCGTTTATTGACAACTATTTGTTGCCAAGTATCGGCCTGTTGGCAGCAATTGGCTGGGCTGCGCAATTAATACGGTGGACATTAGAGATTCGGCATCAGACGTGAATGGCACTTAGCTTCGTTGTAAGTTCTTGTGCGGAAATGAGATAGACACGAAAGGGCCTCGCTTGAGATCATTGATTTCAAGCAACCACCAACGAATGCAAGGAGGCCCTTTCGATGTTTCAGGATTTAGGTCATGGAATCCGGCAAGCGCGTCGTGATCAGCAGCTTTACTTTGCGGCATTGCTCTCGGAGCAGACTATCACAGATTGCTTTTGTCGGGCAAGCCAAACTTGTGTCCCCCTCTCGATAATCTTTGCTCAGGTTAGGTGTTAAAAAGGTAGAGGAATGGCTCCTCCGAGCTTAGAAGGAGAGAGTCATGAATCAGGAAGAAAGACAGTCTTGGGAAGAGCGGACTGACTAATCGGCGGGGCATCCTCCGCTTGTGCGACACCGCCCAGAGTATCAGGAAAAGGTGTCAGGAACCAAATTGCAACACGGAAGACGGTCAGTTAGGTTTTGGAGATGGGACGACCGAGACGAGTGGCGGACGGTGGGCTGATTTATCACGTGCTAATCGTGGCAATGCGCGGATGACGATTGTCGAAAAAGACGCGGACTACGACGCGTTCGAAACGATCCTCGAGGAAGCCGTCGAGCGCCACGGAATCAACCTCTTGGCATGGTGCCTGGTGCCCAATCACTGGCATCTCGTGGTCAAGCCGCACGTCGACGGCGAGTTGTCTCGATTTGTGGGCGGGTTTACCCTGACGCACACGCAGCGTTGGCGCGCCCATTACACAGCGTGGGCAGTGGTCACGTCTACCAAGGTCGGTTCAAGTCGTTTCCGGTCCAGGAAGAAGACTATTGTCTCACGGTCTGCCGATACGTGGAGCGCACTGCGCTGCGGGCCAACCTCGTTCGGCGGGCGGAGAATTTGCGCTGGAGCAACTTGTGGCGGTGGCAACACAGCGACGCGGGCCAGCAAAGGCTGATGGCGCCCTGGCCGGTGCGACGTTCCCCCGGCTGGCTGGAACATGTCAACTCGGCTCAGACTGGAGCGGAGCTCTCGGCGCTACGGCGAAGCGTAGCTCGGGGCTGCCCGTTCGGCGACGAACGCTGGTCGCAGCGCAGGGTCAAACGCCTAGGGCTGGAACGCACTATCCGCCCCCAAGGGCGGCCGAAATAGAAATAGAATAGCAGTTCCCCAAGGCAAATGATTCCTGACACCTTTTCTTCATCTACCATCGGCGTCGCAGCAGCGGCCCTAGGCGTCGTCGGTACGGTGGACCCAAGTGCCAAGGTCTTTCGCAATTTGCGAGGCCCGACGCAGATTCACAATTTGCTTGGCCGCAGGCTTTGGGGGCGACGATCGGGCAGACACAGACTGCAGTGTTTGGGAAGTTCGTCAGCCGAAGATTGCGAAACCAGACTTCGTTGCCGTGATCTTGCAGCATGAGGCGGCCGTATCGATTTTGCCCCCAGCCGGCGTGCGGCGCGAACTTGCTGGCGGCGACGCGTTGCAGCCAGTCCAAGCTCCCGGCGTTTGCACGGACGACGAGTCCACCATTCAGCCAATGTTCCATGTGATTCCCGCGGACCAAGATCGACGAGCGGTTCCATTCGCCTGGCGGATTGGGATGTCCGACATTGCTCGGTTCGTACACAGCGTATAAGGCTCCCGTCGACTGGTGTGTCCGTGCCGATCCCTCGCCGCGATCTTCGATCTGATATTCGCAACCGAGCCAGCTGTTGCCGTATTGCTGCACTCGATATTTCACACCGCTGTTGCCGTGAGGGGAAATTTTCCACTCGAATGCAAAGTGGAAATCGCCGATGAGGTGGCGGTAGAACAAGTCGCCACCGCCGCCTGTGGTCAGATGCAAAACGCCGTCGACCAGTTCCCATTTGGGTGAAGTGACTGGCGCGCCATCGGCGCGCACCCATTGCTGGAGTGTGCCGCCGGCCAGCAGGTCGAGCTCCTGAGCTGGGGCGGCGACCGAGAGTCCGCATAACCCAATACCGATACTGGCCAAGAGTAAACGCATGATCACCTCTCGAATGGAAAGTGGCATCATACGCAAAATGAGCGGCGAGCGCGGTGGGAGAGGGGCGCGGGACTCTGTCGTCTTTGTCCCAAGACACCGTTTCGCGTCCCATTGAGTTCAGCCGCCTGGCGCTAGCCTGCGGTTTCTTCGCGCATCCAACACCGGAAACCGCAGGCTAGCGCCAGGCGGCTGGTGTTTTGGGACAAAGCCTAGTCTCCAGACCGTGCTTCCACCGAGGCAGGCTCGGTGGGGAGGAGGAGATGTGGCTGCTGGCTGGTCTAGTCTCCAGACCGTCGTTCCACCGAGGCAGGCTCGGTGGGGAGGAGGAGATGTGGCTGCTGGCTGGTCTAGTCTCCAGACCATCCTTCCACTGAGGCAGGTTGGGGTGGGGAGGGGGAGGGAATGGGCTGGATGACTGGCGGCTTGGGATCGGCAACAATGGTGGAGGTTCGGCGATCGATTTGAGACGAGGAAGATAGCATGCGCGTTGGAACGACTCGACGAAATATTCTGAAAAGCGGTGTGGCGGCGGGAGTGGCCGGTCCTCTGTGGTTGCAATCGAAAGCTCGCGGCATCGGTCCGAACGACCGGATCGTGATGGGCGCGATCGGAATGGGGGGGCAGGGCCGCGGGGACTTGGGTGGATTCCTGAGCTTCCCTCAGGTCCAGGTCGTGGCGGTTTGCGATCCGGTCGACGAGCACGCTCAGATGGCCAAGCAAATGGTCGACCAGCGGCATGGCAATCCGGACTGCCGGACGACTCGAGATTTCCGTGAGATCACTCGCCGCGACGACATCGATGCGGTACTGATTGCGACGCCGGACCATTGGCATGCGATCATCGCGATCGATGCGATGTTGCACGGCAAGGATGTGTATTGCGAGAAGCCGGAGACGTTGGCGATCGCCGAGGGGAGGCGGATGGTGGAGATTGCTCGGCGGTATGGGCGGATCTTCTCGGGGGGGAGTCAGCGCGTGTGGGACGACTACAACGCGTTCCACCGGTTGGTCCGTGGCGGGGTGTTGGGGGAGGTTCAACGAGCCTGGATCAACGTCGGCGGCCCTTCCGGGCCTTGCTACCTGGAGCCGGTGGAAACGCCGCAGGGCATCGACTGGGACTTGTGGTTGGGTCCGGCGCCGGCTCGTCCGTTTCATCCGAGCCTGATTCGTGGAGGATTCCGTCCGTTTCGCGACTACAGCGGGGGCGGGACGACCGATTGGGGGTGTCACACTTTTGGCGGGGCGATGTATGCGCTGGAATTGCACGAATCGGGCCCGGTCGAAGTTCTGCCTCCCGATGGAAACGAGCGTCCGCAGGCCACGGTCCGGTTCGCCAACGGTGTGGAGATGTACCATGGAGGGGGCTGGGACGGCATTCTGAATTTCGAAGGGAGTGAAGGGCGGGTTTCCGAGAACGATCTGCGGCAGAACAAGTTTCCGATACCCGATATCTATGTCCCGAATTATCGCGGGGAGGGGGGAATCTTCGGCGACTTCTTGCACTGCGTGAGGACTCGGGAGTTGCCGTTTCGCGACATCGAGCGGGCCCATCGCACCGCGACGGTCTGCCATTTGCTGAATCTGACGTATTGGTTGGGGCGGCCGATCCGCTGGGACCCCGACAAAGAAGAAATCATCGGTGACCCGGAAGCGACTCGCTGGCTGGAACGCACGCACCGTGAACCGTGGAGCATGAGTTAGTGGAACGATAGGAAGGAACCACCATTGGACTCAGATTTTCGCTTTTCAAAATAATAGAAGAGGGGGACAAAGAATTAAGAGGTGATCCCGCAGAGGCGCGGAGCCGCAGAGGACGAGAGCTGGAAAGAAGAAAATGTAGCGGGTGGATTGGGGGAAAGCGATCAGGAGCTGTTTTTTCAAGCTCTGCAAAATCGAGAAATTTCTTTCTCTGCGACACTGCGTCTCTGCGGGAGACCTCCGACAAGTAGTTTCGACTTGGCCCTGCGAAGTCGCGGGGACGAAGGGAAGTGTTTGAGTGGGGTAACGAGCTGATGATGAAGACGAATTGGGCGATAGTCGCATGGGTAGGGTTGTTCTGTGGGGTGCTGGTGCAGGCTGTCCAGGTCGATGATCGCCAGACGCTGCAGGAGCTCCAGCGGTATTTGGCGGCGGCGACCGGCTACGAGCCGGGCAAGGATGCCGCGCCGTTGGAGGCGATCGAGAAACTTGTGTTCCAAGTCGGACCGAACGCTCCAATTCGGGACGCGGTCGAGCAACAGTTGATCGAGGCCTTGCAGCGTGAGATGAGTTCTGCGGCGCGGGCGTTTTTGTGCGAACAGTTGCGCGTGGTCGGCAGTGAAGCCGCGATCCCGGTATTGGCAGCTCAACTTGCGAATCCGCAGGTTGCATTCCTGGCGCGCCGAGCTTTGACCCGGATGGACTCGCCCAAAGTCGACGAAGCGTTGCTGTCTGTTTTGCCGCAGGTCGCGGGCGAACTGAAAATCGGCGTCATCGATTCACTGGCCGATCGGCGGTACCAGCCGGCGGTTGAGATACTGGAGCCGCTGCTGAACGACAAGGATTTGGCGGTGGCCGCCGCGGCTGCGCGGGCGTTGGGCCGGATCGGCGGCGACTTTGCCGATGGAGCACTCTGGTTGGCGTCGAAACGGACTGCCATTCGCGGCGAGGTCTTGAATGCGCTCTTGGAATCTGCCCAGCGGCATACCGAGCGAGGTGCGCAGGCGTCTGCAGAAAAAACGTATCGTGCACTGACGGGCCGCGACTTCCCGGCAGCAGTCCGACTGGCGGGGCTCCGCGGATTGCTGCAAACCAGCCCGGTCGATGTGCCAATCTTGATCGAGATGATTCGCCGCGGCGAAAACGCCAGCGAGGCAATCGCATTAGCCAGCCAAGTCCAGCGCGACAATCCGGTGCTCACTGGTGGCCTGGTGGAGTTGCTGGGGGCAGCGGATCCGCCGCAACAAGTCTTGCTGTTGCGAGCCCTCGGGCAGCGCCGCGATCGGAGCGCGGCACCTGCGGTGGAAGCGCTCGCGGCCGCATCCGACGCCGCTGTACGCCTGGCCGCGTTGGAGTCCTTGGCCGCCGTGGGAGGGCCGTCCTCCGTTTCGTTGTTGCTCCGGGCGACCCTTCAAGCGGATGACGTGGGCAAGAT
>JBGSLW010000357.1:0-7344 GCA_041740495.1 Pirellulaceae bacterium
GGCGCCTCCGGCTTGGCGTTAAACGAAATGCCGTTCAATTTGGGCTCACTTGCTTCCATGAGCTGACAAAAAGTGGTACGTAATCAGGACTGCATGCCAAACCTGTCGAATTCAAACTCGAAGTTATGCGATTCATGGAACGTATAGTGGCATAAAACGAAGAACTCGCGAAATCCGGGTACAACAATACCGCGGAATAATTCGCTAAATTGAGCGGAAGATCTCGAATGTTTCCGCGAATACCGACGTGTTGCAGGGCAGCTGTCCCTATGGCTCCCCAATCCGAAGGCGTATCCCCAGGTACTCTGCATGATCCAAGCGACCGACCTCGTCAAAAGTTATGGGGACCTCATCGCGGTTTCCGGCTTGAGTTTTTCCGTCGATGCAGGGACGACTTTCGGACTATTGGGCCCGAATGGGGCTGGAAAAACCACCACCATCAGCATGCTGGTTGGACTGTTGCCCCCCGATGCGGGGCTGGTGCGGATCGGCGGACTGGATCCGATGTCGTCCGCAGGTAGGCGTTTGATCGGGATCTCCCCACAGTCACTTTCTCTTTACGACGAGCTAACCGCGGCGGAGAATCTTCGATTCTTTGGGCAGCTGTACGGATTGGCCGGACAAACGCTGCGCGACCGAGTCGCCTGGGCGTTAGAGTTTTCCGGCTTGGCTGATCGACAGGCGGATCGGGTCCGCGCGTACTCGGGCGGGATGAAGCGGCGACTCAACCTGGCCGCGGCGCTGTTGCATGAGCCCCGCGTGCTCTTGTTGGACGAGCCCACCGTGGGGGTCGATCCACAGTCGCGCAATCACTTGTTCGAGCGGATCGAATCGCTCAAGGGGCATGGGGTCACGATCATCTACACGACCCACTACATGGAGGAGGCGGCCCGGTTGTGCGATCGAGTCGCGATCATGGATCGCGGTAAGATCTTGGCGATCGACACCGTCGCCGGCCTGATTGCCGCCCACGGTGGCGACTCCGTGGTCCAAGCCAGTTGCGAGGCCGTACCGGAAGGGCGGTGGGCTCCACTAGCGAAGCCCGATGGGCGAATCGAACTGCAGTCGCGCACCCCGCTTCAGGAAATCGCCCAGATGGCTGCGGACGGCCTGCGGTTCCGCACGTTGCAAGTCACGCAGCCTTCTTTGGAACAAGTCTTCCTCAATCTCACCGGCCGGAGTCTTCGCGACGAATGAGCTCGATTTTCACGATAGCTTGGAAAGACCTGCGTCTGGTCGCTCGCGATCGGCTGGGGATGTTCTTCATGCTGGCATTCCCGATCGCGATGGGAATCGTATTTGGGATGATCGGTGTCCGTATGAGTTCGGGGGAGCCTGGCGTCCTGAAAATCCCGCTAGTGGATTTGGATGGAACGCCGGAATCGCAGCAACTGCGAGACGCCCTCGATCAACATGCCCAATTGGAGATCGAGGCGGTGGAGGAACAAGCCGCTCGGGATCTGGTGCGTCGCGGCAAGCGCTCCGCCATGATCGTTGTTCCGTCCGGCTACGGCGCGACCGCGGGGCTCTTTTGGGAGTCGGACCCGCCGGAAATCAAGATCTTGGCCGATCCATCGCGCGGGGCGGAGTCGGCCATGCTGCAGGGTTATTTGTTCGAGGCCTCGGGAAAACTGCTGGGGAGTCGATTTCAGAATCCCGAGTCCTACCGCCCGCATGTTCGCAAGCTGATCGACGATCTGGACGCCTCTTCGGAATCGTCGTTGACCAAGGGCGCCCTCCGCACGATGCTCGGCTCGCTCGACCAGTTCTTCGTCGATTTGTCGGCGTCCCAACAAGAGGCGGAGGATGCCGGGAGCGACCAGACGGAGTTCGAATTTAAACTCGCCAACGTCACCATCGAACCGGTCACTGCGGAGAAATCCAAGTCCGAACAGACGATCGAAAAAATCCGCTCTCCCTGGGACATCAGTTTCCCTTCCGCGATGTTGTGGGGGGTCTTGGCCACAGCGTCTGGCTTTGCCATCTCACTGGTTCGCGAGCGATCCCGCGGGACTTTTCTGCGTCTTCAGGCCGCGCCGATCGCGCATTGGCAGATTCTGGGCGGCAAAG
Source organism: Pirellulaceae bacterium (assembly GCA_041740495.1). GTDB lineage: Bacteria > Planctomycetota > Planctomycetia > Pirellulales > Pirellulaceae > JANMEB01. The sequence continues at coordinate 2,071 of JBGSLW010000357.1, forward strand.
CACTCGCCTGTTTTCTGGCGGTGCTGTTGGTGATGTCGGTTCTGGCGGCGCTCGCGATCGGGTTGGGAATGCGGCCGAAGAATTATCCGATGTTGCTGGTTGCGGGGTTGGCAATCGCCGCTTGTTTCGTCGGCGTGATGCTGACAATTTCCAATATCGGCAAGTCCGAAGAGGCGGTCGGCGGTGCGGCTTGGGGCGCCAATGTCATGATGGCGATGTTCGGCGGCGGCATGATCCCCCTGGCCTTCATGCCCGATTTCTTTGCCCGCATCAGCAACTTCAGCCCAGTCAAATGGGCCATCTTGGCATTGGAGGGGGCGATCTGGCGCGAGTTTAGCTGGAGCGAGATGCTGGTTCCGCTCACCGTTCTCGTCGGAATCGGCGTGGCGGGCTCGATCTTGGGCGTCGCCCTTCTACGGCGGACTCGAGCCTAGCAAATCCTCCGCTTCCCAAGGTACAATCGGCCCGCAACGGTTCCTCCAGCCCCGCGCGAATCCCCTGATCCGGCGCGGATCGGGCTGGGAAAGGAATTTCCGGTTCTGGGACAACGCTCATTAGGGAAACGGCATCGCATGTCACGCACCACTTGCCGGTGGGGAATTCTCTCCACGGCTGTGATCGCTCGCAAGAATTGGAAAGCGATGCAATTGGCGGAAAATGCTCAATTGGTCGCCGTCGCCAGTCGCGATTTGGATCGCGCCCGCGAATTCATCGACTTTTGCCAGAATCGCCAGTCGATTCGGCAAGGTGTCGAAGCCGTGGAGGGCTACGACGCCTTATTGCAAAGGTCCGACATCGACGCAGTGTATATCCCGCTGCCCACCGGGCTGCGGAAGGAGTGGGTTCTGAAAGCGGCGGCCGCCGGGAAACACATCCTCTGCGAGAAGCCTTGTGCCGTCTCCGCCGCAGACTTGGCCGAAATGATCGAAGCTTGCCGGAGCAACGGCGTTCAGTTCATGGACGGAGTAATGTACATGCACACCGCTCGCCTGGAGGCGATGCGTGCGGTGCTCGATCGCGGCGAGATCGGCGACCTGCGCCGCATCGCGACCCAATTCAGCTTCTGTGCGCCCGACGAGTTCGTGCAAGGCAATATCCGGACCCATGCCGCCCTGGAACCGCATGGCTGCCTGGGGGACCTCGGTTGGTACACGATTCGCCTGGCCCTCTGGGCGACGCGCTGGCAGATGCCGACCGCCGTGTCCGCGCAAATCCTGGATGCGGTGCAACGCGACGACAGTCCGCATCCAGTTCCACTCGAGTTCTCCGCGAGCCTTCGGTTTCCCGGCGACGTGACCGCCACATTTTTCAATAGCTTTCGAACCCACCATCAACAGTGGGCCCACCTCAGCGGTACGCGCGGCAACTTGTCCATCTCCGATTTTGTGTTGCCCTATTTCGGCTCCGAGTCTTCGTACGACGTGACCTGCTCCGAATTCGTACAGGATGGTTGCGACTTCAACATGGAGCGCCGCGGAGTCCGGACCGTTGTACAGGAATACAGCAACAGCCATCCAACATCGGCCGAAACCAACTTGATCCGCACGTTTTCCGATTTAGCTTTGGGGCAAGCGCCTGATCCGTTTTGGCCCGAGATTGCCGGGAAGACGCAGCGTGTTCTCGACGCGTGCTTTGAATCCGCGCTGGCAAACCGGGTCGTCGAACTAAAGGACTAGTCTCTCCAGGGAGGTGACGAGCGTGAACGACATCGGTGCGGACCAACGCCTGCAGGAGATCATCAGCCATCCCAGCTACCGACTGGCCTTTTTGGACTTGGAATTCTTGAGGCGGGAGGACTTGCGCCCCCTGCGCTTCGAACTGGAATTGCTCAAGCCGGAGATGGCGCTGGTCGAAAAGGGTATCCGATCCACGGTGGTGATCTTCGGCGGCACCCAGATCCTGGAGGAAGAGACGGCACAACAGCGGGTTGCCGAAAGCGAGGCACGCGCCGCCCAGCATCCGGAGGATCCCGGTCGCCATCGCGATGTACAACGCGCCCAACGCGTTTTGCAGAAGTCCCACTATTACAACGAGTGCCGTCAATTCGCCCGGATCGTCTCCGAACACAACAAGAAATACGGCGATGGGGAGTTGATTGTGGTCACGGGGGGTGGCCCGGGGATCATGGAAGCGGCGAACCGCGGCGCCAGCGACGTCAATTCGCCGTCGATTGGGCTCAATATTACCCTCCCCTTCGAACAAGTCCCCAACGCGTACATCACCCCGGGCCTTTGCTTCTTGTTCAACTATTTCGCGATCCGCAAGATGCACTTTCTTTTGCGGGCCAAAGCCCTCGTCTGTTTTCCGGGCGGCTTTGGGACGTTGGACGAGTTATTCACAACGCTCACCTTGCGACAAACCGAGCGGATGCAGAAGATTCCGATCATCCTCTACGGAACCCGGTACTGGCGGCAGGTCATCGATTTCGATTTCCTGGCGGACGAGGGTGTGGTTAAAGACAGCGATCTGCATTTATTCCAATACGCGGACTCGCCTCAGCAAAGTTGGAGCATCATCGCCGACTTCCATCAGTTGCCGATCCATTAGACCGTGTCCCCAAGCGCCATTGCGCGCGCAGTTGTATTCAGCCGCCTGGCGCTGGCCCGCGGTTTCTTCGCGCACGCAACACCGGAAACCGCAGGCCAGCGCCAGGCGGCTGATGTCTGGGGCAAAGTCGAATGGTTTCACAGGTAACGGGCCAACGGGCCGCCGCGGGACGCCAACGCATCGACCCTTGCGGCAGTATTTGGGTCGACCTCCATGACGTCCGAATGGTGCGGTTTGCAGCGCGCATCGATGAGCAGCGTCTCGCGGCAACCCCAATGCTTCTCCGCGACAAAGGCCTCGCGCCCGTCGATATCGGACGCTGGGTTGCTGCGGGTGAAGGTGACCCAGAGAAAGTTCTCCAGGCTCTTCGCTGCGAACTCGCTGTCGTCGACCACCACCACCAAAGGGAATCCGTCCGACGGCACCAGCGGCCAGGTGGAGAACAACCGCACACCCAGCTCGCCATCCGACCGTTTCGCCGGAGGAAAAGCTGGCCCGGTGATCACCAGCACTCCGGGGAGAATGACGCGCGGCGAATGGAAACCTGCCGGTAAATCGACGTCTGGAATGGTCTGCCCCAACGATCGTCGGGCCGGCCCGGCGGCGGCAATCACAACTTTCGACCCGCGATTCAGCTCGGCGCCCGAATAGTCCAGAGTGTCGATCGTCGTCTGCGTCTGAAAATGAAGATCGCGCGACCAATCGACACGTTCCAGCACTTGCTGAAAAAATTCGCCGATCGAAGCGACGTCCGCCTGGGGGCAGCTGATCCCATCCAGGATCCACAAGTACTTGGCCAGCGAGAGTTGCCCTTGCCCCAGAATCGCTTGGGCTTGGGTCAATATTTCCTGCGGGAATTCAATCGGACGATACGGGGTGTACCTCTCCGTACCGACCGCCAGCAGCAGAGGGTGCACCCCCGCGGCATCGACGGCGTGGACCGCACGCACACCAGGAAGAACCGACGGAATGATCGGAGCGGTCAGCTCGTGGATCATCTTTCCGAAGATCGTGTCCTCCTGCGGGGGGCGGCCGACCGTCGTGAACGGCCAGATCGCGCCGTCGCGATAGTACACTTGCTCAACCCGCATCACGGGGAATTCGTGTTGCCAGCTGTAGTAGCCCAGGTGGTCGCCGAACGGCCCCTCCGGCGACATACGATCGGGATCGACGGTGCCGACAATGCAGAAGTCGGCCTCGCCGTAAACGGTCCATTCACCCGTCCGCACGAGCGGAATCCGTTGTCCTGCTAACGCTCCGGCGAAACCGAGCTCGGTCATCCCTTCGGGCAAAGGCATCACCGCCGCCAGTGTCATCGCGGGATGCCCGCCAACGAAAATGCTGATGCGAAACGGCTGTCTCGCCTGCAGAGCTGCCTGATGATGGACGCCGATTCCGCGATGGATTTGGTAGTGCAGGCCGACTTCCCGGTCAGGGACATAAGCATTTCCGCCAAGCTGAATCCGGTACATCCCCAGATTGGAATGCTGTGGTCCCGGGCGTCGCACATCTTCGCTGTAGACTTGCGGCAACGTGATGAACGCTCCGCCATCCCGCGGCCAGGAAATGATCTGCGGCAGCTCGCCAATTCGCCCGCGATTCTTCAAGACGGGTCCACCGCGGCGACGGATCGGCCGCATCCATCGAGCGGCTAGCGCCGCAGGGACATACCGGGTCGGATGTCGCGCCAGCAGGCTGGGGTCCAACTTCAGCTCGATCGCCCGCCGGACTCGATCCCATGTCCGCCGAAAAACAAACCGCGCACGCTCCATCGTCCCGAACATGTTTCCCAAAAGCGGGAAGCGGCAGTCCAGTACCTGGTGGAACAGGATGGCGGGTCCGCCCCGAGCAAAGACGCGCCGTTGAATTTCCGCTGCCTCCAGCCGCGCGTCGACCGGATCCGCCAATTCGATCAGTTGGCCTGTGCGCCGCAACGCCTCGACTGTGGCCCGCAGGGGAGATTCATTCATTCCAGATTCCACCCACCTCTCAAACCGTGGTTAGACCGATAGACTAACACGGGTTGGTCTGTCTTCGTAGCATGAGGGTTGAATATGAAAATCGTGCGAGGTGTCGCGGCGCCGGCCGCGGTCGATACCGATGCCGTGGTGATTAGTGTTGGGGCGAGTCGGCAGTTGTCGGGAGCGGCCGGCGAAGTCGATCGCACAACCGGCGGACTACTGCAACGGCTGCTCGAATCCGAAGACATTTCCACCAAACGGTATGCTGGGACGACGATCTTGGGACCCGCCGGCCTGCGAGCTCGGCAGCTGCTAGTGATGGGTACAGGCGATAGCTCGCCAGCCGACGACGCGGGGTTCGCATTCCGCTTGGCCGGATCCGCCGCCAAGGCGCTTGCTGCGAAAAGGCTTCGCAGTGCGGCGTTTTATTTGGATGCGGCGCCGACTTGGGCCGCCGTTGCCGGGGCGCGGAGCGGTGTGGTCGGACAGGATCTGTATCGTGCGGAGAAGAAGCTCTTTCCGCCCGAAGAATTGATTTTCTTTGGCGCCGACGACGCTGCGATTTCGCGCGGCACCGTCGTGGGCGAGGCGATTAAAACGGCCAAGGACCTGGTCAACGGCCCCCCCAACATGGTCTTTCCCCAAACCTTGGCAGAACGCTGCGAAGAACTCGGTCGCGTCCACGGTTTTGACGTCGAAGTTTGGGATGAGAACCGCCTGCGGCAGGAGCGCTGCCAGGCGCTGCTCGCGGTGGCGAGCGGATCGG
>JBGSLW010000358.1:0-2213 GCA_041740495.1 Pirellulaceae bacterium
GGCGCCGGCTTTGCCACCAGCCGAAGGCGCCGGCTTTGCCACCGGCCGTAGGCGCCGGCTTTGCCACCGGCCGTGAATGGCAATGAGTTTGTCAAGCGATTGTCTATGGCCGGCGATGTTGGTGAATGGTAAAGCCGGCGCCTTCGGTGAAAGGTAAAGCCGGCGCCGTTGGCTGGGCGTTAAACGAAAGAACGATAGGTGGAGAAATAGTGCGGGCGACTCGTTAGGGTAAAGCCGGCGCCGTTGGCTGGGCGTTAAACGAAGAGGGAGAATGAAGATGGAGAACGAAGTAACGGAGAAGGGGGCTCGTTAAACGGCTGGGATGGCGAACGGCTGCCGATATTCCCGGGTCAGACGCGTGTTTGCTTCGGCGTCGTCCAGGAAGAGTTCGGCGGCCGGATCCATCTTGAGTTGCCGGCCGATCGTCAGCGGAGTCTTCTCCAAATCGACGCCGTTGGCCGCCAGATGCTGCGTCAATCGTTGGATCGAATCGAGGAACTCGGGGCGATCCGACTGCAGTCCCGAAAGTTCTGCGGGCATCGCCGAACGGCCGAGCAAATGCGACACGGCCCCGGTATGGCAAAGGGCGCTCGAGAGATGCCCTTGCTCGATATTACCGTTCAGCATCGAAGCATCTCCGGCTTCGATCGCCGAAATCAGGTTGGCATAGTGGTCCCCTTCTCCCTGCCACGCCCCTAACTCTTTACCGTCGTGATCGAAGGCCTTGGCCGACGTGTAGTTCGGGATCACCAGGTACCCGTTTTCATATTGAACGACGACGCCGACGGTTGCCCCGCGGTACTTGTCCATGTTGCGGTCCCAGAGTTTGGGATCGTGAAACTCTTTGCTGCTGGGGAGTCCACGGGTCTCAAAGATCAAGAACGTATCGCCGAAATCGTGGAGCACAGTTTGCGAGTTCGGCGTGTTGCCGGCATCCTCGTAGCCGAGCCGTCCCCCCAAACTCCAGATCGATTGCGACAGGCCGTTCTTCCCCAAGAACCAGCGGGCGATATCCATCTGGTGGATCCCCTGATTCCCCATGTCACCATTGCCCGTATTGAAGTCCCAGTGCCAATCGTAGTGCAACTGGGGCCGGTACAAGTCGACTTTTTCTGCGGGGCCGCACCACAAGTCGTAGTCGACCGAATCCGGGATTTTCAGCGGCGCGTCGAGCTTGCCGATGCTCTTGCGGGGTTTGTAACAAGTCCCGACCGCGAACTTCACTTTGCCTAGTTGACCGTTCTGGGCGAATTCAAAGGCCTGCTTCAAACTGGGACTCGAGCGCGATTGAGTCCCGCATTGGACCAGGCGTCGATGCTTCCGAGCGGCGTTGACGATCTGACGACCTTCCCACACGTTGTGCGACACCGGTTTCTCGACGTAGACGTCTTTTCCTGCCAACACCGCCGAGATCGCGATCAGCGCATGGGTGTGATTGGGCGTGGCAATCGATACGACATCGATCTCGGAATCATCCAGTAGCTCGCGGTAATCCCGGTAGCGGCGGAACGGCTTATCGGGGAACGCCGCATCCAACACCGACTGATCGCAATCGCACACGGCGACGACGCGATCGCCAAAGCCAGCCACATGGTCTTTCCCTCGACCGTGCAAGCCCACGACCCCCACGCGAATCGCGGCGCCGGCGCCTAGAATTCGAGCATACGACCGAGCCGGAGCGGCGATCGCCGCCGAGAGGGCTACCGTGGTCTGCAGAAAGTCTCTTCGGTCCATGTCGCTACCTCCTCCGAAATCAACGTGCGTCAAACCCGTTTCAGTTTAACATGAATAGGGGGACAGCGTAGAACAGTTGTCCCCAACTGTTCGGTACAGTGCAGGATGCGGAACAATTGAGGACAATTGTTTTACTGTGGGTCAGCGTAGCTGGGTCGAAAGTAGTCGGGGAGGAGCTGGAGCGGGTCGTCGCGATGACCCGCAGCCAGGCGGCGCAGGCCGAGTCGCCCGAGCGTCACCGCGGAGGGGCGTTCGATTCGGCAACGAGTCGGCGCCAGTTGCTGGGGAGTCGATTGGCGAGCCAGCGATTCGACTCCGGGGCCGACCCACCAGCGATTCGCCGCGGGCGCCTGAAGAAGCTCCTCCCGCGTCATGAGGCAGGCCGGTGCGAGGGCGCTCAATTCTTCCGGCGCACCGACGCGAAATGTCTGGAGCACCCATTGCCCTCGCAGGGCGTCGACCACGGTCGTCAGTTCCGC
>JBGSLW010000359.1:0-7638 GCA_041740495.1 Pirellulaceae bacterium
GGTTTGGCACCTCGATGTCGGCTCATCACATCCTGGGGGTGAAGAAGCTCCCAAGGGTTTGGCTGTTCGCCAATGAAAGTGGTACGTGAGCTGGGTTCAGACCGTCGTGAGACAGGTCGGTCCCTATCTGCCGTGGGCGTACGAAACTTGAAGGGGTTCAACTTTAGTACGAGAGGATTTAGTTGGACGTAGCTCTGGTGTCCCAGTTGTCACGCTAGTGGCACGGCTGGATAGCTAACTACGGAAAGGATAAACGCTGAAAGCATCTAAGCGTGAAGCCCTCCCTAAGATAAGGTTTCGTTGCAGTTTACTGCGAGAGTCCCCTGGAAGACGACCAGGTTGATAGGCCAGATGTGTAAGCGTAGTAATACGTTCAGCTTACTGGTACTAACGGACGAAAGCTTGACCACAAATATCCATCTCTTTCGATTGCCAACGGCAATCTCCAAGAGAACGGCGCGTTAAGGACGGTTAACGACCGCCATCAATTCAGTCATTTGCCAAGATTTCGTGCGGCGAGGCGCAAAGGCTCGCCGCACGCTTTCCGGCGACCTTATCGAAGTGGTCACACCTGTTCCCATCCCGAACACAGAAGTTAAGCACTTCGAGCCGATGATAGTACTGCAAGTGCGAAAGTAGGTATCGCCGGTTTTTTCAACAACCAAAACCCCGCGTCCCATCAGGACGCGGGGTTTTTTTGTCGATCGCTGCGCGTCGACTTGACAACCGGCGAATCTTAGAATGTGGGGTGCTCCCCAAAAACTGGTCCAGAGGTTATGAGAGTCTTTAAAGCCCATCAGGGCACAAGACTCCGACACCCGATTTTGTGCTTTCTGTGCTTTTTGTGGCTGGATGAACGCAATCCGTGATGAACGGAATCCGGGATACGGAATCCGGGATACGGAATCCGGGAAGAGTTACCGGAATTATCACGACGGGAAATCCTTGGACGCGGAAATCCGGTAACCCTTCCGGTGTGCCCCCGGAGTGCCCCAGTCTCACTTTGAACGATCCGGGTTTGATCCCCGCACCGAAGGATGGTACCGGAACGCCCCACGTTTCCGATTCGCGGCAACTCGGCAGGCCACGAAAACACCAAAAAGACTGCAATCTCGTCCGGGTCAGAGCACCTCCGACGCGCGACCAATTAAAATGATGACCGCGGATAACGCCTGCCGCGAAGATTTGATTTGTTGCGGTCGGCACCGCCCTGGCACAGTGGGGTGCGCCCATAGGAAATAACCGTTCACGCGCCGGGGGTCTGGCGCATGTTTCGGTTTGAAAGGGGAATCTGCAAGGTACGCCAACTCCGAAAAATGGGCCTGACCCCCTCAAAGTAAACCATTCTATCGTTCGCCCCGTGAACGCTCACCCGTAGGAATAACGAATGTCCACACGAATCCAGCGATGGTGTCGAGTCTGGTCGGAATCGACTGCCCGCCTTGTGCAGGATTGGACAATGGCACTTCTGCAGCCATCGCGGCCATTACGCGCCACGGCGCTCTCGCTCGAGCCGTTAGAAACGCGGATATTGTTGGCGACCTTGATTGAGGATTTGGGCACCGTCACCGACCCGGCGTCCGCCGTCGTGTTGAACGACGTATCCCTCGATCTCGGAGATAAACGAGCGTATACGTTTTCCCTGGATCAAGAGGCACAGCTGCATGTGTCACTCTCGGACCTGCAGCCAGTAATCGTGCCGGGATTGGTTGTCGATGCCGAGCTTGTGATCTTCCCCGGGAGCTCGCTGAATACCAACCTTTCGATTGCTTCCAAGGTTTTTGGTCTAGGGGAATTAATCGTCACCCTCCCGGCGGGCGGCTACATCGTTGAACTGAATGGACTTTTTGGCCGTTTCGATTTGATGCTGCATGCAGATACGGCGTTGGGCGAAATCAGCTCGGGCGGATCAAGTCTCTCGGCAACGGTCGGACGAGACCTTGGAATGCTCTCCACGACGAACGGGGTCGACGTTACCGAATTTGTCGCCATTGACCCACGAGTCATTGATGTCGTCGACACGTACTTTTTCGACGTGACCAAGCAAGGAGATGTCCGATTCACGGTCGACGCGGGTGTGACCAACACGGGCGCCATCGACTTCACACTGTTTCGCGATTTTGATCAGGATGGGATCTTTCAATTCAATACGGGCGAGCAACTGTTTACACGGTTGGATGTGCGTCCCGGGCAATCGCGTATCGTGAGCGTGACCTTACCACCCGCGCGATATGGCTTGGTCTTCAAGAGTGCTCCGTTTACTCCGCCCATTCCCGAACTGCCCGCGGATGCCTCGAATTATCGATGGCGCACCGTTTTCTCAGTTCCGGACGGTGCCGGAAACACACTCGGAACCGCGCGGAATGCTGGCACGGTCGGCAATGCCTTAGTGACTTTCAACGATTACCTCAGTTCCAGCGATGTCAACGACGTTTACAGATTCACGACCGTCGCGGGTGGGCCGTTTGCTTTTGAAGGTACCGTCAGCGGGATGGCGCCCGGTTCCAATTTCGAGCTTGATTTCATTCGCGATTTGGATGCGGACGGCAACATCGATTCGAATGAGGTCGTCAGTTCGGTGCGCACCGGCAACGCCAACGACGACGTGCGTTTTTCGTACGCCGCGCCCGGGACCTATTTTGTGCGCGTTCGGCGGACAGCTGGCGAAGGGGTTTACACGTTGCAGTTCGCCAACCGCAACACCGATCTCGCCGGCAACACGCTACCCACCGCCCGCAACTTTGGCACGCTTTTTGGTTTCGTCGAGTTCAACGACAGCGTGAGTTCGAACGATACGACGGACATCTACCGCTTTTCATTGACCCGATCTGCGGAGTTGCGTGCCCAGCTGAGCGGCTTGCCCACGGGAGCGAATGCCAGCCTCTCGCTGATCCGGGACATCGACGGCGACGGCGTGATCGACGTCGGCGAGACCTTGGCGTCGAGCAACAACGCGAGCAACGCCAACGAGAACATCGCAATCAATCTCGCGGCGGGGACTTATTTTGCAGGAATCGCTCGCGTCGCCGGCTCGCCGACGTACAACCTGCGACTGGTGCAAGATTCCGTCAATGAAACTCTGGCAGGCGCCCTAAGCTTGTCTCCCAATGGCGGCGGAAACTTGGATTTCCTTGGTCCCGAGGATGATACCGACGTCTATCGGTTCACACTCGGCTCGACCCGCCATATGGGGATCAGCGTGGGGCTGAACAACGAGCCGCTTGCAGTTCGGCTGGGGCGAGACATCAATAACAACGGTTTGCTCGACGGCGCCGAACTTCAGATTGACAAGATCCTGGGTGCGGGCGCAGGCGAATTGCAGCGACTGAATCTCGCAGCGGGCACGTATTTCTTGGTGCTGAACGCCGTGATCCAAGATGAAGGGACGACCTATGGCGTCACGCTTTTCAACGAAACCCCCGACAACGCGGGGAATTCGCTCGCGGACGCACGCGACATCGGCACGTTGGGCGCCACGCAGATCTTCAACGATTTTGTCGGCGATGGATCGCTCGATTTGATGGACGATCTCGACGATTTCTATCGGTTTAGGCTGGGCGTCAACGGGCCATTCCGCCTCGTCTCCAGCATCATCGTTCAAACACCTCAGAATCCGCAGACATTTGCGCGGTTGGAGCTGATCCGCGACGCCAACGGAAATCGGCGGGTGGATGCTGGCGAGTTGCGAGCAGGGGTCAACGTGGTCTCCAGCTTCACCAGTTTTCCGCTGAATACCGTTCTATCCGATCCGGGGGAATACTTCGTCCGCGTGACGCGGCTCGCCGGTCAACCCACGTATTCGCTCAACCTGCGAGCGGTTTCGCTCGATACGGCCGGGAACCAGTTGGGAACGGCTCTCAATCTTGGGACGCTGACAACCGCCACGGTCAACACCAGTGGCCACTTTGTTGGGCGGGTGGATGTACAGGATTTCTTTCGCTTGGCGGTAGGCGCCCCGGGTGAATTGCGAGCGAGTCTCAGTGGCGCCACGGAATCGCTTGATGTCGAAGTGGTCCGCGACGCCGATGGCGATGGGAACCTCGATATCGGGGAGACCTTGGCAAGTTCCGCAGCGTTCGTCGGCGCCAACGATGTTCTCAACGGTGTGCTGCTCCCTGTCGCCGGGACGTATTTTGTGCGGGTAGTAACGAACGGCGGCGATTCGGCGTTTGCGCTGGGACTGACGCTTTCGAATCAACTGCCCTTGGACGTTCCGCTTCTGATCAGCGCCACGGCGCCAACCCAAATCAAGTCGGTGAGGTTCGACCGGGGAGGCGAAGGCGTTTCCTACCATGACACGACCGCCGGAAACAACGGCGATCAACCAGCGTTCCGCGCCGGCGAGAACATTGACGTGGATGTGTCCAACACGATCGATACGCCCAGCACCGGCCGCCGAGTTACCAACACGGCGCCGGGGGAATTTCTGGAATACACAATCTTCGTCGCAGAAACAGGTATCTACGATTTTGATGCGCGAGTCTCGAGTCCCGATCTAGGAGCGACATTCCACCTCGAAATCGATGGCGTTAGCGTCAACTCGCCGGTGGGCATCCCCGATACCAACAGCTCGGACAATATGGTGAGCATTGCCGTCGCGTCGAATGCACTGTTGACCGCGGGGCCGCATATTTTGCGCGTGGCGATCGATACCGGCACGGGCGTCAATAATAACTTTGCGGGCAGTTTCAATTTCATCCTGGTCCGCCCTGCGTCGACGGGGACGTTCGAGCTCTCGCCCCAGCATACCGTCGTGAACGCAGGAGATCGCACGAAATTGGCACTCGCATGGACGGTTCCTGTGGGTGGCTGGCGCGTTCTCAACCAAATGGATCTACGACTGCGCGATGACCAAGGCAGGATGATCTGGTTTCGATGGGATGAGGCATCCAATACGATCCGCCGATACAACCAGGCGACCGGAAAGTTTGGCCCGGCGAAAGCAATCGGATCGTATGCCGTACTCGCGGGCCCCTGGGCCAATCTGTATCTCCGCACGACCACCGTGGTTGCTGCCGGAGCCGCCGCTCCAACCGTGATATTGACGTTGGATGTGAAGTTCAAGCACAGTGCTCGCGGGCACTATGTGGTCGAAACCGCCGCGAGCGACGACCTGGGACATAACGACCCCTTTCAATCCGCGGGAACGCTGCACGTGGTTTAAGTCGCTCGCGAAAATAATGCGCTCTCGTAACCGTTCACGCGCCGGGGGTCTGACGCATTTTTCGGCTTTTTGGGAATTCGCAACACGATAGCAAACACCGAAAAACGGGTCCGACACCCGGGAAATTAAGCACATCGTGGTCCACCCTGTGAATGCTTACGGCGCCCAGCCACGATTCAGACAACCCTTCCGGGTTCTCACCGGGTTCCCACCGCCTATTCGTCTTGCGCCTTCTGTGCTTTTTGTGGCGATCGTCCCCGTGGGGCTATTGGCCTTGGTGCGGTAGTCGCGCTGGGTCATGCGGCCCGCCAGATCGTAGTTGTAGGTGACGGTGTCTCCGTTCTGGTCTGTTTTCAATGCTACGCGTCCGGCCGGATCGTAGCGACTTCTTCAATCCGATCTTCCCTACGCTCACGTACGCACGGCAAATTGCTATGCTTTGTTTCGCAATCTCGCGAAAAGTGCCCGAACGTTCAAGTGCGGGCCCTCCATGCTTGTGGATTGCGATGGCCATGCAAGACTGCGAGCACAACAATTCGGTCGACCTCGATTACATCGCTGATGACATACGGAAATCGCCGAATTTTCAACTGACGGATTTCATGGAAGACCTTGGCGAACATTTCAGGGCCAGACAGTATTCGCTCAAACGCGTCGTCTAGCCGCCGGAGAAAATCTTCACCCAGTTGCCCGCTGATCTTGCTGTATTGCTGAAAGCCTTCCGTGATGTCGGCTTGGGCCCCGCCTTTGACCAGCAATTCGTATTTCATCGGCCGTCCTGGAGTTCCTTTTTGAGAGCCTCCCAAGACACTCCCTGCAGTGGCTGTTTTTGATGATCCGCCAGCCGTTGTTCCAGAATTTTGCGATCGTCGTCCGTGAGACCGATGGCAGCATCCTCGGCGATGCTGTCCCAAATCTTCGCGACCAACTCAACGCGTTCAGCGATCGGCAATGCCAAAATTTCCGACGGAATGTTGCTTTGACTCATCTTGGACCTCCAAGGTTTTGCTGCCACCAATTCTACGCTACACAACAGTAGTGCCAAACTGGCAACAGAGAGCAAGCAAAAAGCCACGCGTTTTCCGCTAAGGATTTAAGCCGCAATTGAACGAATCCGATCCCCAGGAGACTTGACGACGTCACTCGAACCGATGAGGCCTGTCTCGACCGTCACGTCCCAAGCGTTAACCCCCGTGTCTGTTAACCCGAGAGTCCGAGAGTTCGAAGAGTGTCTCGTTCGGGGCGCGGTTGCAAACGCGACGTTTGCATTCGGCACCCCTGGCGCAGGTCTCGAACTCGAGATGCGCAGCGAGAGGGCGACACTTCGAAAAAAGCCGCGAAATGCGTATAGAAACGCGAGACACCCGGCGACCGGGATCTCGGCGGCGGGCGTAAACCGGGGTGGACCGATAAACTCGACGAAAAACGGTGAGCGCCCCTGGCGCAACACTCTTCATAACTAACGGCGCGCGATATCTCTCCGCAAGTCCGTGCCCTCAAGCACTTCCGCAGTTCGTGTCCCGTTCGGTAGGGGGTCAAGTCGCGTGAACAGGTATCGAACTTGGGGAATTGGAGTTAACACTCGAACACGGAAAGAGCGTTAAGCAGAGTGTCGAAAGTTCGAAACGTGCACATTTTTGGACAGCGGGGTTAACGCTCGGCGCGGGAAATGGGTGTTTGAAATTGAATGGCCAACTCCGTGGTGCCGGCAGAGTCCCCGAACCGACAAGCCGCAGCTGCCGAATGCGTTTCATCACCTCCCGCCACTTCGCGTCCTTCTCGCGGTCAAACCGCCGTCTGCGACCAGCCACTTCGTCTCGACGTCCATTGGGTTCCTCTCCTAAAAATAGGTTCGAAACCCTTCAGCCTAAACTTCCAGTCAAGATGCGGTTGAATGAAGGCTCACCGACTATCTGCTTCCCCGATCGCCGGTTGGCTGCCAACCCAGACCACATCTGGCCCATCGACGCTATCCGTCGAGAAGAACGCAACCGCAAGAATCGCTCCCGCTAGCCCTCTGTAGTTTACGGAACGCATACGACTTCGAGTTCCGCCACGCGCTGCTCCAACATGCGGCAGCGAGGACAATCAGGCTGTTGTGCCATGTTCCACATGCACAACAACTTGCCCCATATCCGCCTCGCGTGTCCAGATCAGTTTTCACCCGGTAAACAAGTACGTTCAATCTTAATAAAACCTCGTGTAACCGCTGGACCAGTATCTTGGGAACCGCGCCAATGCGACATAATGATCAGAAGTCGCGACTCGAAGGCTCAATTTCTCCCGACAAGTCCTTTGTGAAATTCATCACTATATTATCGCAAAGCACATAAAAACTGCACTTTAGACAATCGTCTTGTATTTGATGTTTCGTTGGTCGCGACGGAACTCCCGCTACGCGGCGAGGTTGAGCAGCTGGAGAATCCGCGTCTGATATTCTGATCGTTCTAAGCCGTGGGGCAAGTCGGTCAAAA
>JBGSLW010000360.1:0-14229 GCA_041740495.1 Pirellulaceae bacterium
CTCGCCGCAATTCGGGACGCGACCAGCTGCGCAGTCCCAACAACTGGTCCCAGGGAACCGCCGCGGCAGACAAGGACTCCAACGAGATCGGACCTGCCGACTGGAACTCGGGACGCCGTTCAATCCCCTCGTACAATGCCCTTAGGAGATGCTGCCGCGCAACGCTACGTGTCAGACGCCGCCGCCGCAGAGAGCGCACAAGTACCCCGCGCGAAGTGCCCAGGACCAGGCTTGCCAGAAAAAAGAGCGCACATGCCAACACAATCATCGCCCCCGAAGGAAGCTGGGCGAACAACCCGCTGATCAGGGCGCCCACCACGCCCCCCAACGCGCCGAGCAACCCCGAAACCAACATCAGTCGCCAGGCGGTCTCGGTCCAAAAACGAGCGGCCGCCGAAGGGATCACCAACAACGCAATCATCAAAATCAGTCCGACCGCCTGCAGACCCACGATCGAGACCAGCACGATCAACGCCATCAAGCTCAGATCGAGGAAAAATACGGGGAGCCCTTGCGATCCGGCAAAAGCATCGTCGAAGCACAGCAGTTTGAATTCCTTGAACAGCAGAGCGCAGACCCCGACGCTGATCGCTCCCGCCCAGCCAATCATCCAGGCGTCGCGTGCGACCATCGAGGCGGTTTTGCCGAGAATAAACCCCTCCAGGCCAGCGGCGTTTCCCCCCTTCATCTGCTGCACCACGCCCAGCAGCGCCATCCCCGCGCCGAAGAACACGCTGAGCACAATCCCCATCGCCGCATCATCCTTCAGCCGAGTCCAACGACGGATCGCCAGAATCGAAAGAATGCCGATCAGCCCCGTCGCCGTCGCCCCGCTCAGCAGCCAGGGCAACGACTTGCCGTCCAGCCCCAGCCAGCTCGCCGCGATGAACGCCAGCCCAATCCCAGGGAGCGTGGCATGGCTGAGCGCATCGCCTAGCAACGCCCGTTTGCGCAACAACGCGAAACTCCCGACCATGCCCGCCGCGCACCCCAGAATCCCGGTGCCGAGCACGACGACTCGGGTGTTGTAGTCCTCCAGCCGCAGAACTCGACGCCACTCCGCCCAGACCGTTGGACGCGCACCGCTTCCGCGCTGCGCCGGATCCGGCGCCCCAGAGCGCTGGCAACCCGACGCAGCGACCAGGACGCAGAGCACCACTCCCAGCCCCGACCCGCGGCCAGCCCTCCGGGCAAGGGTGCTCATATCGACCTGCCTTGACGCGACATCGCACCCGAGACTTCCTCCAACAGCGTCAACCGCCCACCATACGTCTTTTGCAGATTCTCCGGCGTAAAGACCTCGTCGACCGGACCGTGGGCGACGATCCGCATATTGAGCAGAATGACGTAGTCGAAGTACTGACGGACAGATTGCAGATCGTGGTGGATCACCAGCGATGTCTTGCCGCGTCCCTTCATCTCCCGCAGGATTTCCACGATGGCGACTTCCGTCGCCGCATCGACCCCCGCGAACGGCTCGTCCATCAGATACAAGTCAGACTCCTGCACCAGCGCCCGAGCCAAGAATGTGCGCTGTTGCTGCCCCCCGGACAATTGGCTGATCTGTCGCCCGGCCAGTTCCGCAATTCCTACCCTGCGGAGCGCCTCCATCGCCTGCCGGCGGTGGAGCTCGCGCACCGGACGCAACCAACCAATTTGACCGTAGAGCCCCATCGTCACGACGTCCAACACGCTCACCGGAAAGTCCCAGTCCACGCTCTCCCGTTGTGGAACATAGCCGACGCGTTGCCGATTTCGCCGATACGGCTCCCCAAACACCGCGATCCGTCCCGAGGTCCACGGGACCAAGTCCAAGATCGCCTTCAGCAGTGTGCTCTTGCCCGCCCCGTTCGGGCCGATCACCCCTACCAAAGCCCCCGGCGGGATATCAAACGTCACATCCCAAATCACCGGCTTGCGATGGTACGCCACCGTCAAGTCGTAGACCGAAAGCGGAACGTCGCCCGCCGCCGCCACCAGGCTCGACGCGGGCGGAGGCTGTCTTACGGAGGGATTCTGAGTTACCGAGGGATTCTGTGCTACCGAGCGAGGCTGTGTCTTCGTATCCATATTCCCGTGCAACCTTGTCTACTGCGCTTTCACCGAGAGCTTGCCTTGGAATCCTCGTTCCGGCGCCTGGCCCCCCAGGCCCCGGGCCACCAACGTGATGTTGTGATCCAGCATGCCGATATAAGTCCCCTCGTAGGTCCCCTCATCCCCCATCGCATCGGAGAACAACTCGCCGCCGATCGCGACGGGCTGACCCTTGCTCCGCGCCCCTTCGACCAACGCTTGAATATTCTTCGGCGAGACGCTGCTCTCCACGAAAACCGCCTGGATCTGCCGTTGCACCAGCTTGTCGACCAGTTGGTTGATCCGTTGCAACCCCGCCTCGGATTCGGTGGAGATCCCCTGCACGCCGTCGACCTCCAGATCGTAGGCTCGCCCGAAATAATTAAAGGCATCGTGCGAGGTGATCAGCACCCGCCTGGATTCAGGAATCGTGCCCAGCACCTGCAAGCCATACGCATGCAGTTGTTGCAATTTTTCGCGATACGCCGCTCCGTTGCGGCGGTAATCCTCCGCGTGCGGCGGGTCGAATTCGATCAAGGCCTGAGCCACCGCATCGACACACTGCGACCAGGTCGCTACATCCATCCATACGTGGGGATCGTAGTGCCCGCCAAATTCGTCCGGCGCCAGCAGGCTCCCCTCGGAGATCATTTCGGTCACCGCAAAGACCGGCTTGGAACGGCCAATCTTGACCAGCGTATCGCTCATCTTGCCTTCGAGCATCAGTCCACTGTAGAAGACGATGTCACCCGCCATGATCGCCTGGACGTCGTCGCGTGTCGCCTTGTACAAGTGGGGGTCGACTCCCGATCCCATGATCTGCGTGACGGCGACGTGCGATCCGCCGACGTTGCGGACCAGCTCCGCGACCATCCCCACGGTGGCGATCGCGCGGATCGGGCTGGACGGTCCCTGCGTCCGGGCCCCCGCCCCCTGGTTCCTGTCCAAGTCCGAATCGGCGCAGCCGACCAGCCAACCCATCGCAACCAACGCAAGTCCCAGAAAACTCCGCACTGTGCCTCCTCGTGGCAGAGAAAAATATAAATGTAGCCATAGCTACATTATCGTATTCTACGAGTCGCGGGCTTGAAGTGCAAGGCGAATCATGGGCGGATTCGGCCGAAATACCGAACGAATCGCCGTGCCGCCGTCGCCAATCCGCTATCATGCGGGGGGCCTTTCACCCCTCCACCCCACCCCATCACTTGGCAGAAAGCAGTTGTCTTGAATCGCTCCCACCAGAAATCGGATCCGCATCGGCGAACGCGCGACGATCACGCCCATGAAACCGCGGAAGATTATGTCGAGGCCGTCGCGGAAATCCATCACCAGCAAGCGACCTGCCGCATCAAGGATCTGGCCGCCCGTTTCGGGGTCAGCCATGTGACGGTCACGCGGATCGTCGCCCGCCTGCACAAGGCCGGTCTGCTGGCCACCCAACCGTACGGTCCGATCGAACTGACCCGCCAAGGAAAACGCCTGGCCGCCAAGTGCCGGGAACGGCACGACATCGTCTACCGCTTCCTGCTTTCGCTGGGGATCGATGAGCAAACAGCGGCCTTGGATGCGGAGGGGATCGAGCACCACGTCAGCCCCCGCACACTCGCCCGGTTTCGAGAACTGGCGAACGAGCGAGAGTGACCCAGCGCTGGGTGCGGTGCGACGACAAACGAACCCACGTCCATAAACAAGCCCGTCATTCCGGGCTGAGACCCGGAGCCCATTTGTGGCAGGATGCCCACGCGTGTGGATTCCTGCCTTCGCAGGAATGACGTTAGCGCGTAGCGTGGACGGTGGACAACTAACCGACGACACTTCCGTCATTCCGGGTAGAGACTCGGAATCAGCCGCACCTCCACCAACGCCGACGCACAGGCGGTTCGATCCCGAACGTTTAGCGAGCGCTCCATCGCGGCGATCGTGCGTTGGGCTCTCCCTTCCCAGACCGGACGTCCCTGCCACTCGACGCGAATCGGCTTCTCAAGGTCGACCAACGCGTCGGACAGCCACAGTTGCAACCGTTCGACGCCGTCGGCCTGTTCGATGCGGATCGTATTTCCGCTCGCGGACGCAATCACCAGGGACCCGGCCTGAGCCCCACCGGGTGAAACACCCAGCCAATAGAATCGGTCGTGCGTCACGTCGTCTTGTTTCCAAACCACGCGCTGCGGAAAGGGACGGCGTACCTGTTGCGCCAACCAGGGGATTGCCGCGCGATCTTCGCGATCCATCCAATGCCCTTTGCCGGCATGGATCTCGACGTGGTGCGGATACCCCTCCGGATCCTTCTGTTGTAGTTCCGCGAGCGCATCGCGCCACTGGACGGCAATCGCATTCCTGCCAAACGCCTTGTCGTTTTCCCCCATGTGGAGGGTGAACGGCAAGTTCCGCAGACCCAGGGGAGAGGTCTCGTTGGGATGCCCCGCCATCATCGCAGCCGCAGCAAATCGATCCGCCATCCGCGGCGCCAATTGAAACACGCCGTCCCCACCCGCGGAGTACCCCAGCAGGTAAACGCGATTCGGATCGACCGCCTCGAAGACGATCAGGTTTTCGATCAACCGGGCGAAAAACTTGTCGATGTGAGCCTGGTGCCACATATTCCAGGAATTGGTCGGAGCGCGGGGGACCAGGTAAACGCCTTCGTCCAACTCGTACAATCGCTTTTGGTTCTCCCATTGTCGATCATTGACCTCGGCGGGCATCTCCCCGCCGCCGTGCATCGAAATAAAGAGACTTCGACCGCTCGGCGGGGCGTCGCTGAACACGCGGTAGGTGAACGGCATGCGCCATTCGTCCAGCACGATCTCCCGCGCCTCCATCTCGGCGGCACGTTCCCGGCGAATTTCGGCCTGCCGATCGTTCCACAGCAGATCCGCAGCACTCTCGGCTTCCTGAAGGGACAACGGTTCCTTCGCGAAAGGCTGCTCCGCCAACAGCGGTCGTTCGCTCCGCCCGGCGGCCAGGAATTGTTGCAAGCGATCCAGCGCCGTCTCTTGTCCACGCACGGCAGACAGCGGTCCCACGACCACCCACACGATGGCCGCAAACAGGAGTCGTCGTCCGACGAGATTCCGCATTGCTTTCCCTCACTTGAAGGTTGATGGAACTGGAGAAGCGGGCGCTCTTGAGTTCGTCGCTCTTCAATCTATCCCATCACCCTCGTCCCTGCTGCGGGCTCCTGCAGTTTCCGACTCGTTGGAAGGTTGTGCCGTATCTGACTTCACCCTCAAGTTAGGAGGTTGTTCCGTTACGGTTTTCCACCCTCCCGTTAGGAGGTTGTCCAGTTTCCGACTTCACCCTCCCGTTAGGAGGTTGTCCAGTTTCCGACTTCACCCTCAAGTTAGGAGGTTATCCATTTTCCGACTTCACCCTCCCGCGGAAAGTGAAATTTTCCATGAGCCCGCGGGAGGGTCGGACGCACGATGCGGCCGGGGAGGGCCCAGGGTAGCCTTCCCAGCGCCGGCAACCTGCGCCCCCCGTTCCTCCCGCATCCCTGCGTGCGACTCTCCCCTCGCAGACGGGGGAGAGTGAACACCCGTGGCTTATTCCGCGCGATTCTGCACGGGACAGGCTCTTACTGGTACTCGCGGACGCGGCTGGCGATGGCTTGGGACAGGGCTTCGCGGACCGATTCGATCGTGATTCGATCGAAGACTTGCTGAAAGAACCCGGCGACGATCAGACGGATCGCTTCCTTCCGAGTCAAACCGCGGGCGCGGGCATAGAAAATCAGCTCCTCGTCGACGCGGCCGCTGGTGCTGCCATGGGTGCAACGCACATCGTCCGCTTCGATCTCCAAGCCGGGGATCGAGTCCGCGCGGCTGCTGCGGGAAAGCATCAAATTGTCGTTCCGCTGGTACCCGTCGGTCCTCTGCGCGCCCGGATCGACTTTGATCATCCCGCGCCACACCGTGCGCGCCTGGTCCTGCAGCGCCGCTTTGTAGAGGAAGTCGCTGACGCATTGCGGCGCCCGATGGTGCTGGAGCGTATGGTACGAGAGGTGCTGGTGATGCTGGGCGAACATGACGCCGTTCACGTGGGAACGGGCGCCGGGCCCGACTAGCTCCACATGCTGATTGACTTTGGCCAGCCGCGAGCCCAACCCGCCGACCGTCCACTGGAGGGCGGCGTCGCGCCCCACCACCGCCTTTTGATGCGAAAAGTACCAGACCTTGTGCGACCAATCTTGCAGGCCGACAAAACGCAACGACGCGCCGCGCTGCAGCACCAGTTCGACCCCGCCACAGTGCAGTCCGCTGGCCTCCGGCGTCGTGCTGCGCATTTCGGCCAGTAAGGTCGCTTCCGCCCCCTCCTCCAGGATCACCAAAGTGTGCCCTAGTTCCGCGGCGCCGTCCCCCAAGACCGTTTGCAAGTGCAACGGCTTGCTCAGCACCACGCCCCGCGGGACATACAGCACGTTGCCGCCCGTCCAGAACGCGGCGTGGAGCGCCGCAAATCGGTCGTAGGTCGGATCGAACGCCCGGTGCATCAGGTGCGGACGAATCCGCGACTCGTGCTCTCGGCAGGCGACCTCCAGCGGCCCGAAGAGGACGCCGCGGCGAGCCAACTCCGGGTCGAGCTGCGTGTGCCGGCAGACGCCGTTCAACGAACTGCTCGATCCGGCCAACTCGACCCCCGCATTCAACATCCCCGGCGGGAGTTCGCTGCCATTGTCCCCCTGCACGGAAAACTTGTCCAAGTGGAACAGGCGGATATCGGTGCGCATCCACTCTTCGCTCCGCGGCGAGGGCCAGGCCATTTGTGAGAAGCTCTCCCAAGCCTGCTGCCGAGCCGCCGTGACCCAGGCGGGCTCCTGGCGTTGGGCCAGCAGCGCCGC
Organism: Pirellulaceae bacterium; assembly: GCA_041740495.1. GTDB lineage: Bacteria > Planctomycetota > Planctomycetia > Pirellulales > Pirellulaceae > JANMEB01. Next base: position 6,914 of record JBGSLW010000360.1, read on the forward strand.
AAATCCCTCTTGATTGAGTGGGTACTCAAGCGTCGTATCGAGTGCCATAATAGCGGGGTCCAACAATTTCTGGTTGAAAGGAATTCGTATGCCTAAGCTCGTGGTCGACGGTGTCGGGGAATTTGATGTGCCTGCCAACAAACGCCTGGTCCTGGCGCTCGTCGAGGACGCCGGAGTGGACCAGCTGCACGCCTGCGGCGGAAAAGCCCGCTGCACCACGTGCCGCGTCGAATTCATCCGCGGCGAACCCCCGTATCTCACCGACGCCGAAGCGGAGCTGCAGCGGACCAAGGATCTCTCCGGCGTCCGACTCAGCTGCCAACTCCTCTGCGACCGCGATATGCACGTGCGGCTCGTCAGCCGGTTGGCCGGCAGCGGCCGCAGCGATGCGGGCGGCCACCCCTCCGACCTGATCGAACCCCCCGCCCAATGGGGACACCTCCGCTAGTGTGGCACGACGCTCCGCGTCGTGATTCGACCGTTTCCGTCCAACCCGCCGTCCAACCCGCCCGCCGTCCAACCCGATTGTGTTGTTCAGGTTCGTGTTGGTCGGGATCAACCGCCATGCGTGTCTCATCGTGCCGTCCCGACGCGGAGCGTCGGGCGACTTTAGCCGACCGAGCCCTCCATCTGCAGTTGGATCAACCGATTCAGCTCGACGGCGTATTCCATCGGCAGCTCCTTGACCAGCGGTTCGATGAAGCCGTTGACGATCAACGTGCTCGCTTCGGCTTCGCTCAATCCGCGGCTCATCAGGTAGAACAGTTGCTCCTCGCCGATCCGCGAAACGCTCGCCTCGTGCCCGACCGACACGTCTTGTTCCATGATCTCGATGTACGGGTAGGTGTCGCTGCGACTGCGAGGATCCAGGATCAGGGCATCGCAGACGACGTTGCAGCGCGAGTTCTTGGCGCCTTTCTCGACGCGAGCCAGCCCGCGATAACTGCTGCGGCCGCCGTCTTTGGAAATCGACTTGGAAATGATCTGGCCGGTGGTATTCGGCGCCGCGTGGACTAACTTGGCCCCCGCGTCTTGATGCTGTCCCTTGCTGGCGAACGCGATGGACAGGATCTCTCCCCGCGCCCCAGGTTCCAGCATGTAGACCGCCGGGTATTTCATGGTCAACCGGCTTCCCAAGTTGCCGTCGACCCACTCCATCACCGCATCGCGATAGGCGAACGCCCGCTTGGTGACCAGGTTGTAGATGTTGTTGGCCCAGTTCTGGATCGTGGTGTAGCGGCAGCGCCCCCCGCGCTTGACGATCACCTCCACCACGGCGCTGTGCAAGCTCTCCGTGCTGTACATCGGCGCCGTGCACCCCTCCACGTAATGAACCTGGGCGCCCTCGTCGACGATGATCAGCGTCCGTTCGAACTGCCCCATATTCTCGGCGTTGATCCGGAAGTACGCCTGCAAGGGGAATTCGATTTTCACTCCGGGTGGGACGTAGATGAAAGAGCCCCCCGACCAGACCGCCGAGTTGAGCGCGGCGAACTTGTTGTCGCCCGGCGGTATCACCGTCCCGAAATACTCGCGGAGCAAGTCGGAGTGCTCGCGGACGGCAGTGTCGGTATCGGTGAAGATCACCCCCTTTTGGGAGAGATCTTCCTTGAGCGAGCCGTAAACGACCTCGCTCTCGAACTGGGCCTTGACCCCCGACAGGAATTTTCGCTCGGCTTCGGGGATCCCCAACCGCTCGAACGTATCCTTGATCTCTTTCGGAACGTCGTCCCACGTCTTTCCCTGGTGATCGGTGGGCTTCAGGTAATAGAAAATGTCCTGAAAATCGAGTCCGATATGCCCACCCCAATTCGGCATCGGCTTGGCGAAGAACAACTCCAACGCCTGCAGGCGAAACTGCCGCATCCAGTCCGGTTCGTTCTTGAGGTCGGAGATCTGATTGACGATCTCCATATCCAAGCCCTTGCGGGCCTTGAACACGCCGGTCGTCAGCGTGCGAAAGTCGTATTTGTTGATGGCGCCGATCGACTCGGCTTCGTTCAGTTCTATCGACATCGTTCGTCCCCGGCAGTTGGTATCAAGTCGCAGTGGGTATCAAGTCGCAGTGGCTTCTAAATTGCAGTGGCCTCTAAATTGCAGTGGCCTCTAAATAACAGCGTGGCAGGCTGGGGGCATCGCGCTACGCGTTGCCGGCGGCCAATGGCTCCAAATCGTTGTCCCGCTGGGCGTCCCGATCGTTTTGCTCGGCCGCCTCCGGGTACTGCTTGCGAATCCGATCGTAACCGATGGTGTGGAGTTCATGCGCCAATTCCACGCCGCCGGTCTCGACAATCCGGCCGCCCACGATCACGTGCGTGAAGTCGGGCGGGTTGTGCTCCAGCAACTTGTCGTGGTGGGTGATAATCAGCAGCCCCATTTTCTCGCGGCCGATCTCGGCGATGCTCTGGCTGGCCAACCGCACGGCGTCGGCGTCCAAACCGCTGTCGGTTTCGTCCAAGATTGCAAACTTCGGTTGCAGCATCGCCAGTTGCAGGATCTCGGCCCTTTTCATCTCGCCGCCGGAAAAGCCGTCGTTGACATACCGCCGAGCAAACTCGACGTCCATCTTCAGCTGGCCCATCCTCTCCTTCAGCTCCCGTCGGAACTCGCGCATCGGCAGCAAGTCTTCCCCCTCCTTGCGGTCGGGATTGCGGACATTCGTCGTGGCGTGGCGCAAGAAATCAGCCAGTTTTACGCCGGGAATTGCCACCGGCCGCTGGAACGCCATGAACAACCCCAAGCGTGCCCGCTCGTCCGGCTCCTTCTCCAGCAAACTCTCGCCGTTGAGGCGAATGTCCCCTTCGGTCACTCGGTAGTTGGGATGCCCCAAGATCGCCAAACCCAGCGTGCTCTTGCCGCTGCCGTTCGGGCCCATCAAGGCATGCGTCTCCCCGCGATTCATCGTCAAGTTCACACCGCGCAAAATCGGCTTGCCCTCAATCGCAACGTGCAGGTTTTCAATTTCCAATCGGTCTTTCATCATCGTGCTCGTCTGGTTTCGCTCGTGTGGTCTTCCAACGCCGTATCTTGTTTCGTCGATTCGTTGTTCGGTTGTCTCGGGCGGCTCTCGCGCCGCCTCACGCAGGCTGCTCGCTGGCGGTTGCAGCCGATTCCGAACTGCTCGCAAAAGCAAATGTGCAGACTCCGTCGGGAGAATCGCAGCGGCATTGCGTCAATTGCAACTCAGCGCCCGCCATCTCCGACAACATCTTGGTTTCCACTTCACAAATCTCATGTCCGACTTGGGATAGCTCCGGGTACGGGCATCCGTTGATCTTGAGGACTGGCAACTCCCCACGCGTCGCAGGTTCCACCGAAGCGACGAAGTGGTTTTTGCGAAGGGCTCTGGCCAGCTCCTCCATCCGCGCGGATAACGGTCCCGACGCAGTCGATGGCCCCGCCAAAGTCTCGCCGTACCGACCCGCCAATCGCGAGGAGACTCGCGCCAGGAACGCTTCGCGGATCGCCGGGTCCGCAATCGATTGCACCTCGTCCCACAACACCTTCGCCAACTCGGCCATGTTGTGACCCAAGGCCCGCTCTCCGGCGGTGGTCAACAAATAGGCATACGACGGTCGCCCCCGCCCTGCCTTGGCCACTTCCTCCCGGTCGACCAAGCCGCCCGCGACCAGTCGCTCCAGCCGCTGCCGAATCGCTGTCGCGGTCACACCCAACGCGGCCCCCAACCCTTGCACGGACATCCGCCCATGCTGCCGCAAAAGCTGTAATACCACGCGATCCGATTTTTCGAACTCCAAGTTCATTGCAGAACCTCAGGTTTTCACGGGCATTTTAATTCCAGAATGGATGGCGCCCGCGACGAATCCCGGCCTCCAATTCAATGACCGGATTGTTTTCGACAATTTTAACAGTTTTTTATGTCAAAAATAGGGGGTGCCGGCGATTTTTGAAATGTCGTGTCCCTGGGGGGCACATCGAAACGCCCTGAGGATCGCGGAATCACCAGTTTTTTGATTAGGCAATTACCCTGTTCCCGCGATCGCCGCTTTCCGTCGACTTTGCATGTACATTCCTCTTTTCTCTCTCCCCTACCCCTACCCCTACTCTTACTCCTACTCCTACTCCTACTCGTACTCGTACTCGTACTCGAATCAGCCGCGCCTCGAGTACGAGTACGAGTACGAGTACGAAGAGAAGTACCGGGGTGATCGCCATCGGCAGGCTTCAGCGAAGCTGCGTGACCGTTACGCCGTCCTGGCGAACGCAGTTGCCGGCTCATGGAGCTAGAGAACTTGTTTGCTGCGGGGGTAGCTCCCCAAGACGAACAGCTCTTTGCAGGCGGCGCGAGCCTCCCCGACGATTTCGGCGAACCGCGGATCGCGGCAGTGTCCGGCGGCATCGACAAAAAAGATGTATTCCCAGTTGGTCGTGCCGCTGGGGCATTTGTCGATGTGCGTCAAGTTGATCCCAGAGCGCTTGAAAACGCTGAGTACGTCGACCAATGCACCGGGCTGGTCGCCGGTGCGAAACATGATCGAAGTCTTGTCATTTCCGGACGGCTTAGTCTCCTGGCGGGAGAGGATGAGGAACCGCGTCACGTTGTTGCGGCGGTCTTCGATTTCATCGAACAAAGCGTGCAAACCGTAGATCTCCCCTGCCAGTGCATTCCCGATCGCGGCAACTCGAGCCGGTTCGTTTATCGCGGCGCCGCGATCGATGGTCTCCCGAGTCTTGCGGCAGGCGGCGGCCGAGCTCTCCACGGCGATCAGCTCGGCCCGCGGATATTGGGTTGCCAGCCAATTCCGGCATTGGGCGAAGGTCTCGGGGCGGCCGTAGATCGTTTCGACTTCGTGGGGCTGGCAATTGGTCAGCAGGCAACAATGCACCGCCAACTGCAGCTCGCCATACAACCGTACGTCGTGGTGGTAATTGAGGAATGCATCGAGCGTTTCGGTGATGCTCCCCCCGGTGCTATTCTCGATCGGCACCAGGCCATAGGCGACGTTGCCGCGAGCGACCTCCTCGAACACGCCGGTGATCGCGTGCAGATCTTCGAACTCGACGCTCGAGCCGAAATGTCGGGTCGCCGCGAGGTGGCTGTAGGTTCCGGGGGGGCCCAGGTAGCCGATCCGCAGCGGCTGCTCGAGCGCGAAACTGCCGCTCATGATTTCGCGGTAGATCGCCTCGATCGTTTTGGGGAGGGTGGGGCCGGCGTTGAAGCCTTGGACGCGCGCCAGAACCTCGGCTTCGCGGTGGGGGGCATAAATCGGCTCTCCCGATTGCAACTTGGCCCGGCCGACCTCGACCACGATCTCGGCCCGCTGGTTGATCAACGCGACCAAAGCCCGATCGAGTTCGTCGATTCTCGCGCGGAGCGCTGCCAAGTCCATCGGCGCCATTTACTCTTCGTCTTCCAACTCTTCCGCCGGATCGGTGGGGAGCGTGAGCAGACGCGCATAGCAAAACAACACCAACCCGACCACGAACGTCAATGAGATGATCATAAACGCCCAGCCCAAGGGCTGCATCGTGACCGGTTGGGTTTCGGCCGCCGTTTCCTGCAGCCAACAAAGTAACATCGAACCGAAAATCGAATGTGTCATTGCGGGAACTCCTAGTCTTTCAACGGCTGGGCATCATCGATATCCAATCCTTGATCTCGCCAGCGCCGCTCGCCGACCCACAAACAACCCAGGAGAAACAACAAGACGGAACCAACGAGGGCCAACGCCCCTTGTTGCAATTTGCTGTTCGCGACGTTTTGGATCCAAGTCGGCAAGTTGTTGATACAGAAAAAGACGAACACCACCAGCAGGTACGTGGGGGCCACAAATTTCATGATGAACTTGTAAATCGTCGGGATTCTCAAATTCGATCCCAGATGCATTTCCCGCCAACCCCGCTCGATGCCGAAGACCCAGCTGAAGCAGATGATCTGGACCGCCGCCAAGACATAAATGAAAAAGGTGCCGACCCAATCGTCGATCGCCGTGCGGAACTCCCCATCCTTGCTGTAGTACATCACCAGGAACGACCCCAACACGCAGATCGAGACCATCAGGGTGATCCCTTTCTTTTTGCTGATCCCCAGCGATTCGTCGAGGAACGCCAGAGTCGGTTGGTACATCGAGATCGAACTGGTGATCGCCGCCAGGAACAGCATGAAGAACCAGATCGCCCCGATGAAATTGCCCGCCGGTCCCATGTGGGCGAACACGACCGGCAAAGTCGCGAAGCCCAAACCAAATCCACCGGCAGCCACCGCGGCGACCCCGCTCGCCCCCAAGAAGACAAACGATGCGGTCAGGGTGATCATCCCGCCGAAACCGACCTCGAATAGTTCGTTCGTGGCCGATGCCGTTAAACCCGACAACACCACATCGTCTTTCTTTTTCATGTACGAGGCGTAATTCAGGATCACTCCAAAACCAACGGACAGGCTGAAGAAAATCTGCCCAGCGGCCGCCAGCCAAGTTTGGGCGTTGGCGAGCTTGGACCAATCGGGATTCCACATGTAGCCCAACCCCGCCAACACGTTTTGGTTCGGGGTCGCCGGGTCCGGTGTGCCGAGCGTCAACACGCGAATGAGCACGATGATGGCGCAAACCGCCATGGCCGGCATGGCGATCGAGCAAAAGCGCTCGATTCCTTTGGACAATCCTCGATAAACCAGGACGACATTGACGCAAAACGTCAAAATCCAAAAAATCAAAGTTTGGGGAAAACCGCCGTAGAGCACCCCGTTTTCATGGTTCCCCACGAAATTGTTGTAGAAGGCGGTTGCCGTTTCTGTCTGAACCGCAACCGGCGCAGCGGCGTCGATTCCAAGGCCCGTTCCCAGCGTCGGCCCCAGGCCGACTGCGGACGTCAAATAATGCCAGGCGTAGCCCAGGCACCACGCTTCGATGTAGGTGTAATAGAACGACACCGCCAGCGGAATCAGCACGGAGAGGATCCCCAAATACCTTGCGAACTTGCCGCGCCCCGCGACACCCATGATCGCTGGACCTGAATGCAGTCCCTTGCGGCCCCCGTAACGGGCCATCGTCCATTCCGCCCAGCCGATCGGAATCCCCAAGAAGAGGAGTGCGCAGAAATACGGGATCAAGAAGGCCCCGCCTCCGTTGGCAGCCGCCTGACCAGGGAATCTCAAAAAGTTCCCCAGCCCCACCGCCGAACCCGACACTGCCAGAATGACTCCGAGCCTCGTACCCCAGGATTCAACTTTGGTCATTGCGACTCCCTGCGCTTCGACTGGATTACCGCGACTGGATTACCGCGAATGGATTGCTTTGTACGACGAGATGGCGTTGGAATTCGAAGAGCGCCGGACGGAATTTGCCGCCAGTCGCTAC
>JBGSLW010000361.1:0-5388 GCA_041740495.1 Pirellulaceae bacterium
ACTCGTGAAACTCTTTGGTTTTGGTGCTCCTACTCCTACTCCTACTCCTACTCCTACTCCTACTCCTACTCCTACTCCTACTCCTACTCCTACTCGTACTCCTACTCGTACTCCTACTCGTACTCCTACTCGTACTCCTACTCGTACTCGAACTCCTCCTCCCCCTTCCGCAACTCGAATCCATCACGTTTTCGAGTACGAGTACGAGTACGAGGTAACCGTTTCCCTAAATGCGAGGCATTGACCCAAACACAATTTCGCGTGCAGTGGCGATCAGCCGCATGGCGCTAGCCTGCGGTTTCTTCACTCGTACTCGAACTCCTCCTCCCCCTTCCGCAACTCGAATCCATCACGTTTTCGAGTACGAGTACGAGTACGAGTACGTAGTAACCGTTTCCCTAAATGCGAGGCATTGACCCAAACACAATTTCGCGAGCAGTGGCGATCAGCCGCATGGCGCTAGCCTGCGGTTTCTTCACGTCGCCAACCCCGGAAACCGCCGGCAAGCGCCATGCCGCTGAAATTCCGCGACAAAGCCGAATACAACGGACATCCATTGCTCGAACGACCCAAGGCCGCAATCCCCCCAAAACGGACTGTTTCAAGCCGCTGAACTGTAGCAATCCTCACATAACTGACTAAAATCGTTGTTCGCCGCGACTCGGTTCAGTTCACTTTCCTCCTTCCCCCCAAAAGGGTGACAACGTATGGCGTTGGACTCGTCGGACATGGGTTCGATCACTCGAGCGATCGTCGATCTGGGGGCTCAGGACGATCAGGCAGCGGAGAAAATCTGGCGGCGGTTCTTCCAGCAGCTTGGCCAGTACGTCGAGACGCGGATTGGGCAACGCCACCGCCGCCACTTCGACGAACAGGATGTCGTGAATTCGGCTTTTTTCGTGCTGTTCGATGGGATCAAAAAAGGGAGGTTCGCCCAGCTGTGCAACCGGGACGAGTTGTGGCAGTTGCTTACGCTGATTGCAGCCCGCAAAGCGTGTAACGCGCGCAAGTTCTTCGACCGCAAAAAACGCGGCGGGGGAAAAGTCCTGGGGGGGTCGGCGTTGAGCGCCGTCGCGCGCGACCAGCTGGTCGGCTTTCTAACGACGGCCGCTCAGAACGACAATTACGAGCACCTGGAAAAGACCAGCGACGACATGATTCGCGCGCTCCCCGACGAAAGCTTGAGGCGGATCGCCTTGTTGCGCCTGGCCGGCCACAGCAATTCAGAAATCGCCTCGCAAATGGGTTGTGTTACGCGAACCGTCGAGCGCAAGTTGCATTTGATCCGATTGATCTGGGGGCGGGAAATCGAGACATAGCACCCTGCTGAATATACTAGCGGGTAGCGAGTAGCGAGTCGGCCGGAACAAGTCATCTCGGTTCCGGCAACGTGGCCTCCCATCGCCACTCTCAGGTCAAACGGCGCCGAGCATTCAGGTGGTGCGGCGGCAAAGCATCAACAGGGGGATGTCGACTGTATCCGACGCGGTATTCGCACCGAATACCTGTAATTCGGCGTCGCTCCTTGCCGAGGTCAGTTGGCTGATTTCTCGCACGTTGATGATGTCGCCGATCACAGCCCGCTGGCAACGATCGGCGATTGCGAAGTTGATGCTCAGTTGGGATGCGCCGGACTCGCTCAGGTTGGGGAATGTCAGGTTGAAGAAAATGACTTGGAACTTCTTGTTCTGCACCAACGGTTCGGAATGCCCCTCAAAGACAACCGCTGGCTCCAGCGTCAACACGCGGAGATTCATGCCGACGGATAAACGCCCCGGCTGGTAACCGGCTCCCAAGTCGTCGCGAAGATCGCCGGTTGCCCCCAGCACGAAACGACCTGAATTGAGCGGCAACCCTGGATTCTCCACGAGGACCGCTTGAGCCAATGAGGCCGCCTTCGTCGTCGGCTTTCCCTGCGGGCAACTGACCGTCGGCGAACGGGAGTTCGATGCCACCAGTCCCCAATGGGGCTGAGGACAATTCTCGCAAAAGCAAAAATGGAACTGCACCCCCGAAGATTGAAACAGGTATCCCTGGACGAAGTTCGGAATGGACTCGACCACGTCATTCGCGGGAATTCCGCTGGGATTTTGGGGCATATTGTTGACTCCGTCAGGAAAGTGGGGGTGGTTACCCTCCCCTGATATCAACAAACACCCCTCCGGCCCGACGTGAAATCCGCCGCCGGCGGGCGGGATTTAGAAAAAATCGCTGAACCAGTTGGAATCTCAACGAGTTCGAATGGATTGCGGCCCGCCGCAGGCGTACGCGGCGTCCCATCGGTGAACCCTCACCGGCCCAGTCGTCGCACGCACCGGAATCCGGCGTGGGCCGGCTGTTGGGTGATCGAGATGAATTCGCCGGAGTCGGCCGCAGGCGCCCAGGTCGCCGCCGACCGCTGGTTGCGACCGATCTCGCCCAGGAGACCGTACACCAGGCTTGCTTGGGCGGTCGCCGGTTCACCCCGCGCGGTTGAACGGTTCGCCCCCCGCAGCGTCGCCGTCCATTCGACTCGGCCCAATTGCAAATCGTAGATCGCGCCCACCCCCGGGGTCACATCGCGAAACAGAGGGGGATTGGCAGCGACCGCCGCCAGGCTCAGACTCGGCGCCTCGTCCCCCCAACTGAATTTCGTCGTGCCGCGATTCGTCGCCGCCCAGATCATCTCCCAGATCGTCGGGAGCTGCTTCCCCACCTGTTCGGCATACGCCACCGCGATATCGAACGGGATTCCGCCGTCCAGCACATGTTCGTGGACCGCCAAGGTCAACTGAGGGAACACCGTTCGCAGTTCATTCCCAGTGATTTCGTGACGGTCGATATAGAAGCGGGATACGTCCTGCGATTTCCCTCGCCACGACCGATCGAGCGTCGTCGCGTCGGGGATCGTGACGGTCCCCCCTGGAAGTTCGGTCCAGTCCCCCGGCAACGAGTCCGTCGGCACGATCCGAATCGCGGGGAGGTGCACCACGCTTCCCTCCCATTGAAAACTGCGGTGGGGTTGGGGAACATCGTGCAGCGTGAGCACGGGCGGTTCGCCCGGTGCGGGAACCGTGCGGAATACCTCGAAATTCTCGCCGGCGACCTCGGCACCCACGCGATAGAATCCGGGTGCTAGTTCGAGCGGTTCCCCGGCGATACTCTGCCGGGGGATCGGAGAATGGTCGGGAGGGGCGTTCCCCACGGGAGTCCAGCTCAAACGCGCGCCCGCGGGAATCGACTCGATGACCACCGAGTGTACCCGCGGGACCGGCGGAGCGGACGGCTTCCAAAAGGAGGCGGTTGCGATCGATGCCACCAGGATTCCCAGCCCTCCCCACACCAGCCGCCTCCGAGTGACAGATCGCCGACGGTGAGTCGCTTCCTGGGCCGGCTGCGCGGTGGGCACGATCTCCGCAATCGATCCGGATTCCTCCACCGAAGTCGGCGGCGGCGACGGAAGGGGGTCGGACGAATCGATCTCGGTTTCATCCCCTCCCCTTTGTTGTCGCGCGTCTTTCACCGCCGCCGAGAAATTCCGAAAGCGGCGCGCGTAGCTCTCCCAGTCGATCACCTCCCCCAACTGGCGACGGTATTCGACGTCGACGCCGATCAGGTTCTCAATCAAGGCGTGCAGCAAACGGTTGTGCTGCAAGTCGGGTGCCCGCTGGGCGGACGAATCGGGGGCGCGACCCACCGACGATTGTTCCCAGGTCTGCGCGAATTCGACCAGATAGGACTCGATCGATGGCCCTTCACCCTTCTGCCAACTCTGCTCAAACCGATCGCATAAGCGGTCGACCTGCAGCAGGAGCCAGGCCGAATCGAATTCTCTGGGCGTTGATTCGCTGGGGGACATGGCGGGCTTCGACAAGGAACCACTCGCGAGTCAGAGGTCTGCCGCGTTTCTCGGCCTTATTTGCAGCTGTGCCGTTCGATCGCAATCGGCAGGAAACCGGCGTGACCCTCTGGAAAATGTTTTCCTCGCGAATGTATCACCAACGCAGCGGAGACCCGACAGACAATCGCAAGGCCCCGCCGGAAAATCCGGAAAATTTTCGAGTTCCTGCCGTCCACTTCGACAATCCCCCGCCAACGCGCCCCCCCCTCGCTTGGGGTTCGCAGAGCCCGGGCTGCTGTGGTAAAACCAAGGCTCACCACCCATTCGAAGGGGATGTGGCGGAACTGGCAGACGCGCTAGACTTAGGATCTAGTACCGCAAGGTGTGCAGGTTCGATTCCTGTCATCCCCACTGTACATTTGTAATAGCCTGATAGGACTTGGCTATGTCTGAGCCCAATCGCAAAGGGACAAAACCTGACCAACCGAAAGGACATTCGATAGGTCGCGGCTCGTTTGTTTGGCGGTGAAGAGGGAGCCCTCTGTCACAATTTCTCTGTCACAATTTTATCACGTTTTCGGGGAATCGTGAAAGTGATAAGGACACTTCGTTTGGATTGCTATGCCTTGCCGCATCAAGAGGCACTTTCACACTCCCCCGCACCCAAAGTTGCTGACAACATGCTCCGCGCGTGTTGCGTGAGAGGCCACGCCGGTTCTTCAAGCGATCAAAATCAAGCGATGTCATCGCCAGGCGCGCCCCCGCAATCAGGGACTGCCAGTACATTCGCCATGCCGGTCGCTTCGTGTTCGGCTGGAATCGGACTATACTTAGAGCCTGGTCCAAAACTCGCCGACCCCCTCTCCGCTCCGCCTGCCCACTCCCCCGCTGTGGGGAAGAGGGAATTGGGATAGGCTCTAAAGTCTTTCGCTCTTGTCCGGTTCTCGCCAGGAGCTTCAGGAGTATGTAGTGCGTGTCCCGGACATCTCCGACAAGCTGCTGCGCCTGATGTCCTGGCGACGTTTCCCGGAGGGGAATCCTGGGCTTCCTCGGCACGTGGACGAGCAGCCGCTTCGGGCAGAGCTCTTCAGCATCGATCAGCTTGAGCGGCACGCCCAGTCGATTGCCGCATCCCAGCGCCTGGCCACGGGCTGGGCGCGCGACAAGTTGCTCGCGCGGCTGGAAGACAACGAGCGCGTGTTGATCGAGACGTATGATCTGGTGACGGCGGCGGCGGATCAGAACCGGCACATCGAACCGGCCGGGGAATGGCTTCTCGATAACTTTTACTTGATCGAAGAGCAGGTCCGTGCCGTTCGTCGTTTGCTCCCCCCGTCGTACAGCCGCGAGCTCCCCCGGCTGGCCAGTGGACCGGCCGCCAGCTTTCCGCGGGTCTATGGGATCGCCCTGGAGCTGATTGCCCACGTCGACGGGCGGGTCGAGGCGGCCAATCTCCACGCGTTCATCGCCTCCTACCAGTCCGTCGAGCCGCTCAAGCTGGGAGAATTGTGGGCGCTACCGTTGATGCTGCGGTTGGCGCTGATCGAAAACCTGCGGCGCGTCGGCGC
>JBGSLW010000362.1:0-5008 GCA_041740495.1 Pirellulaceae bacterium
GTTGGCCGTGCCCGGCAGCTCGAGTCCCCGGCGCCCGCCGTCCCCGCAGAGGCAGGTCGGGAGTAGATCGCGAACGCGCCGTTGGCGGTTCACGACCCTCAGGCAACCTTTCGATCATTGCTCTACAATGGTCGCAAATGTACACCCATCGTTCGCACCTCAATTCGGCGACGGAACGGCGTGCCGGATGGGCGTTTGCCTCCCCCTGGCTCCTGGGATTCGGGCTGTTGGTCGCAGGCCCCTTCGTCGCGTCATTCCTGCTCAGTTTCTGCCGTTGGGATATGCTCCGACCGCCGGAATGGGTGGGGTGGGAGAACTACCAGCGCCTGCTGACGGAACTCCGAGGCAACACGGGGTTCGCCGCCGCTTTGCAGAACACGGCGTATTACAGCTTGCTGTCGGTGCCGCTCTCGATTGGATTGGGAATCGGATTGGCGGTGATCGCCCATTGGCCGATTCGGGGGCAGGCCTTCTTTCGCACCGCATTTTTTTTGCCGGCGATGATCCCGGTGCTGGCGGTTTGCGTCTTGTGGATGTGGCTGTTGGATCCACAGGAAGGCTGGGTGAATGGCGTGTTGGGGTGGCTGGGGATCGCTCCACAGAATTGGCTGCAGCAAGCGCGAAGTGCGTTGAGCGGGGAGACCTGGCAACGCCTGGGCGGTTCGACTAGGGAGGCAGGTGACTTCCCCTCGATTTTCGGTTCGAAGGACGCGCTGGTGTTGATCAGCTTGTGGACCGTGGGCAATTTCATGGTGATCTACCTGGCCGCGTTGGGCGACATTCCTCGTTCGTTGTACGAAGCCGCCGAGTTGGAAGGGGCGGGACCCTGGTACCGCTTTTGGCAAATCACCCTGCCGCAATTGACTCCCGTGATTTTTTTTAATCTGGTGGTCGGGTTGATCCGCAGCGTGCAGACGTTTGCCTCGATCTATGTTTTGAGCGAGGGCACGGGAGCGCCCGAGCAGTCGCTACTGCTGGTGTCGCTTCACTTGTTTTTGGCGGCATTTGTCGATTTGCAAATGGGCTACGCGTCCGCGCTCGCCTGGATCTTGTTCTTGGTTCTGGTCGCCTGCACCTGGCTCTTGTTTCGCACGTCCCGGCATTGGGTGTACTATCGTTTTTCTAATTGAGAAGTGTGGGCGCTACCAGCGCCAATTGATCGGCCGCGCCTACCCTGTGACGAACGGACCATGCTCCACAGAATCCAACAATTTTCGATCGCGACGCTAGTGGTGGCGGCGGTAGGGGTGATGGCTGCGGGGCTCCGCGGTCCGGGAACGAGTCCACCGGCGGGGCGGAGTCTCGTGGAGTTCTGGCACTTTTGGGGTGGCGCTGACCGCGCCGTGGTCGAGGACGTCGTACGGCGTTTCAACCAATCCCAGACCGATTATTGGGTGCGGGCGATCGCCGTTCCGGGGAATAATTTTGACGCCAAACTGTTCCTTGCGATTGCTGGCGGCTCCCCTCCCGATCTCGTAAACCAGGACGACCCCGTGGTAGCGGACTGGTTTGAGCGTGGGGCGGTCGAACCGATCGATGCGCTGATCGGTCCGGAAGAAACGAAGCGGTTGGAAGCGTTCTTGTTGCCGGCGGCACGCCGTTTGGGTCGGGTGGGTGACCGGTTGGTCGCCGTCCCGAATGGGTTGGACTTGCGGCTGCTGTACTACAATCGGACCGAACTTGAGCGCCGTCACCTCGACGTTCCGCGCACGATCGATGAGTTCAATCGGGTGATCGATGCGGTCACGCCACCCGGCACCGATTTGCGTGGGGCGCAGATGGTCGCATTCCTCCCCGATCCTCGGCGATTGTGGACTTGGGGATATGTCTTCGGCGGGAATTTTTTCGATGCGTCGACCGGCCGCGCGACGCTCGATTCACCCCCTATCGTCGCGGCGCTGCAATGGATGGTCGATCGCTGCCGCAGCTTCGGAGCGGATGGACTGGCGGCGTTTCGCCGAGGCGACCAGAGCTTGCCCGGCAAGACGTTTCCGTTGCTGCCGACCGACGACGACGCCACGACCGGGCGGTACCTATTCATATTGGACGGACAATGGCGAGTCCGCGACATCGAGGCGTTCCAGCGCGACCGACGGGCGCGGGGGTTGTCGTCGGTCGATTTCGGAGTCTGTTCGCTGCCGTACCCTGCGGCGGGGCCCGCTCGCCCCCGCAGCGGTTGGGTGAACGGCAATTTCTTTCTTGTCCCGCGGGGGGCCCGCAATCCGCAGGGGGCTTGGCGCTTTATTCAATTCTGGATTGGCCTGGATGATCCAATCCAAGCTGCGGCGACCTGCCGCGCCGGCGGTTGGATCCCCGTTTCATCGACCGTCGTGGAGACTCGGGAGTTTCAAGCCTATCTGGCCGAGCATCCTTTGATGGCCGAATTCGTGACAGCGGCCGACAGCCCGCATCTCTACCCGTATCCCGCCGTCGCCGGTGGGATGCATTTCCTGCGAGAGACGCAACTGGCGGCCGAGTACGCCATCAATCACCCCAACGATTCGGCGTCGCGGATCCTGCATCAGGCCAACCAAAGAATCCAGGCACAGCGGGATGCACAAATGCGGGGTCGGTCGCGCGACGGAGAAGCGCCATGATCCCGAAGTCCCAACGCGTTTGGATGGCGGTGGTGGCCACGTCGTTCGCCGCCATTTATCTGATGCCTACGCTGCTGATGGTGGTCTCCTCGCTCAAACCGCGCGAGCAATTGGTGCGCGATCCGTATTCGTTGTGGCCGACGCGCTGGTCGTTCGAGAATTATGCTCAAGCCCTGACCGAAATTTCGTTTTGGAGAAGTTTGTCGAATTCGTTGTGGCTCTGCACCGGGAGCGTCGTGGGGGCGACGCTGTCCTCCGCGTTGGTGGCGTATGCCTTGGCGCGCGTCCGCTGGCGGGGACGCCGGTTGGTGATGGTCACGGTGTTATTGAGCATGCTGCTGCCGTGGTATGTGGCGATGATCCCTCGATTTTGGTTGACGCGGCAGTTGGGCCTGTACGACTCGTTCGCCGCCTTGATCCTGCCGACGTTTTTGGGGAATGCATTTTTCATTTTCCTGTTGCGCCAGTTTTTCCTGACGATTCCGGAAGAGCTGTTCGAGGCGGGGAGGATGGATGGATTGTCCCATTGGGGCCTGTTTTGGAGGGTCTGCGTTCCGCTCAGCCGGCCCGCCTTGACCACGGTCGCACTCTTCCAGTTCATCGACACGTGGAACGACTTCAGCGGCCCGTTGCTCTATTTGAGCGATCCGGATAAATTCCCGTTGGCGTATGCGCTGGAACGGTTTGTGAGTGGATATAGCGACCAGACGCACTGGCTATTGGCTGCCGCCGTGACGTTTACTCTGGCGCCGGTGCTGCTGTTCGTCCTCGCCCAGCGTTCATTTATCCAAGGGATCTCGACGACAGGAATCAAGGGATGACGACGCAACCGGCGTTTGACTGCGCGATCATTGGCGGCGGACACAACGGATTGGTGACCGCGTGCTATCTGGCCAAGGCGGGTAAGAAAGTCTGCTTGTTGGAGCGGCGGCATGTGCTCGGGGGCTGTAGTGTCACCGAAGAATTGTGGCCGGGCTACAAAGTCTCCACCGCCTCCTACGTGGTCAGCCTGCTGCTGCCTGAAATCATCGCGGAGCTGCGGTTGAAGGAGTATGGCCTCAAGATTCTGCCGCGCAATCCCTCTTCGTTCACACCCATGGCGGACGGCCGTCACTTGTTGTTGGGTCCCAACTCCGACGAGAATCGCCAGCAGATCGCCAAATTCAGCCCCCGCGACGCCGAACGTTACGGCCAGTACGAATCGATGCTAGAACGGGTCGCCGCGGTGTTGGAACCGCTGCTGATGCAACCCGCCCCCGATTTGTTGCCGATGCCCAAGGCGTGGCGGAATATCGGTTTCGCCAAGAAGCTGCGCGACTTGATGGCCGCTCGCCGAATGCATCAGTCGTTGAAGCAACTCGGGAACGAGCTCCCGGAGGCGATCGAACTGCTGACGGGCGCGGCGCGGCCGATCCTGGAGCGTTGGTTTGAAACGGAAGTTCTGCGAGCCACGATCGCCACGGACGCGATCATCGGCGCGTTTGCCTCCATCCATGCACCCGGGACCGCTTACGTCTTGCTGCACCATGTGATGGGGACGGCAGGGGGCGCTCGCGGCGTGTGGGGTTACATCCAGGGGGGAATGGGGGGGTTGGCCGAGTCGCTGCGGAAATCGGCGGTCGACCTGGGTGTGAAAATTCGGACCGAGGCCCCCGTGCGGTCGATCGACGTCGCGGGGGGCGCGGTCCGCGGAGTGACCCTGGAGAGCGGCGAACACATCGCCGCGCGACTCGTCGGCTCCAGCATCGA
Organism: Pirellulaceae bacterium; assembly: GCA_041740495.1. Classification (GTDB taxonomy): domain Bacteria; phylum Planctomycetota; class Planctomycetia; order Pirellulales; family Pirellulaceae; genus JANMEB01. The sequence continues at coordinate 4,347 of JBGSLW010000362.1, forward strand.
CGCGCATTGGACTTTCGAGCGCCTGCTGGACGCGCAACATCTACCCGAGGAGTTTCGCCGAGCCGTCAGCCGCATCGACTATTCATCTGCGTCGGCCAAGATCAACGTCGCGTTGGCGGAGCCGCCTCGCTTCAAATGTTTGCCCGATGCCGGGATCGGGCCTCACCACCGCGGCACGATGCACATCTGCGAAACGATGGATTGGATCGAACGTGCCTACGACGACGCCAAGTATGGGCGACCCAGCGAACGGCCGGTCTTGGAGCTGACGATGGCCACCAGCGTGGATCCCACGTTGGCCCCCGCCGGCAAACACATCGTCTCCATGTTTGTGCAGTTCGCCCCTTACAAGCTGCAGCCAGGATTGCATTGGGACGAAATCAAGGAAGCATTTGCCGACCGCTGCATCGAGGTTTTGGCCGAGTACGCTCCGAATGTCCCTGGAGCGATCGAGCATCGTCAGGTTCTGTCGCCGCTGGATCTGGAGCGCGTCTACGGGTTAACGGGGGGCAATATCATGCAAGGCGCGATGAACTTCAACCAGCTGTTTTTGATGCGGCCCCTGCCGGGTTGGGCCGACCACCATACGCCGATCCGCGGTTTGTTTTTGTGCGGCGCGGCCAGCCATCCGGGCGGCGGCGTGATGGGCGCTTGCGGCCGCA
>JBGSLW010000363.1:0-17711 GCA_041740495.1 Pirellulaceae bacterium
TCCGCGGAACGCCGCGCGGCATGGGAGGTCGTGGCAGCGGTTCAGCTGGCGCTTGGGCAGGCCGCCCCAGCCCTTCAAGTTTCGCTGCGCGAGTTCGAAGGGCGCGAAGGACCGACAGGACTTGTCCCGACAGCGCTCGAACTTGCTGGCCGCAATGGACAACTCGCCGAACTGGCGGATCATTTCGCCGCCGAAAAAAATTTGCTGATGTACGCGACCGCACTACTCTTGGAGAGGTCCGCCGCCGAAGCATCCACCCGCCCGACGCCGTAATCGTAGTCGTCTCTGTCCCACAACATCAGCCGCCTGGCACTAGCCTGCGGTTTGTTCACTTGCCCGGCACCGGAAACCGCAGGCTAGCGCCAGGCGGCTGATCTCAATTGCACGGGAACAGCGTTTGGGGGGGCAAAACCTGGTCGTCGCTGGGGTCGTCGGACCGCGGGGTCCCCACGCCATCCCCGCGCGGCTTCGCTCAAATATCAACAAAAAAAACCTGGCGAGTCGTGGGGACTCGCCAGGCTTCTCATCGGAAGCGTTACTAATTCTTGAGGCGGGTGAACCTATTTGATCCGGCCCGTGGTGAACCGAGTCGTCGGAGCGCGGAACGCGTTCGGATCGACAATCGGCACCATCCGGGTTTGCGAACCTTCCGCGGCCGGTTGGGCTTGCGGTTGCGGTTCCACCGCCGGTTGCCCTTCGGTGCTGGGCACCGGTTGGGCTTCCGTGGGAGTTCCTACCGAGCCATTGCAGCACGAATCGCAGCAATCTTCGTAGCTGCGTCGGCCGAACAACCCACAACCCCCGTGGCGATGACCGCTGAACAGCCCGCACCCACGACCGCTATCGCCGCAGGGATCGGTTTCGCAGCCGCAGTCGTTGCCGCAGCCGTTGCCGCAGCCGCGACTGAACAAGCCGCAACCATGGCCGTGGCGTTGCAACAAGCCAGGCGAGACGGTGTCGCAGCAAGCATTGGTTTCGCACCCGCAGTCGTTGCCACAGCCGCCGAACAGACCGCAGCCACGGCCGGAGAACAATCCGCAGCCACGACCAGCGCGACCGCAGGGATCGGAATCGCAGCAGGCTTCTTCGTTACCGCAAGCGTTGCGACGACCACAACCCCGTTGGTGATGACCGAATAGCGAACCGCGATCACAGCAGGCGTCCGCCGCCGGTGCGGCACAATCGCCACAGCCGCTATCGCAGCAGCCGTTGTCGCCGCCGAACAACGGGAACAACCCGCGGCAGCCACATCCCCCAAACGAGAAACCCAAATTGCAATCGAATAACCGGCAGCGGGATCGGCCGCATGGGTCGCAGCTGTCCGGCGTGGCACAGCAATCCGTGGTTTGCTCACAGCAACTCGAACGATCGACAAATCGACCCAGGCGGTTGCAACACTGGGCCAGGGCGCTGGTACACGCCAACGTCGACATGGCCAACGCAATCAGAACTATTTTTTTCATCGAGACGGTCTCCTTAGTGCATGCTGGACGGAGTCGCTATGTCTTTCAGCCCCAACGAAGTTGGCGTTCAGGCCCGTTACCAACTCGCATTGGCAACCGCGGCGCTGCAGTGGTCGTCGTTCGACGCTCCCGCCGCAACAAGCCGCAGAATGGAATGAAAGCTGGGCCGCGTACCCATCCGTCGCGTCATCTGCTGAACGGACCGAATCGTCGAGCATCCATAGCTCGTAATCGCTTGTCGATTCGGACCGTCGACTGTACGTTTGACCGGCGCTGAGGTCGCTCGCCGGGGTAGGTCGCCCCCGGAAGGAATGCAGCTCGGTTCGCTGGCAAACGCCGCGTTTCAGTGGATTTATCGGATCGGCTGCAAGCCCAGTTCACGAATCGAGCAGAATTCACTTTCGGGCGGTTGTGCCGATTCTGCGGCATTTTCTGATGAAGGACGGTGGGAGCCGACGGAAAACTCGATCCCACCGGCAACCTCCCATCGGGGCGGCCGGTTGCTTCCCTTCCCCCCGTTTGTTACCATCACTAGCTGGTTGTTCCGTAGTGCCGCCTTGGAATGAATGACTTGAACCGAGCTTCTCGTTTCGCGGGAATCTTGACAATTGCCTTCGTTCTCGGTGGATTCGCCTCGTGCACACCGCGGTACGAAAGCGATTACGAGGCCTTCTACGGAACCAGCCGACAGCCTTCGCAAGGGACGACGTTGGGCGATTCCGGTAAATCAGCGACTTCCGGAACGACCCGGCCCAACCCCCGCGCGAGGGACTCGGGGATGACCCGTCCCCACCAGTTGACGATCCCCAGGCCTGGACGTTCCGATACAACCCTCCCGTCCCGGGTCCCGCCGCGGACGGGAACGACCCTGCCGGGAATCCCTTCCCCGCGGTAGGCCTTGCCTCCAGTTCCACGAGCTTCGCTCGGCCCATTTCCACGAGCTTCGACTTATGGCATCGATTCAGGATTCGTCCGAGGTCCCTCGGGAGCTGTGGACGCCGACGAGCAGCTTGCCCACATGGTTGCTCGTGTTTCTATCGTTCTTCATTGGGTTGTTGTTGACCTCACTGATCGGTTAGCCGACTGTGGATCGTCCCGCCGCTGCATCGCCCACGATCCTCTTGGTCGGACATTGCGCCGCCGATTTTGCGGCGCTGCAACGCTGGCTTGAGAAACATTTTCAGGCCGTGGTCGCTAGTTGCGACTCGATTTCCCAAGCCCTCAGCCGAGTTCAATCCGGCGGCGTCGATCTGCTGTTGATCAACCGGGTGTTCGAGTTCACTGGCGAACAAGGACAAGAACTTCTCCGCCAGCTCCCGCGCCAGAACGGAAGTTCCCGAGTGGAAGCGATGTTGATTTCGAATTTTCCGGAGGCCCAAAAAGCCGCCGTCGAAATCGGCGCTCGACCAGGCTTCGGCAAGTCGCAACTTCATTCGACCGAGGCACTCGCCGCCCTCCGCGCCGCTCTGCCGGTCATCTGACTCCGCAACGGACACCGTCGGCCCTGCCGCAATATCGCCCTGCCGCAATATCGCGCTGCTGCAATGTAGGCCGGAACCAGCAATGTAGGCCGGAACCAGTCTTCGCAGTTCCGGCAGTACGCGGTCCTCAGTCCATGGCTTTGTAACCGGCCAGATGGGGCGGCAACGGCGGGACCGTTGGATCTGGAGTGTAGCGCGGGAACTCCAACTCGCCTCGCCAGGCGATTCCCAGAATTTGCATCGTGTTGAAAACGGCGGTTCGCCAACCTCGCTCCTGAAACGCGGCCAGTCCAGCCGCTACGTACGGGGAGACCAGGTCGTGGAAAACGACCATCGCCGTCGGTGCCAACAGCGGCGCCACGACCTCGGCGTCGGCCCGCGGGGCGTCTCCCTCATGGTCGCCGTCGATGAACACAAAACTCCAGGGCCGGGCATGCGTCGCAATCACCGCGGAGACCATCGAAGGGGAATACCCCGCCCACAATCGATACGATCCGCTCGTCGGAATTTGCTGCAGACTCGAGTCCACCGCACGCCATTGGTCCGGGCGGCTGAGTGCGGGGTCCAGGACATCGACGTCCAGGCCGGCGGCGACCAGGTGCGCGGTCGACCAACCGAAATGGCAACCGATCGCCAGGCCGCGTTGGCCGCGAAAGAGCCGGGCCAGCTGGTAGAGGATCGTGGCTTCCTCCAGCGACAACACCCCGATCGACTTGCTGGGGCTGCGGTCGTCGATCCGCCAGCAGTGCGGGGCTTCGGTCCTCAGGAAGTTCCATTTGTTGCGTCGCAAGTTTCCGGGGATCAACGAGGGGAAAAACGGCAACAGTTCCGGATTGTCCCAACCGGGCGGCACGTAGTCGTACCGCGACTCGACCACCGAGTTCGCACTCGACGGCATCGGCGGCAACTCGGTCAACGGCGCTGATTCGGGCTCGACTCGTTCCTCCGGGACCGGGGTCGCCTCCGCCGACGTGGCGGATGCGTCCTCGCCTTTCGAGGGGAGGGTTTCGCATTTAACGGCGATTCGGGCCCGATCATCGATCCAGTGCCAGAGCGGCGACGTCGGGCGCGGCAGTGGCGCGGGACCTCGCTCTTGAAAATAATCGTCGCTCGGTTGCCCCTGGACAAAACCCCCCGCCGGAGCGGTCAGCAGGGCGACCCCGCCGCTGGACAGCCGCGGATAAAAGTAGGCTAGCCCAAAATACGCCTGCTGGTACGTCTCCGCTGCAATCCGAACCAACGCCGCGTCGGCAATCGAGATCCGAGCGAGCCGCCGCTGGTAGTCGCCGACGACTCGCCGCACCAGATTGGGATCGTACCCTGCCAACAAAATCTGTTCACGCCGTTCGGTCTGGTCCTCGGCGCTGGCCTCCCAGTCAACCAATACGAACCGTCGCCGCGTTTCATGCAGAATCAACGTCCGCATGGCCACCAAAACGAGACCTGAATCGCCGCGACTGCAATCGACCAGGACTCCACGGATGCGAGCTTGCACCAGATACCGGACGGCGCGGAACATCGCCAGTCCCTGCTGCCAACTGGCCGAAGTGAACGGTTCGCAGGTTGGCCAGACGGCCAGAAAGTCTTCGTCTTCGGTCGAGCGGAGCAGTTCCAGCGATGGTTCTTCCGCGGCAGGCACGGGTGCGCTCCGGTCAAACCTCCTCGACCGGCTCCTTGTCCTTTTGAACGAAATGGGGTTTGCCGTCGACCGACAACTCCTCCGCTTTCTTTTGGGCCGCCTTCTTCTGGTTGAAATCGTACTTCGCGACCCGTTTGGCCGCCTGATTATAGACCCCCCAGAATATTTTCAACCGCAAGTCCTCGGGGTCCTTGGACTTGCTGCGGCGTTTCTTGACAGCCTTTTTCTTGACCGCTTTTTTCTTGGTTTCCTTGGCTTCGGCCGCCTCGGCCTCCGCCCGCAATTGTTTTCGATTGACTGTTTTCTTGGCCATCGGTGTCACTCGTTCGCACTCAACGCACTGGTTAACGCGGGTCCTATCATATCGCCCCTGGTGGGGTGGAGCTAGGCTACGGTCGCTGTTTCGGCGGGGCCCCCCGCCTGAAAAACTGTTTCGCCCCCCAAGGACCGTTTGCACAACCTGTGCCTGCAGTAACTCGCTCAGCGGAATACGGGTCAAATCGCGGGCGGGAAAATCGCGGGCGGGACAAAGCCGGCGCCTTTGGCTTGGCGTTAAACGAAGTGCTGGGGCGGATCGCGGGCGGGACAAAGCCGGCGCCTTTGGCTTGGCGTTAAACGAAGTGCTGGGGCATGAGGGATACGAACTCGGACAAACCTAAAAGGTGTCAGGAACCAAAACGTGTTCGGACCGCACGGACCTCAGAGAAAGATCGGAAATGGTTCCTGACACCTTTGTTTTTATGGCGGGGTTCCTTTGCCGTCGCGGATGTGTTGTTGGCGACCGGCGCTGTAGGCGTCGGGGTCTGGGATCGTCGCGGGTGGGTTCGCGCCGTCGGGATTCTGGGCTGGCTGAGCCGCATCGAACAGCCGCTGGAGATAGGGGCGGCACCAGCCGCAGCCGGTTCCCGCACCGCCACACTCGCTCAACTGCGAGGCGCGGCGCGGCTGCTCGATCCGGAGATAGCTCAAGATCTTGCGCCGAGAAACGTGAAAACAAAGGCAGATTTCTTGGTCCAACGACACCGGGTTCGTCCTCCGCCGGTGATCCGAATACAATAGGCTTCCGCGTTGGTGGTAATTTCGCAGGTGTTCTCGCGAAGGACCGTCGCCATTCACGGACCCTATGAAACTTCCACTCTTCAATTTAGCCGAAGTTGCCGCCTGGTTGGCGGCGCACGATCAGCCTGCCTACCGTCTGGGCCAAATCCAACGTTGGCTGTTGGATCGTCCGATCGAGTCGATTGCGGAAATGAGCGACTTGCCCAAATCGCTGCGGACGGAGTTGGACGGTTCGTTTGAGTTCTGGTCGACGCGGGTCATTCGCCGCCAGACCAGCCAGGACGGCACGGAGAAACTCCTGTTGCAGCTGGCAGGCGGTGGGAGCATCGAGTGCGTTTTGATACGCGACGGCGCGCGGCGAACGATTTGTCTCAGCAGCCAGGTCGGCTGCGCCATGGGTTGCGTCTTTTGCGCCAGCGGTTTGGAGGGCGTCGAACGGAGCTTGGAGACCCACGAAATTGTCGAGCAGATGGCCAGGTTGGCGCGGCTGCTCCCCGCCGGAGAACGCCTGAGCCATATCGTGATGATGGGAATGGGGGAGCCGTTGGCGAATCTGAATCATGTCCTGGAGGCGCTCGACATTGCGTCATCCCCCGACGGATTGGGGATCAGTCCCCGTCGAATCACGATCTCGACCGTCGGATTGCCGGCGGCGATCACCCGCCTGGCGACCGAGGGAGCTCGCTTCAACCTGGCGATCTCGTTGCACGCCCCCAACGACGCACTTCGCAACCAGTTGGTGCCGGTCAATAAGAACATTGGGATCGAGCCGATCTTGCAAGCGGCCGATGCCTACTTTTCGCAGACCGGTCGGCGGATCACCTTCGAGTATGTTTTGTTGGGGGGAATCAACGATCGACCCCAAGATGCCGACCAGCTGGCGTCGTTGCTGGCGAGTCGCTCCGCCTTGCTCAATGTAATCCCGTACAATCCCGTGGCGGGTCTGTCGTATCAGACCCCCAGCCCTCAGCGAATCGAGGCCTTTCGCCAGCGGCTGATCCAGGGGGGAATCAATGTCCAGTTTCGCGAGCGGAAAGGAGACCAGATCAACGCGGCTTGCGGGCAGTTGCGACGAGTCGCCGGGCCGCTGGTTTCGCCCGCTCCATCTCCCGCCGTCACGCACCCCCAGTAAGTGAACCGGCCTTGAGCAATCCGTCCGAACAACGACCCGAGAAAAAACGGTACGACCTAATCGATCCGGACGTTCGATTGATGCTGCAAGTCCGCGACGATGTGGCGGGTGCCTACGAGCAATTGGTCGAGCGGTACCGCGATCGCTTGCTGCGGTTTCTACAGCACGTCGCCCCCAGCTCAGAAATGGCGGAAGATCTGGTGCAGGAAGTCTTCTTGCGGATATTCCGAGCCCGCAAGACGTACTCGCCCGACGCGCGTTTTTCCACCTGGCTGTACACCATCGCCGACAACGTGGCGCACAACGCGCAGCGCGTCCAGGCGCGGCGGAAAGAAGTGCAAGTGGCGGGGGACGATTATCGCGAGCGCGGCGCCAGCGGTATCGATGCCATGGCCCATGCACCCAGCCGCTGGCTCCCCGCCCGCAAACTCGATCAACTGGAACTGAGTCAAATGGTGCGGCTGGCCATCCAGTCGCTCAGTGATCGGCAACGCGTCGCGTTGCTGCTCTCCAAATTCGAAAACATGAGCTACGCGGACGTCGCCGCCGCCATGCAACTCACCCCCAAAGCGGTCAAGTCGCTGCTGGCCCGCGCACGGGAGAACCTGCGCGAAATGCTGTTGCCCTACGTCCAGCGCGGGACGTTGCCGTTCGGCGCCGCCAGCCTGGCCGACGATCACGAATCCGGTTCCCAGCCGCAGTTGGCTTCTGGAGCCGCCCCCGACGGCTGATGTCGCAACCCACCAATCCGCCTTGACTTCATTCCATGAACGATCCTTCCCTCCCAGATTCGCCGGCGCCGACCAACGCCGACGACGAGACACTGGTCGCCTATTTGGATGGCGAGCTGAGCGAAACCGATACGGCACAGCTCGAAGCCCGCCTGGCCACCGAACCGGCGCTGCGAGAACGGCTGCATTCGCTGCAGCGGACCTGGGATCTGTTGGACAGTCTCCCCGAGGCCCGCACACCGGAACATTTTACGCGTTCGACGATCGAGTTCGCCGTGCGGCAAGTCGCAACCGAGTCACGGGCGCGGAGATCCTGGTGGACCCGTTGGTTGCCGTTGCTGTTGTCGGCCGCCGCCACCGCGTTGACCGGAACGGTGGCGTACCAGGCGGTGCGGACGGCGCGGAACGCCCCGTACCGCGAGCTGGTTCGCGACCTGCGGGTGATTGAAAACTTCGACTTGTATCGCACGGCCGACCGCAATTTCGATTTCGTCGAGTTCCTCACGAAGCTCCACCAGGCCCAACTCTTTTTGCCGCGGGAGGCTGAACGTGAATAGTCGCGCGCGTTTTGGGCTCCGTCTCTGCTGGGCGCCAGCCCTCCTCTTCTGGTCGGGGTGCGCACAACCCTCCGACCCGACGGGAGCGTTCGAGCGCAACGCCGCGCGGCTGGCGGCGATGTCCCCTTCGGAGCTCGCCGAAGTCCGCCGCAAAATGGGGGCGTTCTCCGCCCTCTCCCCGGCGGAACAACAGCGGCTCCGCGATTTGGACGCGGCGATCCACACCCAAGAACAGCCCAGCCGCCTGCTGGCAACTTGGCGCGACTACAACCGCTGGCTCGGGGAGACCGGGGCCGCGGACCCCCAAGTCAAAAACGCGATCCTCCAGAGCCCCACTCCGACGGAACGCGTCGCCACGGTCACTCGCGAAGTCACGCGCCGCCGGCAACGGAATTTCGGTTTGGAATCAGAGGACCGCCTGCCGGAAGGGGATTGGCCCGCCTTCAACTCCTGGCTCCGCGCCACCGGCTCCGCCAAGCTCCGCGACCTCCGCCGAGAGAATCCGAATCTCCCCAGCGAATTCAATCCGAACGACCGGCGGATGCTCCGCTCCGGTATTCTCTCGCAAATCGGCCCTGAGGACTTCGAGCAGCTCTCCCAGACACTCTCCGAACCCGGCGCCGCGATCCTGGCGCGAAAGCCCGACCGCGAAGAAAAAATCCGCGTCGTGATCGCTTGGTGGATCAGCTATTTCTTGCAAATCCCCCCCGAAGACTTACAGCGGTTTCTCAAGGAACTTCCCCCCGCCACCCGGCTCTACATCGAACAACTGGGTCCAGAACAAGGACAGTTGGAGCTCAAACGCCGCTACCTGGACGACCTCCGCCGCCGACAATAATTTCGCCCACGATTATTTCTCCCTACTCCTGCCAGTCTGTTGAATATCTACGATTGTGCGCTGTACCTATCAGCCGCATGGCGCTAGCCTGCGGTTTCTTGATGTTCTGCGTTGTCGAAAACCGCAGGCTAGCGCCAAGCGGCTAATTCTTCAGCGGGCTGCTAACTCGTGCTCGTGCTCGAGAAACAGGCGATTACGATTACGAGCACCGTTTCACGGAGCACCAGCACGATGTCCCGTAGCACAGACTGCCGAACCCGCAGGTTTTTCGCCAGAATATCAGCTGTTCTCTCCTTTTCAGCCGATATAATGGGCATATGTCAAGCTCCGTTGCGAAACCGAACGACGCCGCCGAACCGGCCGCCAATCTTTCTGCCGGCCAGCAATTGGACGCGTATTTCGTGCGCCAACTGCAGCGGGCGACCGGCCAGATCAAACTCATCGATTTGATCGCTGGACTCGCCCAAGTCGCCGTTGCGACCTTGGCCGGCTTGCTCGTTGTTTGCTTCGTCGACGCCTGGATCATCCCACTGCCAGGTTGGCTTCGCCTGGCCATCCTGGCCAGCATGGTCAGTTACGCCATTTTCGTTTTCGCCCGGCATTTGATCCCGCTCTTCGTTTGGCGAATCAACCCGGCGTATGCGGCTCGGATGATCGAGAACGCATCCCCAGGCCTGAAGAACAGTCTGCTCAATTACCTTTTTCTCCGCTCGCTCCCCGCCGGACAACGCAGTTCCGTGTACGGCGCCGTGCGTCAGCGGGCCGCCCAGGATCTTTCCGCGATCTCGATCGAGTCGTCGGTCGATCGCGGGCGACTCATTCGGATCGGCTTCGCGCTGGTTGGCGTCGTCTTGGCTGGGGGAATGTACAAATTGCTTTCGCCCAAGGATCCGGTCCAGACGCTTCGCCGCGTTTTCTCGCCGTTGGCCGATGTCCCAGCCCCGTCCCGCGTCCAAATCGTCCGCGTGGAACCGGGGTCGGTCGAACTGTTTTTCGGCGAAGCCCTGGAAGTCCGCGCGGAAATCCGCGGGGCGGCCGCCGCCACTCAGCCCACCCTGCTGTTCACGAGCGACGACGGGCAATACGTCCATTCGCCGGTTCCCATGGTCGCCACCGACCGCCCCCGAGAATATGCCGGAGTCTTGGCGCCCACTTCGGGCGGGATTCGCCAGAGCCTGACCTATTGGGTCGCGGCCGGCGACGGCCGTTCCAGCGATTACCGCGTCCATGTGCGGCCGGTCCCGACGATCGCGGTCACCGCCGTCGAGTTGGAGCCCCCCGCCTACACCGAACTGCCGCAGGTGCAGCGTGAGGGGATCGGCGACTTCGAAGGCTACGAAGGGTCCCGCGTCCGCGTCACGGCGGCCGCCAACCAACCGATCGCCTCCGCGTATTTGGAATTTCTCCGAGCGCGCCCGCGGGAAGGGGATTCCCCGCTCGAATTCCAATCGTTGGATCGCCTGGCGATGGAATCCAGCGGCGATCAGGCCCGCGGCGCGTTCCAACTTCCGCGGCTCGGCAACCCGCCCCCCTTCACCCATTACCGGATCCGGTTCAACAGCTCGGAAGGCCAGGCCAGCGCGGAAGGCTCCGCCTACGCGATCAAGATCCGACCCGACATCGCACCGGAATTGACGGTCGAGCAGCCCGCGCAGACCGAAATCCAAGTCCCCCGCAACGCGAATCTGCCCATCGCCGCTCGCGCCTCCGATCCCGATTTCAAACTGAGCTCGATCTGGCTGTACGTCGCCCACAAAGGAAAACTGCTGCTGCAACAAAACTTGCCGCTGGATCCCAAGTCGGGTGTGGGCAGCGTCAGCACGCGATTCCACCTGCGCCCCCAGTCGCTGGGACTCCAGGTCGGTGACGAAGCCGTCCTGTACTTGATCGCCAAAGACAATCGGCACTCGCTCAGCGGCGAGTTCGATGCGAATCAGACGCGCTCCGCCAACTACACGCTGCGGATTATCGCCGCCGACCCGAATCAGCCCGCCGATTCCCAATCGAATCAGGGAAATCCGTCCGGGGCCTCATCACCCCAACCCAATTCGGACGGACAACCGGCCGAATCCCCGCCCAACCAGCCCAATCGCGGGGCCGACCAGAAGCAGCCCGGCGCCGACCCAAACGCTGGAGACGAAGAAGCGCAGAACGACCAGGGGAACTCCGACGGAAATTCGACAGAGCAAAACCCCGACCCACAGAATTCGGATAACGCGTCTCAGTCCGGCGCCGGAGGAATGACCTCCAGCGGCGACCAAGGGAACAATGCGTCCTCGCAACCCTCGGAACAAGGGGGGGGTGCCGAAGGGCAATCCGCCGCGCAGGCGAATTCCCAAAACAGCAGCAACAGTCAAGCCAGCGGCTCGCAGCCCGCCGATCCGTCCTCCGCGGCGAACGCGTCGCCGGCGTCCTCCGATCCGTCCAACCAGCCGTCACCCAACGAATCGACCCAACCGAATCCCGGAACCAATCCCTCGACCGATAACTCCTCCGCCAACCAAACCGATTCGACCGGGAACGAGTCGCTGGACGACAACGCGCCGCTCAATGATTTTTCCTCCGACGGCCAGCGCATGCAGCGCCTGTTGAAACGGGCGCAGGACCAGTCGCAACAGCCTGACCGAAACCAAGTCCGTTCCGAAGGAGGAATCGACGACCCAAATAGCGAATCGAATCAGAACAACGCGGCGAGTGCGAGTCCTCCGGACAAACGCGGCGACTCCGCCCACACAACTCGCAACGATTCGAATTCGCAGTCCAACCAAGGAAACCAGGGAAACCCTCCCAATCAACCGGGTGAAAATTCCGCCGAATCCAATCCGGGTGATCGCTCGGATCAATCCCAACCGCAGAATTCAGGCGCCGCCGGGAACCGCGGCGAAGCCCCCCCCCAAGCCGGTGAAAACTCCGGGGACAACCAGGGGGAAAACAGCGGGAATCGGCCGGGGGACAACCCGGGGAACAGGGGGGAGAATAAACCGGGGGACGGCGCCGGCCAGAATCCGCAGCAAGGCGACTCCGAATCGTCCGCATCGGGTAAGCCGCAACCCAACTCGCAGAATTCGACAGGCCAAGGCGACCAGGCGAAACCAGAAACAGCATCGGACTCCAGCAACCCTAACCCTGCCGGACAACAACCGCCCGATTCCGGCGCACAGCCCGGCAGCCAGTCAAACACCGAAGCAAACCCCGACGATCAGGCTGGCGGCGCCGACGAGAATCGCGGCGAGCAAAACCAGCCCTCGTCGGCGAGCGAGCAAAACCCGGATCTCGGCGAACCGTCGGCTGCCGAGTCGACGGATTCCCCGCAGAACGCGGCCAATCCACCACGGCCATCGGACGGCGGCGCGGAAAACGACAATTCGAATTCGCAGGCTCCTCAACCATCCGATTCCGCGGCCCCGTCCGCGGCGAACAACTCCTCCGGACAGTCTTCGGGCCGCGCCGAGGATCGCCCGCCTCAGGCGACGCCTCCCCGCGATCGCGACGCGAACGGCGCGCGAGGCGAACCACAACAAAGCGGCGCCGGGAACCAGTTCAATCCAACCAGCGACGACCCGACCGACAAGGAAATCTTGGAAACGTCCCGGCAAGCCACCGATTTGGTGTTGGACTACCTCCGCGATCAGCAGCAGCAACCCGATCCCAGTCTGCTCAACGAGATGAATTGGACCGAGACCGAGATGCGCGAGTTTCTGCGGCGGTGGGAAGCGATGCGGGCCGAGGCCGAACGCGGGGACGCCGATGCCGTAGCGCGCTTCGAAGAGTCGCTCCGCTCGCTCGGTTTGGGGCCGTCCAATAGCCAGGTCCGCCGCAACCAAATGCGGAAAGACGTCATCGAGAACCTCAACGAAGACAGCGCCATCTCCCGCCCCCCGAGCTCCCGGGAATCGCAGTACCGCGAGTTTCTCCGCCGCCGCTCGCAAGCGGATAATTAGAACCTGCCCCGACAGCCTCTCCCGAAAGTGGGGCGAGACTTGGGATCGGCCCTATCGTCGCGGCGATGCCTCTTGCGCTTTGGCCGGTTCCGCGAGCGGGTACTCGTAACCCAGCGGCCTTCCCCCAAGCACCGGTGGGCCGATCGAGTTATCCGGGAACGGGTCGTGGATTACTGCTCGGCTGCGCTGATACGAAATCGTCCCCGGGGGCTCCCCCCAATTGTGGCTGAGGTGACGGCAGCATCCCGCCACGGTCGCGCCGACGAGCACCACGGCCCCCCAAACCAAAGTGTAATGCCGCCGCTTCATTCGAAACTCCCGTTCCCTGTTTCACGCCAAGCCGCAGGCGCCCGCTTCACGATTAACGCCAAGCCACAGGCGCCGGCTTCACGTTTAACGCCAAGCCACAGGCGCCGGCTTGATCTTGACTTCCATCCCAGACGTGCCGGCGCCTGCGGCTTGGCGTTAAACGAATTGTTTGGCAAATGGTGACCCAATGTGGCGCGACCTTGGGGGGAGAGATTACGGATTTCGCGGTCTGGGCACAATCGTGAAATGGCGCGGAAATCGCCCGAACTTGCCCAAAAAGGACTATTCCCCAACAAAAAAAGACCAATTCGGCGCTGGCAAATCGCGGCCAACAAGGGTATCGTCGGGGCATGCCAATGGGGAGTTTTTTTCGAAAGGAGCTACGAATTATGAATCGAAATTGGATGTGGGCGGCGCTGCTCGCGCTGTCCACTTGGAGTCTGCCCGCGTGGGCGCTCCAGGAGAAGACCGAGCAAGATCCGGCGGCGCAGGAACCTGCTGATCCGCCGGAACAGCCGCTGGAGGAACTCTGGACGGTCTCGAGTTTTGATGAACTGGACGCCGACGCGGCTGCCAAGAAACTCGACGAGCTAACCGCCGAGTTCGAGCGACGCAGTATGGAAATCAACCGCAAATTGCGGCAGGCCAAACCTGAGGAACGGGCGGCCATGCGCGAGCAGATGCCGAATCCACAGAAGCTGGTACCGCTCATGCAGGCGATCGCGGAAAAGTATCCGGAAACGGACGCCGAGTTCGCTGGCCTGTTCTGGGTTGCCCAGCGCAACATGGGGACACCCGAATTCGACGCAGCGTTTGACACGCTGTTGGCCCACCATGGCGCCAACCCGAAACTGGCATCCCTCGTCACCCTCATTAGTCGCCAGCGACCTTCGCCGGCGATCGATGCGAGGTTTCAGTCCATTCTGGAAAACCCCAACGCCGGCAAAGAACTGCGGGGAGTGACCGCATACACTCAATTGAGTTACCGCAAACGGCTCGCGGGGGTTCGCGACATGCTGAATAACCCGGAACAACTGGCGCAGATTCAAGCGAGTCTGGGGGAGGAAGGGGTCGAGTACCTCAAGTCCATCGAACCAGAACCGGAAGAACAATTGTTGGCCAAGCTGGAGAAATTGGCCAGCGAATACGCCGACGTCGAGGTTCGTCCGGGCAAAACCCTGGGCGCGATGCTGGAAGCCGAGATTTTTGAAATCAAGTTTCTGTCGATCGGAAAAACCGCCCCGGATATCGACGGGGAGGACATCGACGGAGTTGCTTTCAAGCTCAGCGATTACCGCGGAAAGGTCGTGGTGGTCGACTTCTGGGGGGATTGGTGACCTCCCTGCCGGGCAATGTACCCACACGAGCGGTCGCTCGTGAAACAACTGGCAGATAAACCTTTCGCTCTCATTGGCATCAACAGCGATTCGGACCGTGAAAAGCTCAAGGAAGTTCTGAAGGAAAAGAACATCTCCTGGCGCAGCTTCTGGAACGGCGGCAGTACTTCCGGACCTATTTCCACCAAGTGGAATGTCACCGGCTGGCCGACCATCTATGTCTTGGACGCCGACGGCGTCATCCGCTACAAAAACGTCCGTGGCGACGACATGGATCGCGCTCTGGAAACTCTTTTTGCGGAAATGGGTCAGGAGCTCAAAATCTCCCACGACCCCGAAGAAGAAAAAGAGGAAGGGGATTCCGACGGCGAATAGCCGGGACACCTTTCCACGCAATGTTCACGGCCGCGGCCCCCATCCGCGGCCGTTTTTTTTTGGGGAGTTTCCGAATGCGAGGCGGAGAATCGACTCCAAAGACTGGGGAAATTCCTTAGCCACAAAAGCACAGAATCTACAAAACAACGGAAAGCCATGTCTTCAGAACAGTTGGAGAAATATCGCGTCTGCTCCGCAGCATCCTAGGCATTGTCCCAAAAAATCAGCCGCCTGGCGCTAGCCTGCGGTTTCTTGGAACCCGGCGCCCGGAAACCGCAGGCTAGCGCCAAGCGGCTGATCTACTTTGCACGCTACCTAGTGTTTTGGGACAAAGCCTGGCACTCGCAGCGTCCGCGACGAGCGTTCAAATCCGTCCGCATCTTTTCTTTGTGACTCTTGTGCCTCTTGTGGCTCAATCCACTCATGCCTTCAGCCCCGGCTATCCGCCCCAGCCGATAGAAGTATACACTTGTACACTATTCCCCCAGGCTGCTGCTGCCGCGTAAACGGCGGTCGATCAATTGCACGCCTTCGCGGATCCGATCGTCGGGGTAGGCCACGATCTGCTCCCCTTCGTTCAGGCCGCCGACGATTTCAGCTTCCAGCGGATTGCGATGTCCCAATTCGACCTTCGTCCGCCGAGCTCGTCCCTCCACATTGCAGTAGACATACCAGTCCGCGCCGATCCGAAACGGAGCGCTGGCTGGAATCCGCAGGACGCTGCTCCCCTTCCAGGTCACGATCTTGGCTTCGACTCGAAAGCCATCCCCCAACGCCGCGAGCCGTTCGGGGGACTCGTTGAAATCCGCGACCACATTGACTCGCTGCTCCTCCACCCCCAGCGCGGAGATCTTGGTGAACGCCGCCGGTTCGATCCGCCGCACGTTTGCCCGCAGCGGAGAATCCCCTCCCCAATGCTCCAGCCACACCTCGGCCCCGGATTGGATTTTGACGGCGTCGGTCGAAAGGACGTCGATCACGATCTCCAAGTCGGTGCGATTCCCCACCTCCAGCAACTCGGTCCCCGGCTGCACCACCGTGGCACTCTCCTGCAGGACGCGCAACACGTTTCCGTCGATGGGTGAAGCAATTTCGAAATTGCGGGTGGCCTTCTCAGCCGCCGCGGCGTCCGGCGAAGAAGTGCCAGGCCCCTCCGGCTGCACCCGCAACAGCGCCGCCTCGGCCTGTTGCAGCTCGAACTGGGCGATCTCCTGGTCAAACGTCGCCGCCCGCAGTTCCTCGGTCCGCTGACGAGCCACCGCCAGCGCCGCGTCGAATTCGTTTTGCGACAAGCTCTCTTGATCGAACAACTGCTTGGCTCGAGCGTATTGGCTTTCCGCCAATTCTTTGGCGGCTTCGGCTTGTCCCTTGCGAGCCCCCGCCCGCTCGATGGTCACGCGAGCCGCCGCGACCCGGGCTTCGGCTTCGGCAACTTGCCGTGCGTCCAGAATCGTAGGATCGCTGGGGCGGATCGTCGCCAAAATCGTTTTGCCCGCGGCGATCGGATCTCCCGCTTTCAGATTGATCCGCACCAACTGCCCCCCCACCGGCGAGGAGACAATGTACTTTTCCTTGATCCGCGTCCTCCCGTCCTCATCCACGGTGACCTGCAACGGACCGCGGGTTACCGTCGCCAGGTCGACGTCCACCGGCTTGGGTAAAAAGGCGTACACGATCCCGGCCGCCGCCAGCCCCAACAACACGATCCATAAAGTCCATCGCCCCCAACGCTTCACGTGGCACTACTCCCGAGTTTTCAAGACGCTGACCAGGTCCAGTTGATCAATCCGACGCCGGACGATCAACCCCGAAAAAAACGCCGCCAGAATCACGACCGCCGCCGCCATCGCATACGTGGTCCGATCGATCACCAGCGGGATCCGAAAGGCTTCGGTGTCCAAGCCCTGCACAAACGCCGCCACCAGCCCGTAGCCGATCAACCAGCCCAGAGGAATCGCCGCGACCGTCAGGATCGCCAGTTCCCCCAACAGGATCCCGGAAACTTCTCCGCGGGAGAACCCCACCACGCGCAACGTCGCCAACTCCCGACTCTGCTCGGAGAGCGAAATCCGCGCATTGTTGTAGACCACCCCGAAGGCAATGATCACAGAGAACAGAATGTTGAACGTCCGCATCGTCAGCAAATTCTCGGCGATCGTATCTTGGAAGCTCTTGAGCATCGCCGTTTTGATCACCGCCCCGGCGATCCGCGGCGTGTTCTTGAGCGTTTCAAACAGCGCCGGCTGCAAGTCCGCGGCGACCGATAAGTACGCACCCGAGACCACGTCCGTCTCCTGCAACAGCTTGTGCATCGCCGCGAGTTGCATGTAGGCGTTCGTCCCTCCGTACTCGGTCACGATTCGCGTGATCGTGGTCTGCAGGGTCCGCCGCTTTCCCTCCAACACTTCCAGCACCAGCGGATCGCCCAATTGGGCGCCCAACAAATCGGCCAACTTATCGGAGACCACCAGCCCATCCTCAGGAAGCGGGACCAGTTGCTCATCGGTGTTCAACAGTCGATACAGGCCGTCCGAGGACTCCAGCCCGATCACCGCCACCCGTTTGGAACGGGTGCCATGGACGATCCGCGTCGGGATGACGCGAAACGGCTGGGCCCGAATCACTCCCGGAAGCTGACCGATCTCGTGCACCACCCCCGGGGAACTCGGTTCGATCAAGTTGACCATCACTTCCTGCCGCTGAGTCAGTCGAAACTGGAAGTGCATCAGGTAGTTGATCGCGTCGAGCGAAAAGCTGCCCATCATCAGAATCGCTACGGCCATGGCGATTCCCAGAATCGCGGTGAAAGCCCGCGCCGGCCGTCGCTCCAACTGCCGCAGCAACATCCG
>JBGSLW010000364.1:0-5631 GCA_041740495.1 Pirellulaceae bacterium
CGCGGCCGCCGCGTCCGGGCAAGCCATGATCGAAGTCCGCGGCGCCGCCCAACACAGCCTCCGCTCGCTGGACGTCGACTTGCCCCGCGAGAAAATGACGGTGTTCTGCGGCCCGAGCGGCTCCGGCAAAAGCTCCCTGGCGATGGATACGATCTACGCCGAAGGGCAACGCCGCTACGTCGAAAGCCTCAGTTCGTACGCGCGGCAGTTCGTCAATCAGATGCAAAAGCCGCGCGTCGAACATGTCAACGGACTGTCGCCGGCGATCGCGATCGAGCAAAAAAACGTCGGCAACACCCCGCGCTCCACCGTCGGCACCGTGACCGAGGTCTACGATTTCCTGCGGGTCCTCCTGGCGCGGCTGGGGACTCCCTACTGCCCCCAGTGTCAGATTCCCGTCGGCACCCAAACCGCCGACCAGATCGTCGACAAGATCCTGGAGTATCCGGAGGGGGCGCGATTGTACTTGCTGGCGCCGGTCGATTTGCAGGCGGTCGGCACCGCCGAAGATTTTCTCAACGACTTGCGGGCGCAAGGTTACCAGCGGATCCGGTTGAACCGGCAAACCTACTCGCTGGACGAAGCGCCGCTCATCGATCGCCGCCAACGCGTCGCCGTGGAAATCGTCGTCGACCGACTCGTCGTTCGCCACGATGCGCGAAGCCGTATCGCCGACAGCGTGGAAACCGCGCTGAGTTTGGGGAAGGGGACTCTGCTGGCGGCGATCGCTCACGATCAACGCCCGGAGAACGAATGGCAAGTCGATCGGCATAGCCAGCATCTGGCCTGCCAACAATGCGGGATCAGTCTGGAGCGACTCGCGCCGCATCATTTCTCGTTCAACAGCCCGCTGGGGTGGTGCCCCGAATGCCAAGGCTTGGGACAGAAATTGGGGGCCGACCCCAGAATCTTGCTGCGGTCCGATCAAGTCTCCTTGGCGGAGGGGGCGTTGTTGCTGTGGCCGGATCTGACGCGGCCGATGGGCCGAGCGATGTTGGAGGCGCTGCAGCAGGCAACCGGTTTGCCCTTGGATGTTCCGTTCAATCAATTGGACGCCGCGCAACGCCGGCTGTTGTTCTACGGATCGGGTCCGCGGCGGATCGAGGTTCCTCCCGTCGACGGCATGCCCCGCTTCTCCTTCCAGTTCCAGGGGTTGTTCCCGGCACTGGACGAAGCCGCTCGACTCTCCCCCAGTCTCCGCTCGCGACTATCGCTGGTCGTCACCGAAGTCGATTGCGGCGACTGCTTCGGCAGCCGGTTGCGGGCCGACGCCGCCGCCGTCCGCTTTCGCCAGTGGACGATGGACGCAATCTGCCGTATGCCGTTGGGCCGGCTGGCCGCGGAAGTTCGATCCTGGACGCTGGAACCGCACGAAGCGCAAATCGCCGGCGAGATCTTTCGCGAAATTCGCCAGCGAGTCGATTTCCTGGTCGACGTCGGTCTGGAGTACCTCACGCTGGGCCGCGGCGGCAACACCCTTTCCAACGGCGAAGCACAGCGGATCCGATTGGCCAGCCAACTGGGGAGCGGCCTGTGCGGCGTGTTATACGTGTTGGACGAGCCCACGGTCGGACTGCACCCGCGCGACAACCGGCGGTTGTTGGGCGCCCTCCATCGACTCCGCGATTTGGGAAATACACTGATCGTCGTCGAGCACGATCGCGAAGTCATTGCCTCGGCCGACGAAGTCTGCGACTTCGGCCCCGGCGCCGGTGCGGAAGGCGGATGGATCGTGGCCCAAGCTTCCCCCCAACGCCTGCCCCAGGCGCCCGGGTCCGTGACCGGACCTTATCTCAGCGGAAAGAAGGCGATCCCCGTTCCCAAACGCCGCCGCCCGGTATTGCTCCAGGAAAATGAGCTGCCGGAAAATCCATCGCAGGCGCTGCAAGCGGCGAAGCCCCCGCGGATTGCCGCCCGCGCCCGAACGGGCAGCCGCAAATCCGCCGGCCTGGCCGTCGCTTCTCCACCGGCGCGAGTCGCCAGTGCTCCTCCACCGCCAGCGGCATTTGCCGTCGATACCCTGCAAATCATCGGCGCCCAGCACCACAATCTCAAGAATATTGATGTGGCGATTCCGCTGGGAGTCTTGACCGCGGTTACGGGACCGAGCGGTTGCGGAAAAAGCTCGCTGATCAACGACGTGCTCTACAACGCGTTGGCCCGCCGGCTGCATCGGGCCACGAGCGTTCCGGGCAACCATCGCAAACTCGAGGGATTGCAGCACGTCAACAAGGTCATCCGCGTCGATCAGTCCCCCCTGGGTAACTCCCCCAGCTCGAACCCCGCCACCTACACCGGTGCGTTTGATTTGATACGCGAGCTCTTCGCGCATCTGCCCGATGCCCGGGTCCGCGGCTTCTCGGCCCGCCGTTTCAGCTTCAATGTCTCGGGTGGTCGTTGCGAAGCTTGCGAAGGAAACGGACAAATTTGCATCGAAATGCACTTCCTCCCCGATGTGTGGGTGCAATGCGAAGCGTGCGGCGGCCGCCGCTACAACCAGGAAACACTTGCCGTCCAATTCCAGGGGCATTCGATCCACGACGTCCTGGAAATGACAGCCGCATCCGCAGCCCACTTGTTCCAGAACATCCCCAAAATCCAACGGATCGTCCAGACCTTGTGCGACGTCGGACTCGACTACGTCCGCCTGGGCCAAAGCGCGCCGACGCTCTCCGGCGGCGAAGCCCAACGCGTCAAGTTGGCGGCGGAACTGTCCCGCCCCGACACCGGTCGAACCCTCTACCTCTTGGATGAGCCGACCACGGGTTTGCACTTCGACGACATCGCCAAACTGCTGGAGGTCCTCCATCGGCTCGTCGAATTGGGTAATTCCGTAGTCGTCATCGAGCACAATTTGGATTTGATCAAGCACGCCGACTGGGTCATCGACCTGGGCCCGGAAGCGGGTGCGGGGGGGGGCCAGGTCGTCGTCGCCGGAACGCCCGAAATGGTCGCGGCGTACGCCCAACGAGCCGCCGCCGACGCGACGTTGCCTCCCAGCCACACCGGATCGTTTCTGCAAGAGGTCCTCACTCGCGATCCTCGCAGAGTACGCCCCAAAGCCCAACGCGCCGGAACGCCTCACGCTGCAGTGATCGACGATTTTCGCGAACTAGGGAAAGACGCCGCGATGCCATGGCAGGTCGACGGGCGACTGTGGCACACGCAGACTCGTGTCGGACGCGACGGACAACCTGCGCGGTGGGATGGCGAGCTGCTGGCGCGCGTCGTCGATTTCATCCAGAACCACGGGGAATTCGCGGAGACCAACTGGAACGAACGCTCCGTGGTCGAAATCCACGGTCAGCAAAAGTCGCAAGGCTGGTTCCTGCACGCTCTGACCGGCGAAAACTGGCTGCTGAAGCTCAAATTTCGCGTCCGTCGCAACACGTTTGCCGCCGAAGCTCTCCGCAGTCAAATCCCACTCAAAACCCTGAACGAGCTCGATGAAATCCCGCGGTACAGCAACGCACCGCGCATCCAAGTCTCTGCGCTGCCGGCCGGTTGGCAAGAAGTCGAAATCCAAGCCTACGCGTTGGCGGAACTCGACCTCCCCGAATTCTGGCAGTTCCTGGAAAAGGCAATCGATAGTTACCAGGAAAAACGCCGCCGCGTCGAACTCAAATTGGACGATCAAACCCCCTGGGCCAAACTCGGCAAACGCTGGCACCTCCTCCCCAAAGGCTTTAGCGCAGGAAAACGAGCATGGGACTTGCCAGTGCTGGAGCAGCTATTCGATTCCCTGACGAAACTCGAACCCGTCGGACGCTTCACCTGGAACAACAAACAAGTCGTCCACTTCTTCGTGCCGCAACAACAAGGACCGTGGGTCAGCGTTCAAACAAAAAAACCGGATGCAATCTGGTTGCAGCTCGCCGGGCCCACCGGAGCACTCGGGTTGGCCGACGTGACCGAGCACTTCCCAGAGGCGACCCTCAGCCAGACAGGTTCCGGCGTCGAGACCTTTCGCTTCCCGCTGCGAACCCAGCGCGAAGTCCGCGGCAAGCAACTCAAGGCCCTCTTGCAACGACACCTGGCCCAGCTCCGCGGACCTCAAACGCCCGGATAGCGAAGGTTCAACATCCACGAGCCGCGAACGACGGCGGAATCGTAATTCAAACTACCCGCTCTCTAAAAAAGCACGGGCTTCCCCAATTCGCGGCGCACAATCACCCACTGCCCGGCGTGCATCAGCCAATGCGAACCCTGCATGCTGATCATCGCCCCCACGGTCGGGGCATAGTCGACGCCGGTCTCGCGATCGAGATCGGCGGCGGACATCTGCGCCAGGATTCGCTTGGTCCCCTCACGCTGTTCGTTGTGAACCGCCAAGAGCTCGTCCTTGCCGCAAAATTGACTCGGATCGTCCGAGCCTTGCGTCTCCCGCACATAGCGTTCGGCAAACCCGGCCGGGAGAGGCGGCATCGCGCCGCTACTGACACTTTCCATCATCTGATGCTCCGCCGCGATCAAATGCCCTAACTGCCAATTCAGATGATTGCATTTCGCATGCGGGCGGCGCATGAGCTCCGCGTCCGAGAGATCCTGGACGTAACCCAGGCAGACGACTTCCGCCATGTTCAACCCTTCCAGCAACGCTTTGTGAACATCCATCCAACTGCTCTCCCAAAAAGGTGTGTTTTCCCCGCGATTTTGCCGGCTGTCACGGGGCGCAAACTTTAACGACTGTAACGACTTTTCGATTCGCACCGCGCCCGGCGCGACTTTTCGGATTGTACCAATTCCATCAGTCCAATCGCCGCTACAACGGTTAGAACCGGTCAGATTCCGAAAGGTATCAAGACGATATTGATCGTGACAGTCGCCGTGGTTGTTGCGGCAGGAACCCATTGCATTTTTTCCCCAACCGGCAAATTCGGGTCATGGATCGAAAGACCATCCTTATCGGCCTGGCGGCGCTGGCGGTGTTCACCACAACGTTGCTGGTGCGGCAGTCCGGATCGAAACGAATCGCCGACAACGAAGTCGAGCTGATCTCGCCTGTGCTGCGGCGCCACGACGAATCCAAACTCGCCGATCCCTCCGCACCGCAATCGCAGGTCCGCCAGTCCCCAAGCGACTTTCCCGCGGAAAAGCCAACCACCCCGGCGGATGGGCTTACATCGACCCCCGCTCCCGCCGCTCCCGAGTCCGTCGCTCCCGAATCCGTCGCTCCCGAATCCGTCGCACGCGAATCCGAACCCTCCCCCAACCCAAGCGCCGCTGCCCTGCCCGCCTCCCTGGCCGCCTCCCTGGCCGCCACCGATCGCGAAATGGACCGAGCCGAATCCATTCGCTCATTGACTCCTTCCATCGTCTCGGATCCGGTGCAAACAGCGCTCGATCCAACCGCATCGAGTCGCACCGAACCACGCTTGGAGAAGCGTATTGTCGCGGCGACTGGGGCGTCCGAACAATTCGAGGACGACGATGTCGAACAGAATCTGCCGACGCCGGCGAACCGGGAGCAGGACGCATCGGCTTTGCCTTCGCAACGGGCGTTGTCCAGTCCACTGGCCACGACGAGTCCGCCCCCACAAACCAAGATCAATTCCCCGGCGCCGGTCGCGGCTGTCGACTCGCCCAGCGTCGCTTGGGATTCGCAGCCAGCCGCCGGCTTGAACGAGTCGC
>JBGSLW010000365.1:0-6060 GCA_041740495.1 Pirellulaceae bacterium
GCCGGAGCAGCTGGATCCGCAGGCTTGGCCCCAGGTTCTTCGTCCGACTCCTTCGCTAGGGGATTCGCTCCATCGTTGCGCAACACCGCCACGTAAACTTGATTCGTCGACTCCATGTCGTTGTTGCTCATGGCGAACCAATGCTTGACGGGACCGGCGTCCGTGGAGGCCAAGAAGTACAAGTACTTCCCGCTGGGATCGAAGCACGGCTCGCTGACCTCGCTCAGCCCATCGGTCACGGGATAGGACTTGTTCTCCGCGACGTTGTAGACGAAGGCACGTTGGATCAGCGCAGGGGTGTTGACCGTGTAGGCGATCCACTTCGAGTCGGCCGACCAGTTGTGGTGCAATCCGCGAATGTTGGGAGGGCCGTATTGGGGCTCGCTCACGATCTTCTCGCACCGATTCCCTTCGATGTCCAAGACATAGAGACTCCAGGAGTTGTCGCGGTACGAGATTTTCTTGCCGTCGGGGGACCATTTGGGTTCCTCGAAGAATCCGTTTCCGACCAGGGTGATCGACTTGGATTCCCCTTTGCCGTTTTGGGGGGCGATCACCAGGTGATACTCGCCTCCAGCGTCCGAGAAGTACGCGATCGATTGGCCATCCGGGCTCCAGGCGGGGGAGCGTTCGTGGGCTCCGGGAGAATCGGTCAAGTTGCGTGGGTCCCCCTTCTCCGCGGGGACCGTCACGATCTCGCCGCGGAATTCGAAGGCGGCCCGCGATCCGGAGGGAGAGATCGAGGCGCCGCGAATCCATTTGGCCCCCGAGGCAAACCGCTCGCGGGTCTCGAGGGCGTCGGTGGTGAGTCCGATTTTTAATTGGGTTGCCTTGTTGGCAGCCGGGTCGAACAGGTGCAGATAGCCCGCTTGCTCGAACACAATCGCATCGACGCAACCAGAAAGATTATTGACCGGGAAGTCGCCGAAATTCGTATGCTGCTCGACCGCGCTCGTCGCCGGATCAAACGAGAACAAATTAAACTCGCCGTTGCGATCCGAGCGAAAATAGACCTTGCTTCCCACGAACGCCGGATTGGTATCGTTGCAGCGCCCTTCCGGCTGGGGAATCATCTGCACGGAGTGATCGCCGACGTCGTAGATCCAAATCCGCGAACAAGTCCCGCCGCGGTAGTTCTTCCATTGCTGAAAACGTTCGCCGATTGGAACATAGGCAATCTTCTTGCCATCGGCGGAATACGTCCCCCGCATCCCATTGGGGATCGGCAATTGCGCGGGAAACCCCCCGGCGAGTGGAATCGTGAACAGCTGCCGGTAGCGGTTGGTAAAGACGTTGCGTCCAGACGAGAACAAAACCGCCGAACCATCGGGCGTGAATCCCTCGACGACATCCAGATCGGGGTGGTAGGTCAATCGTTGGGGAACACCGCCGACTGCCGGCACGGTGTACACATCCATGTTGCCGCCGTACTCGCCGCTAAACGCAATCGTCTGCCCATCGGGCGAGAACCGCGGCGACGTCTCCGTCCCCACGTGCCGGGTGAGCCGGCGAGGGTTCGACCCGTCCCGATTGACGACCCACAGATCGCCGTCATACGAGAATGCAATCTGCCGAGCACTCACGGCCGGGTGTTCCATCATCCGAGTGTTCTGCAGATCTTGGGACCACAGCGGCGGGAGGGTGGCCGCCCCCAGGAACAGGCTCAGCATTGCGAAGAAGCAACCAGCGGCGGGCGCGCAGAACGACAAGGCGTTGCGAAGAATCATGATCGTACTCGTGGGTCAAAGTATCTCAGATCGCTGCCGATTCAGGATAATTACGGTCGACCGAGCGGTAAATGACCTGCGAAAGTTGCCCGCGCCGCCCCAATCTTGGCAGCTTGGCAAAAAAAGTGTGTCGCGTTCCGCGCAATAATCAGCCGCCTGGCGCTAGCCTGCGGTTTCCGGAAGCGTTCAACCTCAAGAAACCGCAGGCTAGCGCCAGGCGGCTGATATTAGTGAAACGACAGGCTGGCGCCGGGCGGCTGATATTAGTGAAACGAAAGGCGAGCGCCAGGCGGCTGATACTTGAATTGTTGGCGGATTAAGTTATCGGTTAAGCCATCGGAAGTTGCGATTGGGTTCGCGAATGTCGGCGGCGGCCGAACGCAAGTCCGAGCGAAACCAGACCGACGAGTCCTAGCGATGCGGGCTCAGGAATGGCTCCCAAGTGGACGGTGCCGCCCCCCGCCCCATCCCCGATCATCGCGCGAAACGTTCCCTGCTGCCCGGCGCCCCACCCCGTCACGACGGCCCAATACTGGGTGTTCGCTGTCAAAAACAGGCCGGTCGTCGGTCCCGCGAAGTTGGAAGTTTCCCCCAAGGCGATTCGCGAAGAGCGGGTACCGCTGCCGGTCCCGGTCAACATCGAAAACGCGCCGGAATAATCGTCGTCACCCGCGATCAGATCGGCGAGTGGATTTGTCGGATCGAATCCCTTGGCGTAGACCAATGCGAAGCAATCGGGGTGCGTGAACCCGTTGGCCGCCTGGCTGTCGACTTCAAAAACGTACTCGCCGCTGGTGTCGACATAAAACGGTATCACCTGGTACCGTCGCGCGGTCGTCACACTCGAAAAACTCGTGGGGCGAAGAAACGTCGGACCTCCCGTCGTATCGCCTGTGAAATACAAGTCGGCGTGGGCCGTGGCTGCCCACAGAACGACCAACCCGAATAGTCCATACGAAAGCGTTCTCATGAATCCCTCCTGAAACACCATCCTCCTGACCGTAGACAAAATCGGACCGGCGTTCGGCTCAGGCTGAGCAAATCCGCCGCTTCGCGGACTCCGTCTTCCACGCGGGGTGAAATTCTATTGCCAATCGTGGCAATCGGTGTTCTGCTCACATCCCGACGCTCGCATGCAATCGCTAGGAACGTCAGCCCGGCCTCCGCCGAAACGAGTTAGAATCGGGGGGCGAGTCCGCTGGTGCGGCGCGAGACAACCCTACCGTTCGTTCCATCTCAGATATTCGTTGCAGTCATGAAAATCGCAAGTCAACTTGTTCGTATTGGGTGCGTGGGGCTTTGGGCTTTGGTGCAACTCAGCTCCGCGCAGGTCGCCTCTCCTTCCAAACTCAAGGTTTTGTTTTTGGGCGACGCAGGGCATCACCAACCCCAGGATCGATTCGCGCAGCTGCAGCCCGCAATGCAAGCGCGGGGGATCGACCTGGTGTACACCGATTCTCTCAGCGACCTCAACGCGGCGAATCTCCGCAATTACGCCGCGCTGGCGGTGTACGCCAATATCGACGAAATCGACGCGGCCGCCGAACGGGCCTTGGTCGATTACGTGCGGGAGGGGGGCGGCTTCGTGCCGATCCACTGCGCCAGTTATTGCTTTCGCAATTCTCCGATCGTCGTGTCGATGATCGGAGCGCAGTTCAAACAACACGGCACCGGGGTCTTCCGCACGGAGATCGCCGCGCCCGAGCATCCGGTGATGCAAGGCTTCGGCGGCTTCGAAAGCTGGGACGAAACGTACGTCCACCACTTGCACAACGAAACGGGACGGACCGTGCTGGAGTATCGCGTCGACGGCCAGGGGCGCGAGCCGTGGACTTGGGTGCGGAACGAAGGACGAGGCCGCGTCTTCTACACGGCTTGGGGTCATGACGAGCGAACCTGGGGGCATCCGGGGTTTGTCAACTTGATCGAACGCGGGCTCCGCTGGGCCGCTGGGGACGACCCAGCCCTGGCTGGCGATTTTCAAGAGGATCTCCCCTTCCCGATTCCGCAGATGACCGACCTGCCCTCGGACCGCCCTGACTTCAGCTACGTCGACGTCGGCCAACAGATCCCGAATTACACTCCGTCGGCCCGCTGGGGCGAACAGGGCGAACCATTGAATTTGATGCAGCAACCGCTTCCCCCGGAGGACTCGATGCAGCACCTGGTGACGCCGGTCGGGTTTCGCGTCGAGCTGTTTGCGGCCGAACCGGACTTGCTGGGCAAGCCGATCTGCATGACCTGGGATGAGCGTGGACGCCTGTGGGTTTGCGAAACCGTCGACTACCCCAACGAACAACAGCCTCCCGGGGAAGGACGGGACCACATCCGCATTTGCGAGGACACCGATCGCGACGGCCGGGCCGACAAGTTCACGCAGTTTGCCACCGGGCTCAGCATCCCCACCTCGTTGGCGTTTTACCGAGGGGGCGTGATCGTGCAGAACGGGACGGAGACGCTCTACCTGCGGGACACCAACGGCGATGACGTCGCGGATACTCGCGAGGTCTGGTACACCGGCTGGAACCAGTCGGACACGCACGGAGGCGTGAGCAATTTCCAATATGGACTCGACAACTGGATCTGGGCGATGCAGGGGTACAACGCTTCGCGACCCCAGGCAGGGGACCGCGAGTTCCAACGATTCAGCCAGGGGTTCTTTCGATTCGATCCGCAGACTCGCGACGTCGAGTTCATTCGGGCGACCGACAACAACACCTGGGGATTGGGGATCAGCGAAGAGGGTTTGATCTTCGGCTCGACCGCCAACCGCAACCCCAGCGTCTTTATGCCGATTCCGAATCGGTACTACGAGCGGGTGGCAGGCTGGAGAGCCTCCCTGACGTTAGGGATGATCGCCGAGACCCACCTGTTCAAGCCGATCACCGAGCGCGTCCGCCAGGTCGACCAGCACGGTGGCTATACCGCTGGGGCAGGGCATTCCCTTTACACTGCTCGTACGTATCCCCGCGAGTATTGGAATCGAACTGCGTTTGTGAACGGACCGACCGGGCATCTGGTTGGCACGTTTGTCTTGAAGCCGGACGGCGCTGGCTTTCGCAGCTCGAATCCATTCAACCTCCTGGCGAGCGAAGACGAGTGGACCGCGCCGATCATGGCGGAAGTCGGACCGGACGGCAACGTATGGGTGATCGATTGGTACAACTACATCGTGCAGCACAACCCCACGCCGCAAGGATTTGAGACCGGCAAGGGGGCGGCGTACGAGACCGGGCTTCGAGACAAGACGCACGGCCGCATCTACCGCGTCGTACACGATGGGGGGACGCCGGCGCCTGCTCCCAACTTGGCGGGCGCCCCGCCCGGCGAACTGTTGGCGGCCCTCGCCCATCCGACTCTGTTGTGGCGGCGGCATGCCCAGCGGCTATTGGTCGAGCGGCAACAGACGGACGTGGTTCCCGAGTTGCTGCAACTATTGAACCGGCGGAAACTGGACGAAATCGGCTTGGATGTCGGCGCCATTCACGCGCTGTGGACGTTGCAGGGTTTGCGGGTCGTCGCCGACTCGCATCCCGACGTCGTCGCGGCAGTCCGCGCCGCGCTGACCCACCCTTCCGCGGGAGTCCGCCGCAACGCGCTACAAGTTTTACCCCCCGACGATTCGTCGACGGCCGCCGTGTTGGAGCAAGGCTTGTTGCATGACCGCGATCCGCAAGTCCGCTTGCAGGCGCTGTTGACGCTCGCCGATCTGCCCGCCAATCCGGCAGCAGGCGCGGCCATCGTTGCGGCGATCCGGCTGCCACAGAACCAGAATGATCGTTGGATTCTGGATGCCGCGACCAGTGCCGCCGCACAACACGCCAGTTCGTTTTTGTCCGCCGCGGTTCAAGCTGACCCGTGGCCGGCGAGTATTCTGGAACGGATCACCGTGGTCGCCGAGCACACGGCCCGCCGCCAGGCGGAAGTTCCGTTCCCGTTCACGGAATTGACGAAGACGTTGGTGGCCGGGGCTCCGGAGACAGCCGCCGCGATCGTGCGGGGATGGGTCGCCGGTTGGCCGAGTTCGAATTCCACGGTATCGACGGCGCCAGGTATTGAAGACGACCTGCGAGCCCTATTCCAGCACCTTCCGCTGGGCGAACGCGCCAGCGTCCTACAGCTCGCCGACCGCTGGAACACGCGTTGCCTGGACGAATACGCCGCGTCCATTACCGCCGAGCTGGTGCGTGAAATCGACGACGCCGCACGCAGCACTGTGCAGCGGACAGATGCCGCTCGCCGACTGGTCCATTTCCGACCCGCCGATGCCGGCACGATCGAAGCGATCCTCGAACGGCTGACGCCGCAGACGGAGCCGGGCCTGGCGGCGGGG
>JBGSLW010000366.1:0-11601 GCA_041740495.1 Pirellulaceae bacterium
CCGCCGCCGAAACCGCCGCCCAAGCTAGGCGCCAACGGAGTTCGCGGGAAAACCAGGTCGCCGACGTTGTAGACGTACGTCACCAGCTCTTCTTGGGCCTGGCTGTTGCTGATGATCCGCATCACTTCGTCCTTCACGACGTAAGTCGAATCATGCTGCTTCAACAGCAATTTCAAGGCCGATCGGAGTCGGATCCCCGACACTTTGAAGGTGATCGGCGTGTCCGCGGTCAGGTCGGAGTCTTCGTCGACGACGACCGTGATCCCGTGCTCGTCGTAGATTTTCTCAATCACCGAGCTGAAGGGTTCTTCTTCGAAATCCCACTCGCCGATGATGTCGTTCAACTTCGAGAGAATCGCTTCATCGCGCGGGTTAAACGACCAGCGAACGGTCGAGTATTTCTTACGCAAAGCGACTTTCCTTGCCCATTCTTCGGCATCCGGGAACTTCAGCGGGGGCTCGGCGCCGAAGGGCACCAGAGAATTCTCCACATCCAACAGCTGGTCGAAGAAACCGAGTTGACGTGCTCGCCGCAACTCCCACATCCGCACAAAGTTGTATGCGATCGGCAGCTCTTCTTCGATCGAATGAGCCGCCGGCAAGTCGCCGCCCAAGTTCAAGACCTCTTGGGGAATCTCCGCAGCGGCCACGAAGTTCCTCTCGATCATCAGGGCATTGAACCGATTGAGCAATGCCGCAATCTGCTCTTCTCGCCGCACCATATCGCGGTAAAGCCGTTCCGTCTCGGCGCGGCGGGCTTCGTTCTGACGCACTTGCGCCAACTTCTCTTCGACCTCGAACTTCCGCGCCGTGGCAGTCGTCAAGGCCTTTTGCAACTGTCCTCGCAACGAAGTTCGAGTCGCCTCGTCCAAAATCGGATCGCGCTCGACAACGTCCAGCATGTCTTTCAGTCGCGAAACGGCCTGTTCCGGTCCGTCGCTCATTTCGGCTCGCGCGGTTCGCAGCGAATTCTCGACTTCCGCCTTGGCTCGACCCACCGCCGCCGTAATTCGCTCGCGTTCGGTCTGCAAAAACTCGGTATCCGCAGCTTGCTCCTGGGCCTGCACCGTTTCGTCGGCGGCAGGCTCCTGCGGCTCTTGGCGCGGCGTGGGCGTACCCAAAACCAAGGTCTCACTGTCGCTGACTCGCCGCGAAGTTGCGGGAGGAGCAACCGGTGCGTCGGCCACAGGCGTCGCGGTTTCCGTAGCGTTCAGTTCCTCTGTCTGCGGCAAGTCGGCGTTCACCGGCATGCCGCCATCGTCCAACATCTCCTGCAATTCCGAGGCCTCGACGTTGGTCGGATCGGCCTTCAGGGCCGCGTTGATCAATTGCGCGGCGCCGTCCCGATCGCCCACGGAAAGGGCTTGAGCCGACAAAGCCGTGAGGACCTGCGAAGAATCACCGAGCAACCGAGAAACTTCGCGAAGACCTTCCGAGCCCACCGTCGCCAAAGGCATCCCCTGATTGGCTCGAGCGACTTCTAACAGCTTGGGCAGAAACGCCATCGATAGGCTGGATTCTTCCGGTGTCAATTCCCACGACGTCGCATACGGCTGACCGTTCATTTCCCCCGAAACTTGCAAACCGGCAACCGGCACGTCCCCCAATGTCCCCACGATGATGCTGTCTCGATCCGAACGAATCGGCGGCATTTGCACCGGGTAGAACTCGCGGAACGCTGCGGAAGCCTGGACGTCGGTCGGCCATAACACCGAACCCTGAACTGTGGTGGCCAAACCCGTGCTGGCCTTGGAAATTGCCCCAGCGTCATCGCTGTCGACGAACACATTTCCACCCGTGTGGTTCGCCAAAGCCGCCAGGAATTCCACATCGCGCTCGGGACCAATCGCGAAACTAGAAACGCTGATCTGTTGACCCACCAGAGGTTGTACCAACTCCGTAAATCGATCGGCGGGAATCACGCCCCCTCGGCTGATCCCGTCCCCGATGTAGACCAGGTTGTGTGCATATCCATCGCGGCCGGCAAACAGTTGGGGAACCTCGAGCAGAAACTTTGCCATATCCGTCGACCCAAGCGGACTGCGAGCCTCTAGCCGGGCACATGCCCGACCGACAGCCTCGTCACCCGCGGCGACAAATTGATCGTTGAGCGGCACCAGGTCCAAGTCGACTGCAAAAATGCGAACCCGGTCGTTCGGACCCAGTTGACTCAATGTCTGCTCGACCAATCGGCAGCTGTCCTCATGGAACAATCCGACTTGCGTCGCGGAAGTATCGACTACCACCACGACGTCGGCGGGCAATCGCTCCGCGGCGTTAGGCTTCAACGACAAACTCAAAGCAAACGAGGTCCCCTCGTCCGATTTGTACGTCGCCAGCCGACCTTTGTCCTCGCGACTTGTGTCATCGCGATCTGTGTTGTCACTGGCGGCTGCCATCAGCGGCAGAACCCCCAGGGCCAAGAATCCGGCAGAAAACATTCGAAAACGAGACAACATTGCTTTTTAGCTCCGAAGGCAAACATTCCGCCCCAGGCGATTCCCGCGATTTCGCAGGTCCCTAAGTCGAAAAATCGACGATTTTGACGTTCCGCAAGGCTATTTTATTTTGACCACCCAATATTTGCTACAGAAAAAGCCAAGATTACCCAAATTGACATTTTCCGATCCGCAATGCAATTCAATGCACAATCCGTGCCGAACAGGAAGGCTCGTCTCTTATTGGTCGCACGAAAAGCGCCTCCAGCCTGAATCTGCCGGGGCAACAACCGGCAAAATCAGTGAAATTGAGCCGAAAAACCGGAATATCAGGCAAACCCGATGGTCGCAAACTCGGAAACGATGAATTTTCCGATTCCGTTTGGCACTCGCTGGCCGTCCGCCCGTCTCAGTTCTCGCATGCTGCAGAACAACGCAATTGCATGAATTTGGCGTGACTCGGCCAGGGAGGAATCCCCGAAATTCTCCCCAGTCGTTTTTGAATTGCAGTCGCCCGACCGCCGGAATCCACTCGCACTATTTCTTACCCGCCATCCCCGCCGCCAGATAATCGACGACGGTCACGTCGGCGACATGCGCCATCGCCATCTGTTTGAACGCCTCGTGTGCCGGATGCACCAGGTAGGCATCTCGCTCAGCAGCGCCGGCGAAAGTCAGCAGAAACGCATGGGTAAATCCCTGATTCCGCATTTCGGGGCTAACATCGTATCCCCCTTCGATCGCCAGCACCTGCGGGATTTCCTGCCTCAATTGGCGAAAGCGATCGCACACCTCATTGATCGCGGCTTGCGGCGTCGTCTCCTTGAATTTGACCAGCACGATATGTTGCATCCGCTGGCCGCCCAAATCCGCTTCGATCGCCGGTAACAGGCAATCCCGCACAAATTCGTTGCCCGCCTGGTTCAAGTGGACTCCATCGGTGGACAAAATCCCCTTGTCCAGATTGTCCGGATTACGGATCTTGAGTTCGCGGAGAAAGAGACGCCGTAAATCCACAAGTTGGGAGCCGGTGGCTTGGGCGACCTTGCGGCTGACCGCGGCGTATTCGTCCAGTTTTGTATCGAGCTGATTGCTGCCGTCGGTTTTTTCGCCGATGACGCTGGGGGTGCAAACCAGCACGCGGCCGCCGGCTTTCTGGATCTTGCCGATGATTTCGGCGAGCCCCACCTCGAACTCGTCGATCGGCGTTCCCTTGCCTTGCAGGGAATGCCAGACGTCGTTGATCCCGATATAAATCACCACAGTCGCCGGGCAGTGCGCCAGGACGTCACGATCCAGCCGTTGTTGCAAGTCGGGGACGCGGTTGCCGCTGATCCCCTTGCCGATCACCTTGATCTCCGTGTTCGGATGGCGTTGATGTAGCGACTCGGCGAGCTGCGACACGTAACCGGAAGGACTCGCGGCCCCAGCCTCGGTAATCGAATCCCCCAAGCACACGATGGTTCGTTGGATGGCGGCCTTCGCTTCCCCGGCTTCGCCACGATCTTGACCGTGAATGGGAAGTCCGGCGAACAATCCAACGGTTGCAAACATCCCCAAGCCAACTCGACAAAACCTGTATTGGATCATGGCGCCTTCTCTCCGACTGATTTCACTCCGGCCCCGACCTGAGCCGCGAATCGCAGTCTCCGCGCCGGGCAAACACGATGCTCCAGAGCCTACCACGAAACGGTTCGTCCGCGGAGGAGGCGCTGCGCGTGCCGCTTGCCTAAAAACGCAGCGGACCGTATCTTGACGGGTGATCGAAGCGACCAATCGACTGCGCGTTTTCGCGGCGGTCGGGCCTGGTCACATCCCTTCGAAATCCCCGTGGGGCGTTTAGCTCAGTTGGTTAGAGCGCCATGCTCACACCGTGGAGGCCACTGGTTCGAGTCCAGTAACGCCCACTGGCCCGCAATTGGCTGCAGATGCACGCGGCTTGTTGCGGGTTTTTTTGTGGGCAGAGTTGCTCGGAGACTTGGAAGTTCCGGGTGACCCGGGAACCAACGGAACAAGGGCCGGCGTCCCGAGGCTGCGTTATTTCTTGTTCAAATCGAACACAAACTTATCCATCGAGCCGGTAAACGCAATGATGCTCTTGTCCTTGAAGGCAGTGTCGAGAGCATGCTCATCTGCCCCTACCCGCAGTCATCGATCAGGACGAGCAGAATATTCTGCGGATCGTTCCGTCCCGGATTGCTTGGGATCTTGAGCATCGGCTTGACCGCCTCCGAGTCCTTTTTCCTTTATTGCGATTTGCCGGATTACTTGGATTGGACCGAGTCTGGCGCCAACACAGTCTTCCAGTCCTGCCGCATGTCGACGACTGTCCATCCGCGTTGGGGCGCATCTGCCAGCGCCTCGACAAGCTTCCCGCTGCTCTTGGGATTCGCATCGTAGGCGTACTCCCGCTGCGCGTCCGTATGATGCACGATCAACCCGAAGCTCCGGCGCGGATTGTTGATCGTGGTGTATTCCAACATCGCCTTGTCGCCGTCGCTGTTGCCGAAACAGGCGATTGGACGTCGACCGATAAACTGATGGATTCCTACCGGCTTCCCCTCTTTGTCGTCGACGAACAAATGGTCCATCGTTTTGACAAGCACCGGGCCGCTGGCACGCAACTCGAACCTGGTGCACGCGGTTGATCCGATGACTTGTTCGGGCGGAATGCCGTACACCCGATCGCTCCAAACCCGCATGAAATCGGCCCCACCCCCCGAGACGATGTACGTTTGGAATCCGTTGGCCCGCAAATAGGTCAACACCTCCTGCATCGGCGGATACGTGAGCTGGTCGTAAGGAACGCCAAAGCGCGGATGCCGAGCCGCCGCAAGCCACTTGGTCACCCTGGCATCAAATTCGTCCGTCGTCATTCCAGCGTGTGTCCGTCCCACGAGTTGCAGTAACCCGTCATGATGGGCGCCTGCCAGCAGTTTGGCGAAGTCGCCTGCGAGCGCCGCCTCGACCATCGGGTCCTGTTTCAACTCAGGCTTGGCTGCGACGTCCTCTCGGAGCGTGTCGAGTGCGTACGCCAGTTGGAAGGGAACGGGATTCTCCGGCCAGAGGGTACCGTCGTTATCGAAAACGGCGAGCCGCTCGGAGGGCGGGACGAAATCGGCGGAACCCTCTTCCATCACCGAATCCACGAACGCGACGATCGCGCGCTTGGCCGCGGTGTCGTTCCAGGACGGCAGTGGATCCTGAGCCTGCGCCGTCGAAGCGAACAGAAATAAAAGAATCCACGCCGCGTCATATCGAAACATTCGGTGACCTCTGCAGCCCTGTTTTCAATTCCGAGCCGAGCCGGCCAGGCGGAGACGATTCGAACGTCATCCGCTGGTCTTGGGCTTGCTTTGCCGGAACAAATGCTTCAAGAAATCAAACAACCACGCCCCGGTGATCATCCCCAATATATACGTGGCCACGATCACGATGAATTTGGGAATCTTCAACGACCAGGACAAAAAGGATACGTCGATCGACTCCAGATTCTGAATCGAGAAGGTCAATATCGCCAGCAAGGCGAGAATTGCCAGGCTGCCCTTGATGTAACGCATTGGGACTCCGTGTTGATAAGGCCGTTCCCCAATTCTAGGGGCAAATCGGATGAACCGATACAAGCCGGCGCCGCTAACGATCGTTGTGGTCCGGAAGGTGTTCGCGGATCAATCGTTCGAAATTCTCGGCCAATCGCTCGCCGGCCAGGCCGGTCGCCGGGCCCGAAAACCCGGAGTACACCGCGAAGATCTTACCATCGCCATCGATGAAGACTGTCGTGGGAAAAGCGCGGAGGCGATCGAGAAACGGGAGTTTGCCGCTCGCCGCTCGCTTGTCCGCCGAACCCGCCAGCAAAATGGGATAGGGGACGGCGTGCCGTTCGATGTACCAGCGAACTTGCGCAGCATCTGCGGACAGCTCCCCATTTTGCTCGAATGCTAAACCGATGATTCGCAGTCCCTTGGCGTGATATTTGTTGTGCAGATCACCGAAAAGTTCCGCGGCGTCGTGGCAGTTGGGGCACCACGAACCGAACAGATGGAGTAGGGTAAGCGGCGTCGATGGAGGTTGCTCGAGCCTCGTTGCAGCGCCGTTCAAATCGGGAAACTCCAGGTTCTGCCAGCCCAGGGGATCGACGACGGAAGCCTGTTGAAATCCGTCCGCCAATTCCGCCTGTTCGTTGCGACTTCCCTGCAATGTATCGTGGTACGTCGACCCCGACCAGAAATCGCCGCGAATTCGTTGGGGGCCGTCCAACTGAAACCGCAAGAGAAAGGCATGAGACCCGTCGAACGTCGCCAACCGCAAGCTCCCATCCTGGGCGACTCCGCCAGCGAGGTAACGGTAATCGCCCGTCTCGGTGAGGATCGTACCCTCCACCGGCGAATGTTCGCCCCGCTGAAACTCGCCGATCGCGGTCCCCGGTTCAAGCGCGAATTGCAGCTCCCAGCGGCCGACGAATTCTGCCGCCTCGGCGACCGAGTCTTTTGGATCGGATCGGCTCCGGACCTCCAGCGGCAGGACCGTCGGGTGTGCCGATCCAGGTCGCTTGCACCACTGACCATGCGCCGTGGAGCGATCGGGTACGAAGTGCAAGCTCAGCTCGGAATCATAATGGGGGAAGCGGATCCGCAGCTGGGGATCGCGCCAATTCAGGTTGACGGGTTCGATCTCGATCAATTCGGAACCGTTGCGGATGGAAGCCCGTTCGATCCGTTCGCCTTCCATCGTTACTTGGAAGTCGAACTCTAAAGGCCCCCCCGGAGTCTGCAGCGTCGCGACGTAATCTCGCGATTGTGCGGCAATCGTGCTAGCGGCGAACCCGGCCGCTACGGCGATTGCCATGAGTCTCCCGCACGAACTGGCGAAGGCATACGAAAAGAAGGGTGACGAATCGGGGCGGGTCCTAGCGGACTTTCGGGCAATGCGCCAGCAGCCTGCAAAACGTGTTAAAGAATTCATAATGATTTTATCGAAATTAGAAGGCAGGCGCACGATTCTATCCCTAGCAGCCGGAAGGGTTGCAGGGTGGGGATCATGCGACTGCACAGGGGGGATTCGAACGGCCGCGCGCCAAGCGGCCGTTGGTTCGGCGTGCGGATAGGACCCGATCGACGCACGGCACGGACGTCTCCCGGCGCGAGCTTCGCCGACTGACTGGTAATCTAGATTGGATGAATCGTTTGTACTGCAACGAATTTGCTTTGTTCCGCTGTACTGACGAATTTTTGCAATTGACCGACTACCGACAGACGATGTCCTGAAACGGAGGCTATGCATGCAAATGGATTTGTGTCGAGCCTCCACTAAACAGCGCTGGTCCCGACCCAGACGCATGTCGATTTTGCCTGTGGGACAGGGATGTCCACCGGGCAATTCGAGGCGACAGGGAGCAGCGGTTATTCGCTCGAATTCCGGGCGAGTAGCGAAAGACGACTCAATGAGTAGCATGGAGAGCCTGAAATGAAGGTGTTCACAACTGGACAGGTCGCTAAGATCTGTAAGGTGGCTCCACGCACGGTTAGCAAATGGTTCGATTCCGGTCGCCTCAAAGGTTACCGAATCCCAGGTTCGCAAGACCGTCGGATTCCACGCGAATACCTGATCAAATTCCTCAAAGAACATGGCATGCCCCTCGGAGACCTCGAAGACGAGGCGATGGCCAAAGTTCTCATTGTGGCTCAAGATCAGGTATTGATCGAGAACTTGAAACGTGAACTCCCGTCGGAGAGATCGTTCAAAGTCGCTGTTGCCGCCAGCGGTTTTGAAGCCGGTATCCAAGCCGAGAGTTTCCACCCTGATTGCATCATCTGCGACTTTTCGATCGGCAAGGTCGAAGCGCTGCAGATCTGCCAAAACCTCCGAAAGAACGCCGACTTCGGAGATACCATCCTCATCGCACTGTTGCCGGATGACGGCAACCCGATCAGTTTTGATCGGTCCGCGATCAATGAGACATTCAAAAAACCATTCGACGCCAGCTTGCTGGCCGAGCGGTTACGGACCTTAATCAGTTCCCGTAAAGAGCTCGTCTAAGACCGGGCGCACTCCACGGATCTGGGATTTTTTCGCCGTCTTTCGCATCGCACCGCAGCCTCTCGACCAGAGGCTGCGGTTTTTTTGTTTGAACCCGTCGGATGGGTCGGACGCGTCAGACAGGTCGGACGCGTCAGACAGGTACCGTTAGCGGGGGCCGGCATTGCGGATAGCCGGGCTGGCGCGGTCCGCGAACTTCTCAAAATTCGTTTTGAACTTGGCGGTCAACTCGGCCGCCGATCGATCGTATCCGGCGGGATCCTTCCATGTGCCGCGCGGCTGAAGGAGCGCCGGCGGAACATGCGGGCACGATTCGGGCACCTCGAAACCGAACAACGGATCAGCGCGGAACATCGCTTTGGCCAACTCGCCCGAATGGATCGCGTCGATGATCGCCCGAGTGTAAGCGAGCTTGATCCGGGACCCGGTCCCATAACCTCCACCGCTCCAGCCGGTGTTGATCAGCCACGCGTTCACTCGATGCTGCCGCATTTTCTCCGCCAGGAGTTCGGCGTACTTGGCGGGATGCCAGACCAGAAACGCCGCTCCAAAGCACGCCGAAAAAGTCGCCTCGGGTTCCGTAACGCCCATTTCGGTTCCGGCGACCTTCGCGGTGTAGCCGCTGACGAAATGGTACATCGCCTGTTCGGGCGACAGCCGACTCACTGGCGGAAGCACGCCGAACGCATCGCACGTGAGCAGAATAATGTTGTGCGGATGCCCAGCGATACACGGGATCTTGGCGTTGTCGATGAACTCGATCGGGTACGAGCATCGCGTGTTCTCGGTCCGCGAACCGTTGGAGAAATCGACCTCACGCGATTGAGAATCCTGGACCGTGTTCTCCAAAACGGCGCCGAAGCGGATCGCCGCAAAGATCTGCGGCTCCTTTTCAGCGGAAAGTTGGATGCATTTGGCGTAGCAGCCCCCTTCGATATTAAACACTCCCTGGTCGCTCCACCCGTGCTCGTCGTCGCCGATCAGGTGCCGGCGCGGGTCGGCGGAAAGCGTCGTCTTGCCGGTGCCCGATAAGCCGAAGAACAACGAGACGTCGCCGGCATCCCCCGCGTTGGCGGAACAATGCATCGACAAGACTCCCTGTTTCGGCATCAGGTAATTCATGATCGTGAAGACGCCCTTTTTCATTTCGCCGGCGTATTCGGTCCCCAAAATGACCATTTCGCGGCGCTCGAAGTTGACCGCCACGCAGGTCTTGGAACTCACCCCGTCGATCGAGGGGTCGGCGGCTCGCTGCCCCGCGTTGTAAATTACGAAATCGGGCGTCCCGTAGCTCTCCAGCTCATCGCTCGTCGGCCGAATCAACATGTTGTGCATGAATAACGCGTGATAGGCCCGCGAACACACAACACGGACCTTGATCCGCGTCACGGGATCCCAGCCGGCATAACCATCGAAAACATAAAGATGTTCGCACTGGTCCAAGAAGTCGACGGCGTCGCGTCGCGCCCGCTCGTAAGCCGCCTCCGACAGGGGAATGTTGACCGGGCCCCACCAGATATCGTTGTGCACCGACGGTTGATCAACGATTCGCTTGTCTTTGGGGCTGCGCCCGGTCTTGGCGCCACTGGAGGTGGCCAATCCCCCGGTGCTGGTGATCATGGCTTGGTCGTAAAGGACGGCCTCTTCGTAGAGGCGGGGAACCGAAGCGTTGCGCACAACTCGCTCAAACTGCTGCTGGACCAGCCCTTCAATGCGCGAGCTCTTGGTAATTGTGGACATATTGGTCAACTTTGCTCCCCACGACCTGACAGGCGCCCGCCGCCGCGTTCGCCCACAAAACGCCCAGTATAACGGAAGTCCGCGCTCCCAAAGAAGCTCGAATTCCCGCGCTCGCCCTCGCCCTGGCCCTGGCCCTGGCCGTTCAACAACGCTTTCTACAAACGATCGGCAAAGTACTTGCCCGGCATCGCGATCTCGTAGCGGCCTTGTTCATCCGGATAGAGCGGCGCGTCCGCTTCCAAAGAACTGATGGCGTCGACGTTGGCCAGACTGAAGTCCATGTTGAGCAGCTTGTCCCACTCGACGATCTTTCCGGAATACGTGGCGATGCGTCCCATGATGGCGGTCAAGGTACTGAGCGCCCCGTAATCGCCCTCGTTGACGATTTTCCCATTTCTCAGGTCGGCGACCAGGTCGACATGTTCTTGTCCCCAGCCTCCTCCTTTCCCCTGCGAGCGAAAGATTTCTTTGCCTGTCAGATCGCGAACGACGCCCGCGGAAATATCCGCGACCCCCTTGGAGCCATGGGCAAACTCGGCGACCTCATTCCAAGTGTTCGGCTGGTGTCGGCACTGACTCAACAGCACCGAGCCGTCTGCGTAGGTGAATTCCACCATATGGTGGTCGTAAATTTCGCCATAGTCGATACCGGTCCGGACCTGGCGTCCCCCCTGCCCTTGCGCTTTGACCGGGTACCCCTTTTTCAGCCAGTTGATGACATCCAGGTTGTGGATGTGCTGTTCGACGATATGGTCGCCGCAGAGCCAGTTGAAGAAATACCAGTTCCGCATCTGGTACTCGAGTTCCGTTTGGCCGTCGCGGCGGGGATTGACCCAGGGGGTGTCCCCGTTCCAGTAGGCCCGCATCAAGTTGATGTCGCCGATCAGGCCGTCCTGCAAGGCCTGGATCGTCTCTTGGTAGCGCGACTCATGATGCCGCTGCAGTCCCACCTGAACCATCAGGTTTTTCTGTTTGGCCTTTTCGTTGGCCACCAGTACGCGGCGGACGCCGTTACTATCGACCGCCACCGGCTTTTCCATGAACACGTGTTTGCCGGCGTCGACGGCGGCTTCGAAATGGAGCGGACGGAATCCGGGCGGCGTCGTGAGGATCACCATATCGACGTCCGTTTCGAGCAAGCGGCGATAGGCGTCGAAGCCGACAAATCGATTCCCCTCGGGGACTTGGACTTGTTTGGGAAAGTCGGTTTGCAGCCCTTTGACGGCGCGGTTCAACCGATCCTCAAACGCATCGGCCACTGCGACCAGATGCACCGAGCCGTCTTGGACGGCGTTCATCGAATCACCGGCGGCGCCGCTGCCGCGTCCCCCGCAGCCGATCAAGCCGACGCGGAGCGTGTCACTGCCGCCGGCGTACGCATTCATCG
>JBGSLW010000367.1:0-14991 GCA_041740495.1 Pirellulaceae bacterium
GGCCGGGCGGTGTCCTCATCGCTGGATTGGGGGTGTTGGCCGGCCCCATCGCGGAGATCAATGCGCCGTCGCGAAGGGTAGCCGGCCCGGCGGTTGCGATCGGCGAGGCAGCGGGTCGTTCGCGATCCAATTCGCCGCTGACGAACAGCATGGCATCGCGGATCGCTTCGGCCTCCAGGCGTTTCGGGTCGACTCGCCAGTAATACAGGTTATCCGGGTCGACGACGAAACACTCGCCGCGGAATTCGCTGCTGGTCCGGTAGACTCGCGAGGTGACGATCTGGCGAACGAGTTTCTTGACGCTCCAGCCGTTTTCCATGAACTCGACCGCCAAGTAATCGAGCAACTCGGGGTGGGTCGGCGGCTGGCCGGTGGCGCCGAAATTCTCCGGGCTGCGGACGATCCCTTGTCCCAGCAAGTGCTGCCAGACGCGGTTCGCCATGACTCGGGCGGTCAACGGATTCTGATCGTCGGCCAACCAGCGGGCGAGTTCCAGACGGCCGGACGAGGAGGGCTTGATGCGGAGTGGTTTTTTCGACAGGACTTGGGGAATTCCGCGAGCGACCTCTTCGGCGGGCTGATCGAATTCGCCTCGAACCAGGAGCCGAGCATTGGAGACCGCGTCCTTGGATTGGACCCCCATGCAAAACGTTTGCGGGTTTCCCTTTTCGTCGTACGAGTTCAATCGGGTCTCGGCGAGGTTGAGCCGAATCGTCGCCGCGTTGATATCGAACAGCGAACGATTGTTCGGAGTGCCTGCGCGAGCGGCCTCGCGCCGCGCTCGCTGGGCTTCCGCCAGTTGCTCGCGCGCCTCGACCACGTCATCGCGGAGTTTGGCCAGGTCCTTGGTCGAGATCTTGGAGAGATTCGGCGATGGATCGTCGATCGGCAGGATCAGAAGATTGCTGCTGCGGCGGTTCTGTTGGCTTCCCAGGGTCCCATAATGGGTGGTCATGTTTTGGAAGATGCCCGCCATGGCATAGTAGTCGGCTTGCGGGATCGGATCGAATTTGTGGTCGTGGCAGCGAGCGCAGGCAACCGAGACCCCCAAGAGGACTCGGGTGGTGACATCGACTTGTTCGTCGACCAGATCGAGCTGAAACTGGCGGCCATTGCGTTCGTTGAGCGACTTGGGGCCGAGCGCCAGAAATCCGGTCGCGACCAGGTTGGCGGCCCATTCCCGATCGTTTTTGATGGGCAGCAGGTCGCCGGCGACTTGCTCTTGCACAAAGCGGTTGTACGGCTTGTCTTGGTTGAACGAGTCGATGACGTAGTTGCGGTAACGCCACGCTTCGGGGTACGTCTGATTGGTTTCCTTTCCGTTGGATTCGGCATAGCGTGCCAAGTCGAGCCAATGCCGTCCCCAGCGTTCGCCGAATCCTGGATCGGCCAGCAATTCATCGGCGAGAGTCTCGATGGCGCGCTGCGGATCCGACGACCAAGCCTTTTGGAACGTGTCCGCCTGTTCCGGCGTGGGGGGTAAACCGACCAGGTCGAACGTCAACCTTCGAAGAACGGCCAGCGCGTCGGCGTCAGGCGCCGGCTGAAGCTGATGTTCCTGAAGTTTGGCCCAAACGAAATGGTCGATAGGCGATTGCGCCCAGCTGTCCTGTTCGACGGCGGGAAGCCGCGGCCGTTGTGGCGGTCGAAACGCCCAGGATTCGCGTCCCTGCTCGACGTCGGCCTCGGTCACCGTGGCAGGCTCCTTTGCGATCGCGGTCGTCCGCGGATCGGGAGCGCCCATTTCGATCCAAGCTTTGAAATCGGCGACGACCTGCGGTGGCAACTGGTCTCGCGGCGGCATTTGATAGTCTTCGTAGTTGATCGCGGACCACAAAAGGCTGGAACTCAAGTCCTTCGGCACAATCGCCGCGCCCGAGTCGCCGCCGCGCAGGAGGCCTTCCTTGGTATCGACCAACAATCCACCTCGCACTTGCCCGGTTTTGGACGAGTGGCATCCGTAGCATTCCTTCACGAGGACGGGACGGATCTTATTCTCGAAGAACTTGGTCTCGTCGTCGCT
The DNA here is from genome assembly GCA_041740495.1 of Pirellulaceae bacterium. Lineage (GTDB taxonomy): Bacteria > Planctomycetota > Planctomycetia > Pirellulales > Pirellulaceae > JANMEB01. Next base: position 2,024 of record JBGSLW010000367.1, read on the forward strand.
GAGCTGTTGGCTCGCCAGCGAAGCGGCCGCGAATGAGAAGACCAGAATTCCAACAGCAGCCGTGCGAGTCATCTGACGCATGGTGGGTACCTGAGACGGTAGTTGCCAGACCGGCGATCCACCGAGGCAGGCTCGGTGGGGACGCGGGTGTGGATTCAGGGTTGTGGTAGTTGCCAGACCGGCGATCCACCGAGGCAGGCTCGGTGGGGACGCGGGTTTGGATTCAGGGTTGTGGTAGTTGCCAGACCGGCGATCCACCGAGGCAGGCTCGGTGGGGACGCGGTAAGGCGGTTAGGCGTCGCCGCCGCCGCGTGTTGGGCGTTTGGGTTTGACAGGTTGATTGGGATCGGTCTCCTTGCGATCTCCTTCGCCGCCCGGGCGGCGTTGACCCATCATCTCTTGCATCTTCGCCAGCTCGTCGCGATCCAGTTCTCCGTTTCCATCCAAATCCAGCTCGGCGAACCGTTGTTGCATCCGCTCCGGCAATTCGTCTTTACCCAAGGTTCCATTCTGGTCCTTGTCCATACGCTGGAACAGTTGGGCTGGATCAAAGGTTCGCTCCATCCCGCCGGGGCCGCCAAGACCGCCGGAGGCGCCAGGTCGACCTTGCCGCCCGGCCATGCGTTTTAGTTCTTCTGCATCGAGGTTGCCGTCGTTATTCTTATCCAATTGAGCGAATCGCTCTCCCAGTCGCTCCGGCGCTTCCTCTCGCGAGACCAGCCCGTCGCCGTCGGAGTCCATCCGTTTCATCAACATTTCCAGGCGCTGCTGGGGATTGCCTCCGCGAGCTTGGGGATTCGCCTGGCCGGCTCGTCGCTGTCGCTCGCGTTTCTTTTTCCCCTTCTCAGCGTCCTGCTTTTCAGAGTCCTGGCTTGGGTTAGCTTTCGATGCGTCCCCTTGATCGGATCTCTTCCGCTTGGCTTGCCCCTCGGTTGGTTCTTGAGCCCAACCGGCGGTGGCTCCGGCCAATGCGAGCGTCAATCCAAAGGCGAGTATTGCTTTCATGGTCTGTTTCCTGAAAATGGCAGCGAGTGAATTGTGGCATTGCCACGCAAGGACTTACACGCAATGCCGGTGGATTCTGGACAGAAAATCTGAAAAAACTGCTTTTTGCGAGTTTTTGGCGATATCTGCGGGGTTTTTGGGCGGCAGAGACGTTCGAACTAGGGGTGGACGGTCTGCGGTTGGCGGCCTGGGGTTGGTGGCCTGGGGTTGGGCGCCTGGGGTTGGGCGCCTGGGGTTGGGTGCCTGGGGTTGGTGGCCTGGGGTTGGCGGCCTGGGGTTGGCGGCCTGAAGAGTCACGGGAGCCGGCGCCTCTGGCTTGGCGTTAAACGAATGAGGAACGAATGAGGAACGAATGAGGAACGAATGAGGAATGGATGGGGAACGGATGGGGAACGAATGAGGAGTGAGGTGGGGAGCGAGGCGGACGGCGATTTGGCCCAGGACGCGGCGATTCGAGCGGAGCTGCGGGCGGAAGGGCGCGAGGCTTTGGCCCGGCATTTCGCCTCGGTCCGCGAACGGTTGCGGCGGATCATCGGATTCCGATTGAACCAGCGATTGCGCGGCCGAGTTTCCGAGTCCGACGTGTTGCAGGAGACGTTTGTGCGGGCGGCCGATCGGATGGACCAATTTGTCGAGCGAGGCGAGGTTCCCTTTTTTGTCTGGCTGCGGGCCGAAGCGGCTCAGCGGCTGGTCGAACTCCACCGGTTTCATCTTCAAGCAGACAAGCGGGATGCACGCCGCGAGATCCAGTTGGCTCCGGTACCGTTGTCGGACGCTACTTCGTTGGCCCTGGCGGCTCGATTGGCAGGACCGATGACCACGCCCAGCCAGGTATTCGTCCGGCGGCAGCAGATCGAGTCGTTGGAACAGTCCTTGAACACGATGAATCCGATCGATCGGGAAGTGATCGCGTTGCGAAACTTTGAAGAGTTGAGCAATGCGGAGACTGCCAAGGTATTGGGGATCTCGCCCGATTCGGCCAGCAAGCGATATTTCCGCGCGCTCAAGCGATTACGGGAAATCATGCAAACCAGCGGACTCAGTTGAGCGACAGGATGAAATCGTCCCAGCAACACTCCCAGCAGTTGGAAACGATCGTCGCCGAGTTTACGGAAGCAGTCCGCGGCGGCGCCACGCCCGCGATCGAAACCTACCTGAAACGGTATCCCGACCACGCCGACGAATTGCGCGAGCTGTTGACCTCGGTCGCCATGATCGAGGAGTTGAAGCGGGAAGTGCTGCCGCCGCACGGCGCCGATTCTTCGGATGGCGAATGGCCCGCCGTCCAACAGCTGGGCGACTACCGCCTGGTACAAGAGATCGGTCGCGGGGGAATGGGGGTTGTCTACGAGGCAATCCACCAGTCGTTGGGGCGTCGCGTGGCGGTGAAGATCATGCACCAGCGATTGGGCCATGATGCTCGCTACGTCGAGCGATTCCGCCGTGAGGCACAGGCGGCGGCCCGGTTACATCACACCAACATCGTGGGCGTTTTCGGGGTGGGCGAAGCTGCGGGCCGCCACTACTACGTGATGGAGTACATCGCCGGTACGCCGCTCAATCGGGTGATCCGGGAGCTTGGTGCCGGCGATGTGGACGGTTTCGGCCCGTCGTCGACTCAGTCCAGCGATCATTTTCGCTGGGCTGCGAACATCGGCGTGCAGATCGCCGATGCACTCGATTACGCCCATGGCCAGGGGATGTTGCATCGCGACATTAAGCCGGGGAACTTGCTGTTGGACGCCAAGGGGGTGGTGTGGATTACGGACTTTGGGCTGGTCAAGCATTTCGTCGGCGAGCAGACTCAAACCGCCGACATCGTGGGGACTCCGCAGTACATGGCCCCCGAGTCCTTTCAGTCGATCTACGATCCACGGAGCGAGGTCTACTGTCTGGGTCTGACGTTGTACGAATTGGCGACGTTGCAACCGGCGTTTTCCGGCGGGTCGACCGCCGAGTTGATCCAGCAGATCACGACCCGGACTCCGGCGGCGCCGCGGAAACTTGATTCGCGGATCGATCGCGACTTGGAGACGATCATCCAGAAGGCGATCGCCCTGCGGCCGGAGAGTCGTTACGCGTCGGCCGGCGAACTGCGGGATGATCTGCGCGCCTACGTGGAGGACCGCCCGATCTCGGCGCGGCAACCGTCGTTGTGGGAGCAATGGAATCGCTGGCGGCGGCGGAATCCCTTGGCGGCGGCGTGGGCCTGCTTGTCGGCGTTGTTGCTGGTTCTGCTGGCGACCAGCGCCACGATCGGTTACCTGTTCACCGCGGATGCGAATCGTCGGTTGGCCGATCAAGCCGAATCGTTGCGCGAGCAACGGGCGGCGGCCGATACCGCTCGGGGCCAGGCGGTGGCGAACCTGCAGCGCGCCGATGCGAACTTGGCGCTGTCGATGCGGGCGCTGGACGAACTGTTTCGGAGTACGATCTCGGGGGGCGCCTCGGGCCGGGATAACTTGGACATCGACGGCTTCGCGGAATTGGGGGGCATGGAGACGTCGCTCAGCGTGGAAGACGCTGAATTGCTCAAGCGGATGCTGCAGTTTTACGAACAATTCACCGCGCAGAACTCGCAAAACGAATCCCTGCGAGCGGAACTGGCTCGGGCGTACCGCCGCGTCGCCAATTGCTACCATGTGATTGGGCAGTTTGACGCCGCGGTGGCGGCGTACCAGCAGGCGATTCCCCTGTACCAGGCGTCGTACGCAGCCGGGGGCGCCACGGTGCAGGACTTCGTGCATCTGCTCCGCGTCAAGTCGGAACTCAGCACAGCGTACCGTTCCCAAGGGGAGATCCGTGCGGCTGGCGTCGAGTCGCGAAGTTGCCTGCGGTTGATCGAGGCGGATGCGCGGGCGGGCGAGCCGGCCGTGCAACTGGAGAAGGCTCGAGTCCTAATCGCTTTGGGTGCGAACGACTATTTGTTGTCAGCCACCTTATTTAACCGCCCGAAGTCCGGCGGGAATCGCGGCGACAACCCAGACCCCGCTGCGCAACGCGTGGTTCCGCCTCGCCCTACCGCCGCCCAGAATCGCTCTCCCACGGGGTTGCTCTTGGGGAGTGTCTACGAACGACGCCGGATCGCGGATGTCCAGAACGCAATCGCCATCACCGACACACTGCTGGCCGCAGAGCCGGATAACGCCGAATACCTGTTTACATCGGCCAAGGGTTACAGCTTTTTGGCTGCACTCTTGATGCGCAGCCAGCCGCTGGAAGCCGAACAAGCACTGGGGCAAGCGATCCAGACCTTTGAACGGTTGGTGCAGATGTTCCCGGAGGATTTGACCTATCGCTACTTCATGGCCATCGCCTTCTCGATGAACCTGAATAACGACGCCGAATTGGGGGACGAACGGATTTCGCGGGCCCATGCGATCGCCAATGACCTGGTGGCGCGCAGTCCGAATGTGTTGGAGTACAAGAAATTGAAGATCAAGGTCAACATCCAGCACGGGCGGCGGCAACTGGTGGATGGAAAACTGGAGGAGGCGTGGCGCGACTTGGAGGGAGCTCGGGCGGAACTCGCCACGTTGGAGCCTCGTTCGGCTGGGGAAGGCTTCTGGCGAGTCCATCGGCTGTTGGCCGACAGCTATCGGCAGCTCGGCGAACGCTATCAGGCTCGTCGAGAGACGCGCAAAGCAAACGAGGCCTTTCGAGCGGCTCGCGCTGTCAACGAGCGAATGCGGCGTTCGCCTGGCGGCGAGGCATCCCCAATGTAGAACAATTGTCCTCAATTGTTCTGTTGTGAACGCGGTTGTTAACGGGAACAGTTGGGGACAACTGTTCTACTCTGGCGGCGTCGTGGGACTCGGCACTTGTTACAATAGGGCGACGATTGGCCCGCGATCGGCGGGACCGGATCAACTTGCGAGAAACGTAACTTTGGAAGACCGAGTCGAAGGCGTATGTTTCAGATCTATCAGCCCTCGGGCAAATTTAGCTTGCGGACCTTCCCGATTTGGTTGGCGGGAATTTTGGCAACGGTGGGCTTGGCGTATATCTACCAGAATTTTTTGCGATGGATTCCCTGGATCTACGTGAACGTGCTGCTGACGGCGGCGATGGGCCTGGTCTTGGGCTGGGTCGCCGCGCAGGTAGTTCGCTTGGGGTCGGTGCGGAGCCGATTCTTGGCGATCGTGATTGGCTTGAGCCTGGTGGGGTGCGGCGTGGGGGCCAAGTACTTTTTCCAATACCGCGGCATGTTGCGCGCCGCCACGACGGAATGGATGCGGCAACAGAATTTGCCAGCCGCGCAGCGGGCGGAGGTACAGTGGGCGATCGCTGAGGACTTGACATTTGCTCGCCATCTCCAGTTTCGGGCGGACCAGGGTTGGAATATCGGCCGCGGGGGGCGGCGGGGCGCCCCGATTCAAGGTGTGCTGGTCTACTTGATTTGGGCGATCGAGGCCGGGGTGATCGGCTATTTCGCGCTTCGAATGCCGTACCGCCAGGCAGGCGAACCGTTCAGCGAATCGCGTGATACGTGGGCCTCCGAAAGCGAGTTGGTGATGACGCTGCCGATTACCGAGCCGGCGATGGTCGAGAAGATTCTGGCGGCCACGCGAATTGATGACTTGCTGGATCTGCCGATCCCCAAGACCGACGAATCGAATCAGTTTGCGATGTACACGGTCCACAGCATCCCCGGAGACGAGATGGAGGATGCCTATCTGTCGGTGAATCTGGCGACCTGGATTGTGAACAATCAAGGTGAGCCGCAAAAAACGGAGAAGCCGCTGGTGCGTTATGCCATTCTGCCGGTGGCGTTGCGGCGGCAGTTGGCCGAGAACGCCAGCTTGCTGCAGGAAGCGTTGAACGCTTACCGGGAGGCGGTGGAATCCGAGGCCGCTGCAGGCGCCGCCGAGTCGCCGACAACCCCTGGGGACGACGAATCGACTTCGCCGACGTTGGCGTAAAGATGGAATCCACCCAAGTCGTTCTGCAGATCCGCGGCATGCACTGTGCGGGCTGTGTGCAGGGGTTGGAGAACGCGCTCCGCGCGGTACCGGGGGTTGCCGCGGTCCAAGTCCATTTGCAGTCCGAGCGGGCTTGGGTGACATGGCAACCCGGAGTGACATGGCCACCGGGTGGAGGGAACGGCCGCGATGAGTTGGTGGAGGCGGTACGCGCCAGCGGTTACGACGTCGTAGAGCCGTCGCCGAAGGACTCCGGGTCTGCTGGCGACGACCATCGCACCGTCGAGCGGGCTGCGCAGTGGCGGTTACTGGCGTTCGGCGTCGCGCTGACCACGCCGCTATTTCTACTGAGTATGGCTCGGGACTTTGGCGTGGCAGGGCATTGGGCGCATGCGGCTTGGGTCGACTGGCTCTTCTTTTTGCTGGCAACTCCCGTGCAATTCGTGGTGGGGGCCGGCTACTACCGCAGCGCCTTTCGCAGTCTGCGTGCGGGGCACGCGAATATGGATGTACTGGTCGCGCTGGGCTCGACCGTCGCCTATGTTTTCAGCGTCTGCGTCTTGTTCGCGCATACGTTTCCGGCAGCCTCGACGGGGCGCTGGTGGCAGCCGCTGGTTGAGGAGCACGTCTACTTCGAAACGTCGGCCACGATCTTGACGCTGATCTTACTGGGAAAGATCGTGGAATCTGGCGCCAAACAGCGAACCGGCTCGGCAATCCAAGGGCTGTTGCAGTTGCAGTCGGCCACCGCGTGCGTGCGCCGCAACGGCCAAGATCAGATCGTGCCATTGAGCGAAGTTCGTTCCGGCGATCACGTCGTGGTCCGCCCCGGCGAAACGATTCCCGTCGACGGCGCCGTGCTCAGCGGGCGATCGGCGGTCAACGAGAGCATGTTGACGGGCGAGTCGATACCGGTCGACAAAAACCCCGGGGACCAGGTGATCGGGGCGACGCTGAACCTGCAAGGGCTGCTGGTCGTCGCCGCCCAATCGATCGGTGAACAATCCGTATTGGCGCAGATTGTGCGTCTGGTGGAGAGTGCCCAGGCCAGCAAGGCGCCGATCCAGCAATTGGCGGATCGGATTTCCAACGTGTTTGTTCCCGTAGTCGTCCTCGTCGCGTTGGTCACCGCGGCCTGTTGGCTGGTAGCGACCGGCGATGTGGCCGCCGCCGTCGTGCGCATGACCGCGGTGCTGATTATTTCTTGCCCCTGTGCGATGGGCCTGGCGACACCGCTGGCGGTAACGGTGGGGATGGGTCGCGGTGCGGAGCAAGGGATCTTGTTCAAGTCCAGTGAGGCACTGCAAACTCTCCACGGTGCGGCGACGATCGTCCTCGACAAAACGGGGACCGTCACGACGGGGGAATTGGCCTTGGCGGCGGTACAGACCGTCGAAGAGGCGGAGTCCCCCGAAGCCCAAATCGACCTGCTTCGCGTCGCGGCGTCGGCCGAATACGGCAGCGAGCATCCGGTGGGACGCGCGATTGTAGCTGTCGCCGAACAGCGAGGCCTATCGCTTCGGCCGGCCAGCGAATTCACCGCGCTGACGGGCGCCGGAGTGGCCGCCAAGATCGACGGAGAAGAAGTCCTCGTCGGAAAGCCCTCGTTGTTGGAGCAGCGTGGCGTCGCGTTCAACGACGCGGCACGTCGGCTCGAGCACGCTTTTAGTGTACATGCGTACACTATGGTTTGGGTCAGCCGGAATGGGCGGTTGGCCGGTGTCTTGGCGGTAGTGGATGCGCTGAAGCCGGACGCCGCGGCGGCGGTCGAAAGTCTGCGTCGATTGGGGCGGCGGGTCGTGCTGGCAACGGGCGATAATCCGACGACGGCGGGAGTTATCGCTGGGCAATTGGCAGTCGATTCCTTTCACGCGGACGTCGCCCCCGACCAGAAGGCTCGGTTGATTCGCGACCTGCAACAGGGGGAGACGCGCGTGGCGATGGTGGGGGACGGAATCAACGACGCCCCAGCTCTGGCAGCGGCCGATGTCGGGATCGCCATCGGTTCGGGGACGGATATCGCGATCGAAGCGGCCGACGTGTTGCTGTTGGGGCACGATTTGAATTCGGTCCCGCAAGCGATTCGCCTTTCCGGCGCGACGATGCGGATTATCCGCCAGAATTTGTTTTGGGCGTTCGCCTACAACGTCGCGCTGATTCCGATCGCCGCGGGAGCCCTGGCGCCGCTTCCTTGGGTTCCCAGTTTTCTCAGCAAGCTGCATCCGATCATGGCAGCGCTGGCGATGGTGGCTTCCGATCTGGTGATCGTGGTGAACGCGTTGCGTCTAAAGCTTTTTCGATAATAGACTGTGGAACAAGCTCAGAGCGCCGGCGCTGCGAAGACTTGTTCCGGCCCAGGCTTTATTCCAACCATCCGCCGCCTGGCGCTAACCTGCGGTTTCTTTTGGCGGGCCAGCGCGTGACGAAACCGCAGGCTAGCGCCAGGCGGCTGATTTGCTGACGGGCCCCTCGATCATCGGGCTTGCCATTTGTTGTTTTGCAATTCGATAGCAGCCCAGAAGGGGTGTTGCCGATCGGCGCGTTGCCGCACATCTTCCAGCAGAAACGGGGTGCTGGGTTGAACGTCGACGTTGTGCGACCCGGCGTACGAGATCGAAACTTTGCTGCTGAAATCCACGAGATCAGGCGAGAGGTAAAGGGTGGCTTGCCTGCCAGGGCAGTTTTGCACGCTGAAGCGATTGCGAGCTCGATCGAACTTGCCGACGAACTGCAGGGGGTCGACTTTTCCGCGTTGGGGGGGCCATTCGTGCGGCAGCACCAGTTTATCCGCTGGAACCTCGGGGACTTCCCACCACCAGAATTGGCGTTGCCAGGGGCGCATCGCGGAAACTTCGAACTCTTCCGCCGCGAAGTTCCGCGTGTGCCGACCCATCCACTCGAAAATCTGCGGCAGTTCTTCGTCGAACATTTCGGCGAGCCGTTTTTGATACTCGACTACCGTCACGTCGAAGTTGGGAAGGTCGCGACCGGCGGAGGCCGCGAGCATCGGCGTCCAGGAGAGCGCATTGAATCCGATTCGGCCGACCTCGACCCCTTCCAACGCCAGATCGTACTGACCGCTGACAAAGTACAGCGGCAAATTCAAGCGGCTTGCCGTCTTGTAACAGCGAAATGGATAGCCGCCGCGCGAACCGCAGTAGGCACTGATGGGGATCACGCCCGCCCAGACGTCGGGAAAGCTAAGTCCGATGTCCCAAGCGGCGTCGCCGCCGGCGAAATGTCCCGCCAGGAAAACTCGGTCGCTATCGATCGAGAATCGTCGCATCGCATCGCGGAGCGATTTGAGCACCACCAGCTGTTCCTCAGCGGTGTAGCGGTAGCCGTATTCGCCTGGCAGACTCCAGCGAGGGGCAATGACAATGTATCCATGCCGCGCCGCGTAACCGGTGGTCGATTCCAAGCGAGGATTAAATCCCCCGGTCCAGAAGTACAATGCCTGCTCCGGGTCGCGACCTTGGGGATGCAGGCAGACCAGGCAGGGATACCGGCGATACGGATCGTATTGGGGGGGGAGCCGCACCAGATATTCGACGCTTCGGCCTTCCGTCTCATTGGCCTTGGGGGGGAGTGTCAGGGAGAAGGCCAACGGCGCTCCGCCATTCTCCAGACTCTCCGGCGCGAGCGGCGGGAGCATATTCAACAGGATCTTCGCCATCTGGCTGGTTTCGCCTGTCTCCAACTGAGTCAACTCCCCCAAGATACCGGCCCGGCGGGCCTCGTCGGCGTTGGTGAGGTATTCGGCAGCCAACTCGCGGGAGGAGTGCATGGAGAGCGCTGCGGCAATCGAGTTCGTCGCGGCGCCGCTGCCGCTGATCCATCCGCTGACGGCGTAGGCCACTCGCTGCAGCGCGGTTTGTTCGCTATCGCTGGCGAGGCGGACAAAAGTCGCCAGTCGCTCCAGGTTCGTCGGTCGCAAATCGCGAAGTATCTCTTCCACGATGTTCGCCAGGGCGCTCTCGGTTCCTTGGGGAATTCCCTCTTCGACTCGCGCCACCTCCCATTGGGCCAGCAGAGCACGCCGCGCATCCTCGACCGCCTGCAACTGCCCGGAGATCGAGTTGTTGATGTCGGCGATTTCGGAGAGCACCAGCGTGCTGACATCGGCTCCCTCTTTTCCCAAAAACGCCCCCAGCAGGTCCTGGGCGATTTTGACCTGGCCGTGCTCCAGTCGCATTCGAATTTCGCTCACCACCTGGTTGGCGAACTCCGCGTTCATCCGCGTGCGAAAGTCCTTGTATTCCTGGGCCAGGTCCGGGAACGCTTTTTGAATCGACAGCAGCTCCGCGTCGGCGTCGCGATATCGTTTCGCCACCATCAGCAGGTCGACGATTCGCAAACGCTCGGTAATATTGTTGGAGTCGCGGACTTGCCGCCGCAACATCGGGATCAAGACATCGCTGGGGATCGTGGCGGTCGCGATCGGCGAAATCCAATCGGGGTCTTCCAGAGCGACCGCCTTGACGTACCGCGCATTGACTTCGACGATCCCTTGGATGAATTTCTGCCGCCCGTTGGACGCGATCATCCGCCTTCCGAACTCGTTGAATCGGTCGGCGTAGGTCAACTGGCCATAACGCCAGTCTTCCGGCTGGCCGTTGGTCCGCTGTTGCCAAATCTGGATCGTGGGATTGGGTCGATTGACGGGAATCGGTTCGGCGGCGATATGCCGTCGGTTGAAGTAGATCCGCCGCAGACCGTCGTCGACGACGGCGATCGAGTTGAGCGCGGAGGGATCTTCCTTGGTCTTGCCGTAGATCGTGTTGAATTCCAGCAGCGTGAAGAACCGACCCTCGTATTCCAATCCATTCTTCAGGATGATTCGTTGCTCCTGGGCAAGAGTGGTGGTCGAGCCGCAGGCGAGTATCGCGAGCACGGCCAGCACCGTGGCGCACAGCAGCATGGCGCACCGGGTCAGCCGGCAGAAACGCCGATGGACTGGGCGCCGATGGGCTGGGCGCCGATGGGCTGGGCGACTCGGCGAAGTCATCAGGCGACCAGCGGCGGTTGTTTGACAACGCTTCATTGAGTTGACCTTTCCACGATTAAGCGCCTATCCCAAAACCGGCCGACCCCCTCACCCTGCCCTCTCCCCTGTCTTCGGGGGAGAGTCGCACGCATGGATGCGGGCGGAGAGGGGGCCCGAATGTGATGGCACAATCGCTGGCTCCTTGGCCCTCTTCGGCCACTTGAAGTCCCTCTTCGAGCCACGTGGAGTCCCTTCCCGGCCACGTGGAGTCCCTCCCCGGCCGCGTCGTGCGTCCGACCCTCCCCAAAGGAGGGTGAAGTACATGTGGGATGAACTCGACGGGCATCGGGAATTCAGTGGGCATCGGGAATTCAGTGGGCATCGTGGCGTTGGCGGGCACTTACTTGGAACAGCAGCCGCGAGCTGGTTTAATGCTAGACTTGTTGCAAAACCGCGACAAGCCAAAACCTGGGCCTGATCCTAAACGATGGTCTTTAAATTCCGTTGTCCGAAGTGCGATATTCGCTTGACGGTCTCCGAGCAAAAGGCGGGGCAGTCGTCGCGATGCCCCAGTTGTCAGCAGTCGATTCGCATTCCACCCCTGCCCCGTTCGACGGAATCCTCGGATGCTTCGTCCCGGGGGTCGTTGGATTCGGCATCGGGTTCGATTCGACTCCCGGGGGACCATCGTCCCGCCGAGCCCCCGATCGCCGAAGCGCCCCGACTGGGAGGCGTCCCGCTGGCTGGCGCCCAGGCGATTGGCTCTGAATTGTTCGCGCCGCCGCCTGCCAAAGCGGGCGATGCTGGAACGGCCGACCTGACGCTTCGAGTCCCCTCGGAGGACCCTTCCACTCTGCAGGTCCCGCGGTGGGTGATCTATTCCCAGGCGGGCCTGCTGTTGCTGGTCGCGGGTTCGTTCTTTGTCCTGGGCCTCATGGCTGGGCAGTTGGGCGCTGGCCGAGGATCGACGGCGGCGGCGACCTATGCCTGCCAGCTCACCGGCACGGTCCACCTCCGCCGGAGCGATTCGCAAGTTCCGGACGAAGGCGCCGTGGTGATCGTGGTTCCGTCCGACCGGGCCCCTGCCCAACGACCCGAGGTCCAGACGTTGCGGCCGGAGTCCTTCGAGCCGCTGGACAATCCCGCGATCTCCGCGATCGAGGCTTTGGGCGGGCGTGTGGTACGAATCAATCCGGCCGGCGCGTTCGACCTGAGCCTCGCCGGCCCGCGCGATTATCACGTGCTGGTCATCTCGCGCGGATCGAACCGACCGCCTGGCGAATCGATCCCGAAGTCGGAATTGGTCGCGATTGGGCGCTATTTTTTCCCGGTCGAGGAATTGGTGGGGAGCCATCAGTATTACTGGGGAAGCGTCAAGCTGAATCGCCAAAGCCAGGCGATTCCGCCGCTGGTGTTTTGAATCCAGCGTAGAGCAATTGTCCTCAATTGCTCGTGCACAGCGCGGACGAAGAAGAACAGTTGGGGACAACTGTTCTACGGTGGGTGAATCCTATTTCGGCGCCGGATCTGGACTGGTGAAATCGAACGGGGACTTGGCATTCAAGATGCTATCGGCCGTTTTCTCGGCGGAGCCTTCTCCGACAAGTTCGCTTTCGTCCGCCAGATTCTCCCGAAACTGAGGAGGAACGATGTACCGGACGACTCGACTGACCGGTTTCCCCAACTGAAATGGATCGCGACCCAAGCCCCACCAGAGGATGGCTTGTGCGATGGGGAAGGCGAGTAATCCGCCGAGCACGATCTTGAGTACTTCCCCCGCGGAGAATTTCCTCCGACCGCGGGATTGGCGTTTCCCCGGGGTCGTCGTCGCGCGAGTCGCCTTCAGCTGATCGTGGCTGAAATAACGTTTGCGAACGACGGCGGCTTTCTCATCATCGGCGATCGAAGTCGCGGTGTGGCGGACTTCGATTTGTGGAAGCGCCAGGTCGGTCGCCAGCGTTTCCGGCGAACGGGAGGGGGCGGATGGACGATGTCCCTCCCGCGAGGCGCCGCCGTCCGCGATCGAGGCTTTGGGCGGGCGTGTGGTACGAATC
>JBGSLW010000368.1:0-10219 GCA_041740495.1 Pirellulaceae bacterium
TTGGGCTTCCGACAATCGGATAATTCCGTCCATGGCTTGTTCCTGGGCTGGAGTCGTGATAACCCCAACCTAAGTTCAAGCCATACTTTTTTCCTACACCAGTTTTCTCCAGCGCTTCGCTCTTCGCGTGGACCTATTTAGTAAGCGAAACGCCGTCGCTTGGATACACTGTGGAACTGACGACGCGCCGCTTGTAATCGAATGTGCTTGTCCGTTTTCTATTGTTAGTTGTCGTGGACTCCGGAGTCGATGTGCCCGATACATATTCAAATGTCGTGACGTCCTTCATATTCGGATCGCTGACAGTTGTTGTGTACGACTGTCCGTCGCGAATGTCGGAGTCCAACGCTCCGGCGCGCACGGACTCTGTAGTACGACCGCTGCTATCAAAGGTCGATGTGTGAACAACGCCCATTCTGTCCTTCCGACCTACGATCATGTCGGCTTGAAACGATGTGCCGCCGTCGCCAAACCGAACTTGCTCGGTCGACGCGTCATCATGCGTAACTTGAACACGGCGACCCAGGCCGTCGTACGTGAACGTCGTCTCTCGACCTACCGGATCGGTGATCATCACCAATCGGTTATAGCCATCCCACGTAAACTCAGTCTCCGGGCGCGTGCCGTTGTGGACGTCGGCGCTACCGCGAATAATGGACAGCGTGCCGTTCTCGCAATATATCAAAACGGTGTTGTGTGTGTCTTCCTCGGGACTTGGCGCTGGACAAATTATCGAGATGACTCGACCATAGGAATCGTATTCCCATTCGTATTCGGCAAATTCATCCTGCGTGACGTCTTGCCCAGAAACCTCCTTGATACCGACCTGCATTACCGTTTGATTTCCCGCAGAATCGTACTCGAATTTGACCACATTTGCGATTCGATCCCGATAGGCGCTGGATTTTTTGTCGCGCTGGCCGCTCCACGAAACCGAGGCTAGCGCCTATCGGCTCAACTGTGCGCGCGATCAGCCGGCGGGGCTCGAGCTTTATTTCGCTGACCCCAGCCGCGAGCGATAGTAGTCGATACTCAACCGCAGCCCCGTGGCGAAATCGATGCGAGGTTCGTACCCCAACTGGCGTCGGGCGGCCGAGATATCCGCCAGGCTATGCCGGACTTCGCCGGAACGGGGGGGCGCATGGACCGGCTGTAATCGAGTCCCCAGCAGCTCTTGCAACTGCCGCAACATCTCCAGCAGACTCGTCGCCCGGCCATTCGCGATGTTGAAGCTGCGTCCGGCGGCCTGCGCTGCCGGAGCATCCGCGGCCAGCAAATTCGCATCGACGATATTGCTGACATATGCAAAGTCGCGCGATTGCAGGCCGTCGCCGAAGATCGTGGGGGCCTTGTTCGCCAGCAGTGCCGTGATGAACAGCGGGATCACCGCCGAGTACGGACTGGCGGGGTCCTGCCGCGGGCCAAACACGTTGAAGTAGCGGAGGCAAACCGTCTCCAATCCATACGTCCGATAGAATGCCTGGCAGTAATGCTCTCCGGCCAGCTTGGCGACCGCATACGGCGACATCGGCGCTGCCACATCGCTCTCCCGGTTGCTGGCAAACGGGGGATCGCCGTACAAACTACTTGACGCGGCGTAGACCACTCGTCTCACCCCGGCCCGCCGCGCCTGGTCCAACACGTTCAACGTCCCCGTGACGCAGGCGGCGTTCACCTCCAAAGGACGCTCGACGCTCAAAGGAACCGAGGCCAATGCCGCCTGGTGGTAGAGCAACTCGACTCCATCCAATACGTCGCGCAGCAACGCTGCATCCAGGATGTCGCCACGGATAAATTCAATCCGGTCGGCCACATCCGCCAGGTAGGACTCGTGCCCCGTGACCAGGTTGTCGAGGACCCGTACGCGGTCGCCGCGAGCCACCAACGCTTCGACGATGTGCGAGCCGATGAACCCAGCCCCCCCCGTGACGACGACCGAACGAGACATGATGTACCTTCGTATGGATCCCGGTCCTTGACGATTTGCGCCGCAATCGTACCCCATCCCAGCGGTTTGGCAATCGGCTATTTCGAGCCACATCGCCAATTGCAAGCCACGAGTTACTGATTCGTTGTGTGCTCGCCAGTTGCGCGTTGGTGTTTCGATAACTTCATCATGCTCCCTTCTCCCCCGGTTTTGCGGGGGAGAAGGGTTGGGGATGAGGGGGCATGGCGGTGGGTTAATCGCTAAAATCGAGCTGAGACTTGTGGGTATAATGCCGTTGCGATGCGTGAGGCGAGACAACATTTTTGCGCTCCCCAGCCAGCGGAAACCAGTATGCGGATCGGGATGATTGTCGAGCGTTTGGGACTCTTGATCGTGGGCATGGCGTTCGTGCCCACGCTGGGCTTGAGTCTTCAAACGGAGTCGTCGAGACCGGCCGGCAACTCTCCCGTCGTTCAGGTCTTCACCCAGCGTTGCTTGGGTTGCCATTCGGGGGCTGCCCCCGAGGGAGACGTCGATCTGACTCGGCCGTCCCAAGTTGTCCACGCAGAGAACGCGACGAGTCCCCTCGATGGCCGCTTGTGGCAGGTCATTGCGAACGGCGAGATGCCGGCGGACGGCGATTTGACGTCGTCGGAAAAGGAGATTATCCGGGCGTGGTTGGTTGACGGCGCGGCGGGAGACTTCGAGCCGATCGATCCGCTCCGCTACAGCAGCCCGACTCGGGCGGGTTACGATTGGTGGGCCTGGCAGCCTTTGCCCGCGATTGCCCCACCGCCGGTTGCAGCGTCCGACCGCGTGCGAAACTGCGTCGACCAGTTTGTCTTGGCTCGCCTGGAAAATGAAGGATTCGGTTATGGACCGGACGCCGAGCCCCGCCAACAGGTTCGCCGACTCTATTTCGACCTGACCGGTCTCCCCCCGCCTCCGGAAGTTGTCGAGGCGTTCAGCACCGACCCCAGCGATGCGGCCTACTCTGCTCTCGTCGATCGGCTGTTGAGTTCACCAGAGTATGGCGAGCGCTGGGGGCGGCACTGGCTGGACATCGTGCGTTACGGTGAAAGCGACGGCTTTGAACGCAACGGGCCTCGCCGCGATTCCTGGCGATATCGCGATTGGGTGATCGACGCACTCAATGCCGATCTGTCGTACGACGAGTTCGCCCGGCGGCAAATCGCCGGAGACGTATTATGTGACGATCCCGTCGAGGGGGCCGCGGCCAGTGGTTTCCTGGTCGCAGGTGTGCACAACACCGTGGTCGGCGCCAGCCGCAGTATGCAGCTGTTGGCCCGCCAAGATGAACTCGAGGATCTGATCGGCGCCGTCGGTCAGACGTTTTGGGGTTTGACCATCAACTGCGCGCGTTGCCACGACCACAAGTTCGATCCGCTGATGCAGCGCGAATATTACCAATTGGTGGCGGCGGTGGCCGATGTGCAACCTGGAACCCGCCAAATCCGCGCGGCGGCTGAGCAACGGGAACTCGAGTCTTTGGCGGCCCGTCTCGCGGATATTCGCATTGACTTGAACAACCTCGAACGGCCGATTCGCGATCAGATTCTGGCGGAGCGCCAAAATGCGGCAGCCAAAGCCGAGTCGGCGCCCGGCTCCGTTTCACACTCCCTCGGATCTGCAGACGCCAGTCTCGTTGCGGCCTGGGATTTTCAGGAGGGTCTGGTCGATCGAATCGGGGGTCAGACGTTGGAGTTGGCGGGGGACTCGCACATCGCCGCTGGAGGCTTGACGCTGGACGGCGAGGGGGACTTTGCAATGGGCTCGACGCTGACCTCCGCTTTGAAGGAGAAAACGCTCGCAGTCTGGGTCGTCCTGGACGATCTGGAACAACGCGGCGGTGGCACTTTGAGCATCGAGACCCCCGACGGCGGCGTATTCGATGCGATCGTCTTCGGCGAGCAAGAGCCACAGCGGTGGATGGCGGGGAGCAACGGGTTTGTTCGCACGCAGAGCTTTGGCGGCGAAGGTGAGCCCACACCGGGTGAACCGCTTTTCATCGCGATCACCTACGATGCCCAGGGGTGGATCCGAGCCTACCGCAATGGTCTCCCCTACGGCCAGGCGTATCAAAGCTCGGGGCCGGTCGAGTTCTTAGCGGGGAATGGTCGAGTCCTCCTGGGATTGCGGCATTCACCCCCGGGCGGAAATCGGTTCTTCCGCGGAACGATCCAGCGCGCCCAGCTCTACGATCGAGCGTTGACGGCAGAGGAAATCGGCCAAGTCGCCGTCCCAAAATCGCTGTTTGTCAGCCGCGATGAATTGCGGCGACGACTCGCCGACGACCAGGCCGCCCAACACGACCAATGGCTCGAGGAAATGGAACGACTGGAAAGCCGCCGCGCGGAGTTGAACGCCCACTTGCCGGCATCTATCTATACCGCGGTGTCCACGCCGTCCGAGCCGACTCGATTGTTGCCGCGCGGCGACGTGATGCATCCCGGCGAGCAAGTCGAACCGGCCCTGCCGAACTTTCTTTTGCATGCCAAGATCCCCTGGGCCGAGTCGTTGGGGGCCGATTTTGGCCAAGCGCGGCCTCGAGCCCAATTGGCGCAGGCGTTGACGGCGGCGGAGAATCCTTTGTTCCCGAGAGTCATCGTCAACCGGCTTTGGCACTATCACTTTGGTCGCGGGCTCGTCGCCACGCCCAGCGACCTGGGGTTCAACGGCGGTGTTCCCTCCCACCCCGAGTTACTGGACTGGCTGGCAGGCGAGCTTCGCCGCAACGGCATGCGTCTCAAGCCGCTCCACCGCTTGCTTGTCAACTCGACAGCGTACCGCCAAAGTTCGCGTTTCGACGCGGCCGCCCACGCGCGGGACGCGGAAAATCGTTGGCTCTGGCGGCGGTCCCCTGCGCGGTTAGACGCCGAAACAGTACGCGATGCGATGCTGTGGGTCAGCGGCCGGTTGAATCCGCAGCGCGGCGGCCCTGGTTTCGACGACGTCGCCGTGATCGACAACAACAACGGCACGACATACTACGAGCCGATCGATCGCGAGGACCCGCAACTCAATCGCCGCACGATCTATCGGTTCACGCCTCGCGGCGGACGCTCGGCGTTGCTCGATAGCCTCGATTGCCCCGATCCTTCGACGGCGACCCCGCGCCGATCGGTCACGACGACGCCGCTGCAAGCCCTCAGTCTGCAGAACAACGACCTGGTCTTGCGCCTGGCGGCGGCATTCGGAGAAGGGGCCGCCGTCGCATGCCCAGGTGATACCGCGCGGCAAGTCGACTGGATGTTTCGCCGCGCCTACGGGCGAGGAGCCACCCCCGCCGAATTGTCCGCGGCCGATCGTGTGGCGCAAAAGCACGGTTTGGCCGCCGTGGCCCGGGCACTCTTCAACAGCAACGAGTTCATTCTGGTCCAGTAAGCAATGGCGATAATCAATCGGCGCGAATGGTTGGATTGGGGGTTGCGTGGCCTGGGTGCCACGGCCGCGCTCGGATTACTACTGAACGACCAGAGGTTGTCTGCCCAGGACGATGGGACAGCGAACCGAAAGGCGTTCCCCCAAACGCGTCCGCGGGCGAAGCGCGCCATCCAGATATGTCTGGTGGGTGGACTCAGCCACCTCGACTCGTTCGACTACAAGCCTGCTCTGAAGCAGTATCACGGCAAGTCGCTGAACTCGTCAGAACAACCCGATGTATTCTTCGGACAAGTCGGGTTGTTGCGTCAGCCCGATTGGGAATTCCACCGGCGGGGACAAAGCGGATTGTGGATCTCTGAGTTATTTCCCCATCTCGCCCAGTTGGCCGATGAACTGACTGTGTTCAATTCGCTGACCACCGATTCGGCGAATCACACCCCGGCGTTATTTTTCGCGCACAGCGGGTTCCAGTTCAACGGATTTCCCTCGGTCGGCAGCTGGCTATCGTACGGGTTGGGAAGTCTGAACCAGACGCTGCCTGACTATGTCGTGCTCCCCGACCAGCGTGGTGGTCCCAACGGCGGCTCGTCCAACTGGAGCAACGGATTCTTGCCAGCGCTGCACCAAGGGGTAGCGTTCGAGTCGGGAGACCAGCCGGTTCGAGACTTGTTTCCGCGGCAAGCGATCGCGCCCGAGTCGACTGCGGCGACACGCCAGCTGCTCAACCAATTGAACGAATGGCACCTGCAATCGTCCCCCCACGAGGAGATGCTGCGGGCGCGCATTCGCAGTTACGAGCTGGCGGCCCAGATGCAGTTGTCAGTCCCCGCGGTGGTAGACCTCTCGGGCGAGACCGCCGCGACGCAAGCCGACTATGGCCTGGATCGGGCGACGACGCGCGAATTTGGCACGCGTTGCTTGCTGGGACGCCGGCTGCTGGAGCAAGGCGTGCGGTTCGTGCAGATTTTCTCGGGGGGCCCCATCGCCGGCTCCCCCCGCTGCAGTTGGGATGCCCACGAAGACGTTCGCGAGAACCACACCGCCGAGGCAGCTCGGATCGATCGTCCCGTCGCGGCTCTGCTCCGCGACCTGCGGCAACGCGGAATGCTCGAGGATACTCTGGTCCTGTTCACCACCGAATTCGGTCGGACGCCGTTCACACAATCCGCGTCCGACACCGTGGGCGCCGGCCGCGATCACAATCGCTACGGGTTCTCCGTGTGGGCTGCCGGCGCGGGGTTACGACCTGGTTTCGCTTTCGGGGCTACCGACGAAATCGGCTGGAAGGCGGTCGAGAACCCCGTGACCTGGCACGATTTCCACGCCACATTGTTGCACCTCTTCGGCATCGAGCACGAGCGGTTGACCTACTACCACAACGGCATCCAGCGTCGGCTCACCAATGTCCACGGGCACGTCGTCCGCGAAGTCTTGGCGTGAGGCTTCCTTCCTTGCCGAATTATTCCGGCGACTCGTTCAACATCGCTTTGACTGCATCCGGCAAGGTTTCCAGGTCATCGCCGCTGAGGTCGTTCAAGGTCGCTGCGACTTGATAGCCTTGATAGACCATCACCGTGTTTTGCACGGACGGGTGGATCTTGTAGGCGGCGAGATCTTTGTCCCGCGACTCGGAATTCAAGTAACAGAGGGCCGTCCGCGCCAGGCCTGCCTTCTTGGCGAGCTCCGCGAGTCGCTCCGGACTGCCATCCAGGACGACAAAGAAGCACTTGAGCTCGTCCGTATCGTGTTGTTCCAGCAGCGACTCCACGTTCCCCAACAACTTGGCAGTGTTTGCATTGTCCTTCGCAAATACGACGATCGCCGGGCGATTCCAATAATTGCAGACGGGGCAGGCGTTGGTCCCCTTATCGGGTCCGGAGACGTGTACGGGAGTCCACGGTTCGACCGATTCACCGACGCGCAAGCCGGAGACCGGCGGTTCTTTGGGAGTTGCCGGAGCCGAATCCCGGCGTCGTCGCTGTCCGCCGACCGCGCGATCTTGTTCCGCACGCGGCGCCGTCTTTTGCCCGACGACGACGCTGACCGCGACCAGGGGATCTACCGAATCCGTGTGATCCTTCATCTCAAACGTTCGTCGATCGAGCTTGAAGGCGCAAACGAGCGTCACCCCATCCGCGTGGACTGCGACTTTGCCGGGAAGCGTCAGGGGCTGTGTCGCGCCGTGAAATGTCAGGGTGCCTTGAATCGTGATTTCGCCAGGAGACGTACCCGCCGTGATTTCGCTGCTGACGAATCTCGCCGTCGCAAACGAGTCCACATCGAAAAAGTCCGGCGCCTTGAGGTGAGTCGTCAGCTTGGAAAACTGTGTCCAGACGGAGGCGATGTTGATTTCCGCCGTGACCGAGCGGATGGTCCCCTCTTCGACGGCAATCTCCCCGCTGAATTCCGAAAATCCACCCAAACGCGGCGCGATATTTTCCCCAGCGTGCGTTCCCATGAACTCGATCAACGAGTTCTCAGGAGACAACCTGACGAGGCCCGCTTGAACGGGAACCGGCCGAAGCTTGTCTGGATTCACACTGAACTGCTGGCCGACCACGGAACGAGTCGCCAAGGACCCGCCGAATGCAAACAACACGACGAGGACGACCAATCTACGGCGATTTGAGCGGCGCATGGATGACCCGGGGGAGAGAGTTGCGAAAATGGACGACTTGGGAGAATGACTTTCGCCGTCCTGGGCGAATCCCAAATCTAGTGGCGGCTCGGAAGGCTGTCAACCAAATGCGCGGTGGCGCCCAAGCGCTTCCCGTTGAGCATCTTGCATGTCGGATCGACTGGACGAGGGTGATACTCATGCCGATGGGCCCAATTGTCGCGTGCCGGGTCGACTCCATTGCACTATATTGGAGTCGTCGTACCGCGGCGTAACAAGGATCGCGGCGGCGACGCGTCGTCTTTGATACTCGGCCCAGGCTCCCGATGAAGAGGCAACACATGCGTCCCCTCAAGCGAGCTGGCAGCGGCAGCCGGGCCCTCGCCATTTCCGTCGTGGCGTTGGCGTGGGGTTCCGCGGCGGTGATGGCTCAAGTTGCCTCCCCGCCCCCCCTGCGTGTCGGTGTGATTGGCCTGGATACATCGCACGCGACCGCATTCACCAAATTGATCAACGACCCACACGCCGTTGCTCCCCGGGCTGGTTGCCGCGTCGTCTGTGCCTACCCGCAAGGGAGCGCCACGATCGAATCGAGCGTTTCGCGGATCCCTGGCTATACCGCGGAAATGGAAGAACATGGGATCGAGATTGTCGCTTCCTTGGACGAGCTCATCGCGAAGGTCGACGCGGTCTTGCTGGAAACGAACGATGGGCGATTGCACTGGGAGCAGGTCTTGCCGGTATTGCAGGCTCGCAAACCGGTGTTCGTCGACAAGCCAGCAGCCGCCTCGCTGGCCGATGTCGTGGCGATCTATCGGGCGGCAAAACACTTTCAGACTCCGCTGTTTTCCTCGTCGGCCCTCCGCTTTGCACCGAAAGCATTGGAGGCACGCGCCGGCAAGTTGGTCGGCCCGGTTCTAGGCTGCGACACCTTCAGTCCGGCTTCGCTCGAACCGACGCACCCCGACCTGTATTGGTACGGCATCCACGGGGTCGAGCAACTGTTTACAGTCATGGGGACCGGCTGCGAAACGGTCGTCCGCATCGCGACCCCGGGAACCGACCTGGTGGTGGGGACGTGGCGGGACGGTCGCGTCGGCACCTTCCGGGGGACTCGGACCGGCAAGCACCTGTACGGGGGCACGGTGTTCGGTGAGGAAGGAACCGCCAGCAGCGGCGGCTACGCGGGGTACGAGCCGTTGGTCGACGAAATCGCTCGCTTCTTCCAATCCGGCGTCCCCCCCGTTTCCGCCGAGGAGACGATCGAGATCTACGCCTTCATGAGCGCCGCCGACGCGAGTAAGTCGACGCCCGGAGCGCCGGTTCGCTTGGCGGAAATCTTGGCGCTGGCTGAGCAGGAAGCCGCCGCCAAATTGAAACAGCTTGGTATTGCCAACGATTGAGACCGCTATGGCTGAGCCATTCGCATCGCCAGCTCCCCGGAGTTTGGCGGAACTTCACGAACGAGCCAGCCGGCCGACGCCGGGGGTCCTGCAGGTGCTGCAGGCCGTCGACAGCGATGTCCTGGTCCTGGGCGCCGGCGGGAAAATGGGATTTCACCTGGCGTTGATGCTGCACCGTGGCTTGTCCGCCATCGAGTCCCCCTTCCGGGTTTGGGCGGTATCGCGGTTTGGCGACGCGGCCTCGTCGGCCCAGTTTCAAGCGGCAGGAATTCGCACGATCGCCGCCGATTTGCTGTTGGATTCGGATCTGGCCCGACTCCCCTCGGCGCGGAATGTGTTCTTTTTGGCCGGCGTGAAATTCGGGACGAAGAACGATCCCCAGCGATTGCAGCAGATGAATGTCGAACTGCCGGCGCGGGTCGCCCGCCGCTTTGCCGATGCGCGGATCGTCGCCCTCTCCACCGGCTGTGTCTACGCATTCACATCTCCAGCCAGCGGGGGATCTCGCGAGTCCGATCCGCCAGAGCCGCCCGGCGATTATGCGCAATCTTGTCTGGGCCGCGAACGGGCGTTTGCGCAGTCGGGTGCAGCCACCAGTCTGATCCGCCTCAATTATTCGGTCGATCTCCGCTACGGAGTGCTGGTCGATATCGCGTTGAAAGTTCTCCGCGGCGAGCCGATCGATCTGGAGACCGGCAGTTTCAACGTGATCTGGCAGGGAGATGCCAACGCGTACATCGTGCAAGCGCTCTCCCGAGCGGCGGCCCCGCCATGGATCGTCAACGTGACCGGAGGGGCCATCTTGCAAGTCGCCGAAGTGGCCCGACGGTTCGGCCAACGCTTCGGCCGCGACCCGGTGCTCCGCGG
>JBGSLW010000369.1:0-3115 GCA_041740495.1 Pirellulaceae bacterium
CGCCCAGCCGGAGGCGCCGGCATGGTGCGCGCTCGATGCGCGCTCGATGTTCCTTCCACGTTTCCTCGATGTTCGACATCCAGTGGTTGTTGTTCGGGCAGCACTAAAAGCCGGCGCCGTTGGCTGGGCGTTAAACGAAGAACATTTCGTTAAACGCCCAGCCGGAGGCGCCGGCGGATACGCGCCGAGGCCTGGTCCCGTCAAACGCCCCGTATGGATTCTCCCGTCGCGGGGATCGAAGATCTCTGGATACCGATCGATCCAGTCCGCATTGGCAGCCGGGCAGTATTGGCGGCTATTGGCCTCAATCGCCGTAACGCCTCGGACATGCGCGGCGATGCCTGCCGAGTGGATCAGCGACGCGCCGGGGCAGGTCAGATCCTGGACGCAGAGCGACATCCCCAGATGTCGAGCTGCACAGGCCAAAATGATCGATTGAGATTGACCTTTGCACGCCTTGAGCGCTGCACCCGTATAGCCCATCTCCCGTGCCAAGAGCAGGCTCTCGAGGTCGAGTAGAGACTCGTCGATCACCACGGGGACCCGCGCGCTGGCCGCGTGCATCGGATTGGCCCTGTCGGATTTCAAATCTCGGGCCGTCGGTTGCTCGATATAGGCGATGCGATCGTACGCCCGCGGGGTGGAGGTCTGGACTCTTGCCAGGAATTCCAGCAGATACTCGACCGATCGGCATTTCTCGTTAAAGTCCAGCGAGTAATGCCAATCGCGAACACTGCGTTTCGTCTGTACCTGGGTCGCGATCCGTTCGACCGCTAGAACGCGCGCCACATCCCAGTTCAAATCGTCGCCGTTGAGTTTGATCTTTAAATGCGTCAGCCCGCTGTAAGCGATCCATGCCTCGAGTGTCTCCGGCAGACCATCCGCTGCTGGCTTCGTCACGTCAGCCGGTGAAAGTGGATCGAGCGCGCCGACCAGGTGATAAAGCGGCAACGACGCTACGGGAGCTTGCGTCACATGCGAGGAGACGTGGACGCCGCGGAAATCCGAGCCCAAGAAGACACCCAAATCGTCCTGCCAGAATTCGTGGCCGTAGGTGCGGTACGTACTGACTCCATGCAATTTCCCAAATGCATCGTGAAGCGCGGCATCGAATGGGCTGGCGGCGACGAGGGTTGCCAGGCGAGGGATCGGGGGCGCTTCGGGGGCTTGCGCGGTGCATTCGACGGCGCCACGAAAAAACTCGGGCTCCAATTGCCAGGTCAATTCCAAAGGATGTCCGCCCAGCCGGCAATCGCGGTAGGTCGCGGCGACGCATTCCGCCACCGCCAGCATCGCCGCCAATGTCTCGTCGTACGACAGCCGATTCGTGGGAAAGGCCCAGACGTTACCCAGCGGCATGGAGCCTCGCCCGCTGGCTCGACGCCCGTCCGCGGTTTCGACCGTCAGACGAGTATTCAAAACCGTGACTCGATCGAGCACCTGGCCGCCGAACTTAATCGGAGTTCGATACCGAAAGAATTCGGTCGAATAATCCACGTCGCAAATCGTGATGTCGGTGCTGCGCATCGTTGGCATTGGAATAAAAAATAGTGTGGCGTGCAAATCCCCGTGGCGTGGCCGCTGGACAAACCCAATCCGGCTGGTTATCCAAAGAGGCATGAGTACACCCGCATTTGAACTCGCCCGCGAACGTTACGCCGCCTGGGGAGTGGATGTCGCGCAGGCAATGTCGCGGCTCGACCAGACGCCCGTTTCCGTGCAATGCTGGCAGGGGGACGATGTCACGGGCTTTGAAGACCGGCCGGGCGCCGGCGCGGGAGGCGGATGCCTGGCAACTGGAAGTTATCCCGGCAAGGCCAGAACTCCCGACGAATTACGGAGCGATTTGGAATTGGCCGGTTCGCTGATTCCCGGTCCATTGCGGTTGAGTCTGCACGCAAGCTACGCATCGGACGGACGACCACTTCCCGACCGCGACGCACTGACGACTGCCCATTACAGTTCGTGGATCGATTGGCTCCGCGAGCACCATTGGGGATTTGATTTCAACCCGACGTGTTTCAGTCATGCATTGGCGGCGAGCGGCTTTACGCTGGCCCACGCGGATCCTGGCGTACGCCGCTTTTGGATCCAGCACTGTCTCGCCTGCCGGCGAATCGCCGCGGAAGTTGGCGAGCGATTGGGCCAACCGGCGGTCACCAATCTCTGGATCCCCGACGGCTTCAAGGACACGCCCGCCGATCGGCACACCCCACGGGCCCGATTGCTGGAGTCGCTCGACGCGATTTACGGCACGGCAATTTCGGCGAACTGGAATATCGACACGGTGGAGTCGAAACTGTTCGGGATCGGCGTGGAGAGTTACACGGTCGGCTCGCACGAGTTTTACTTGGGTTACGCAGCGAGCCGCAACCTGGGGCTGTGCCTGGACAGCGGACATTTCCATCCCACGGAATCGGTCGCCGATAAATTGAGTTCGGTGTTGCTGTACATTCCCCACCTACTATTGCATGTCAGCCGCGGCGTTCGCTGGGACAGCGATCACGTGGTGGCCTTGGATGAGCCCACGATACAGCTATTGGAAGAGGCCGTGCTCCATCCGCGGCCGGAGCGGATTCATATCGGGCTGGACTTTTTTGACGCGTCGCTCAATCGGATCGCGGCGTGGGTCATCGGTGCTCGGAATACCAAGCGAGCCCTCCTGCGTGGCCTGCTGCAGCCGACGGCGATCATCCGACAGGCCGAGTCGCTGGGGGATTACACCGCCCGACTAGCCCTGCAGGAAGATGCGCGCGGGCTGCCGTGGGGTCTGGTTTGGGATGCATACTGTCAGCGTCACGACGCGCCCACCGATGGAATGTGGCTAAGTCGTATTCAAGCGGACGAGCCGGTTCGATTCGCCAACCGCAAGTGAGGTGAGAACCCCTCACCCCTCACCCCCCACCCCTCACCCCAACTTGGCATGGGTGTCTACACAATTCGTGTACGTCGACACTGGCTCCGCGTGCCCCACAAAGAGGTCGTGCAATTTTCTTGCTCCATCTTTCCACCCTCTCGTTTAACGCCAAGCCGGAGGCGCCGGCTTTGCGTTTGCTGTTCAGCGCGAAGCCGGCGCCTCCGGCTTTGCGTTTGCCGTTCAGCGCGAAGCCGGCGC
>JBGSLW010000370.1:0-3416 GCA_041740495.1 Pirellulaceae bacterium
GCCGGGGGGTGCAGGGCAAAGCCGGCGCCTCTGGCTGGGGGGTGCAGGGCAAAGCCGGCGCCTCCGGCTGGGGGGTGCAGGGCAAAGCCGGCGCCTCCGGCTGGGCGTTAAACGAAATGCGGGAAGGCTAAAAATTTGGGACGAGTCCCCTTCTGGGGGGAGCGGGTGTGAACCGAAATGCGGAGAGCTGCGTATTAGGGAGTACGGTCAGGAAGGCCACGCAGTTGGAACGCCGGAGGTGTCGCGGGAAGCGAGCCGCTGGCCGAGCGAAACTCCAAGGAGCTCCCGCCGTGGTCCGCTTCCATTCCACCCCAGCATTTCTCCGTCGTCTAGCGTATTCGCTCGCCCTCGCCGTGGCCGCTTGTTCGATCCCCAGCACGGCGGCTGGAAGTTCTCCACAATCGGTGCATCTGGATGCTCCCGCGTTCGTCGAGGGGCAACCGGTCTGCGACCCGGACCGAGCGCTCGATCCGTCGGTGGAGCGTTTGGTCGAGGTCCATGTCGAGATCGCCGCGGGCGTCCGGCTGGAACACGACGACGCTCTGGCCACGCTGATCGTGCAAGCGCTCCCGCTGGATGATACGGTGGTCCTGCACGATTTTTCACCCCGCAACGTGCAAGACAGTCCGATCGAAGGGCTGGTGCAGGTCGAATCCGTGCGCGAGAAATCCGGGTCGCTCGGTTGGAATTCGCGCATCCCGCTCCCTCCGGCCGACGCCCAACTGCAAGCGGGTCTCAATGGGAAGAATGGCGAGACGTTGCGCTACCAGCGTCAACCTGAACAGCAGCTCGTCGTTTCCAGTGGATTTTTTGGGCGGCGCTCCGGCGTTTATTTCAAATTCCATCGTTCACCGCAATTTCCGTTGGAAGGGACGCATCGCATCACATTGCTCTGGCGCGTGCCGGTCGATTGGCGGACCTCGCTCTTGCAGTTGCAGGCCACGGCGCTAGGTCCCTCCGACGCGATGTGGGGAGAGTCCAAAGCGAAGGTTGCCGCTCAATCGACGTTCCTCATCCCGGTGTTTGTCGCCGGAGACCATGAGGCGCGGGCGTTGGCGACCGCGTATCGAGCCTCCGAGCAACGATTTCGCCAGGCGGTTGCGGCGGCGCTCCGCCGCCAGCAAGCGGACGACCGCGCCCATCCGTTCCGCGGGCTGTTCGGTCAGGAATCCCGCCCCGAATTGCGTGCGGAGAGTGTCGAACAACTGCTGATGGCCCGCGATCCGGCGATCGCCGATCGACAGGTCTTGCCGCGCGAGGTCTCCGTTGCGCTAAAGGAATTGCAACGCCGCAAGCAACAATTCGTGCATCTCGCCTCGCAAGTCGAGCAGCCGATCGCCTCTCGGTGATGGCGCCGCGCAGCGCTCCAGAATGGTGAGACGATTCAGAGTGGCGCGACGCTCCGCGTCGCGGCTCGGAACCAAGGTGGGGCGAAAGAACAAGGGGCGAACGAGCGCTCGGCGAACTCGACAGTTCACGACAAGACGCGGAGCGTCGTGCCACTCTGGAACGTCGCTTAGGACACGATCCGGACGCGGATCCGGCGGCGGCGAAGCTCGGCCAGCCGTTCGGTGGACAGCCCGGTTCCCCGCACAATCAATAACTCCAACTGCGGCAATCCTGCGAGTTGCTCGAGTGCCTCAGCGGCAATGCGGGCATTCTCCAGACTGAGCGTTCGCAACTCTGCCAGGACCAGCAGGGCTTGGACGGCACGCTCACTGATCGCGCAACCGCTGAGGTTCAACTCGCGAAGTCGATCGAGTCCATTCAATCGGGCGAAAAATGCATCGTCCACCTGCGGGACACCGCCGCGACAGTCGATCCGCAGAATCGCGCCGGAACGACTGACGCCGACATCGAACCCCAACCCGCGCAGTTCGCCAGCGGTCCAGCACCCTTGGTCGCTCATAGACTTCGCAACGCTCGGCAACCCGTGGAAACATTAGCCGCCTGGCGCTAGCCTGCGGTTTCTTGGAATTGAGCGCCGCCCGAAACCGCAGGCTAGCGCCAGGCGGCTAATGGTGGCGCGGCGGCGCAATGCCAAATCAACGGATTCTCAAGCCGGCAGGGCTGCGACGACCAGGTCGCCGACCTGGCTGGTCGTGTACCCCATTTTTCCGGCGGCTTGGCTCTTCATTTTCGTGCCGGTGACCGTTTGGATCGCCCGCTGCACACGAGCCCCCGCGGCGGGTTGACCGGTGTGCTCCAGCAGCATGGCCATGGCCCCGATCGCCGCGATCGGGTTGATCACGCCTTGGCCGGTGTACTTCGGTGCGCTTCCCCCCATCGGCTCGTACATGCTGGTCCCACCCGGATCAGGATTGAGATTCCCGCCGGCCGCGACGCCCAGTCCGCCTTGGATGATCGCTCCCAAGTCGGTAATGATGTCGCCGAACATGTTGGTTGTCACGATCACATCGTAGTACTCGGGGCTCTTGACCATCCACATGCAGCAGGCATCGACGTGGTTGTAGTCGGCTTGGATGTCGGGATATTCCTGGGCGACCTCCTGATAGGTTCGCCACCACAGGTCGTGCCCGTAGGTCAGGACATTGGTCTTGGCGACCAGGGTGAGCTTTTTCCCTTTGGGGTTGTTGCGTTTGCGCGTGTACTCGAAAGCCCAGCGGATGCAGCGTTCACACCCCTTGCGGGAGTAGATGGCGGTTTGGGTGGCGACTTCGTCCGGGGTCCCTTTTTTGAGGAACCCGCCGATTCCGGCATAGAGGTCTTCGGTGTTTTCCCGCACCACCACGAAATCGATATCCTCCGGTTTGCGATCCGCCAGAGGGGTCTCGACGCCCGGGTAGAGCTTGACAGGGCGGAGGTTGATGTACTGATCGAGTTCGAAGCGAAGGCGGAGGAGCAATCCTTTTTCGATCACGCCCGGGGGGACATCGGGGTGCCCAACCGCCCCCAGATAGATCGCGTCGTGGGCGCGCAATAACTCGAGCGCCCCTTCCGGAAGGATCTCGCCGGTTCGCAAGTAGCGTTCGCCGCCGTAGTCCAATTCGGTCAGCTGATATTGGAAGCGTTCGATTCCCGCGACCGCCGCCAGAACCTTGAGCGCCTCGCGCGTGACCTCGGGACCTGTCCCATCGCCGCCAATGACCGCGATCTTCATGCTGTGAAATCCGCTGAAAAGTTGCTGTATGGAAGCCGCACACTCCGTGTCCTGGCACGCCCCCAGAGTGGCACGACGCTCCGCGTCGTGGGTCACTGCGTCGTCCGATCATGGCGTCGTCCGATCACGGCGTCGTCGATCACGACGTCATCGATCACGGCGAGCAGCACTTGGGCATCGGCACCGCCCATAGCGCGAGCGATCGCCGCGAGGGTGTTCTGCGGCGGTTCGCGACGCGGAGCGTCGCGCCACCCTCTATGTTATCATTCGGCGGCGATGCTCTCAATCGGATCGG
>JBGSLW010000371.1:0-3370 GCA_041740495.1 Pirellulaceae bacterium
GCCGTCGCCTCCGCAGGCGAACCGCCGCCGTCACCGCCGCCAGGCGCCGGGCCCGCAGCTTCCTTCTCCGCCAAGAACAAAATCTTGATCGGGAGCGAGCGGGCCTCGTTCTGCAATCGGCCGAAGAGCACTCCTTCGAACACTTGCACGTCGAGCACATAGTTGCCCGAATCGTTGCTGAGGTTCAATGTCACGATTTGCCGAGCCTCGTTGGCTTCGACTTTGTTGATCGTCAAAGTCCCTTGGGACGATTCCAATTTCCCGCGATAAGCCCCTTGCTCGGTGCGCTCGACCGCCAGCTTGATCCGGCTGGCATCGGCCGGGATAGCGTCGGCAATCAAACGCCCCTGCCAATTTCCGACGAGCTTCGCAAGATCGAGCGGTTGCTTGGTCGCGGCCTCGTCAACCCGCACACCATCGGCGGAAAACGTGCTCGCACCGAAATCGACATTGACATCGGCGGACATCCATCGGTCGTCGCGCTTCAATATCATCTCGTAATCATGATCCGGAAAAGCAAAGTAGGTCGTCCAGGTCTTGTTGTCCGCATCGAGTCGAACTTCGGCGGCCTCCACCTGTTGATCGCCCATCTCAGCGCGGGCCGTCAGTTTGCCATCCGCCGTCAACTCGGTGCGCAAAATGATCTTCTCGCCAGGCTGTTGCGGATTCCCCGCAGTCGAGAGCACCCAGAAGTCGACTTGAGTCGATGGGCCGGCGGCTGCCTGGTCGGCGGGCGCCGCCGGTTCCGCCGGGGGAGCCTCTTTCTTCACATAAATCGGAGTCCAGGATTTTCCATCATCGCGCGTGGCCCACACCGCGCCATCGGTGGTGCCGGCGTACACCACGCCGTATTCCAACGGAGAAAGCGCGATCGCGCTGCCGCTGCCTTTGTCCGTGTTCGTGATCTCCTCCGAGATCGCCGCCAGCCGTTCCCCCCCTTCCACCGATCGGAAGACGTGGTTTCCGACGGAGTAGAAGATCTTGGAATTCTGCGGACTGAGTGCGAACGGCGTCTTCCAATTGAATCGATAGCGCGTTCCCTGGGGCGCTCGGGGCGAGATCCCGGCCCGCTGCCCCGTCTCCAAGTTCATTCGCATCATCGCCCCGTTTTGGCTCTCCGTGTAGAGCACCTTCGGATCGGTCGGATCGACCGCGCAAACAAACCCGTCGCCGCCTCCCACGCTGATCCAGTCGGTGTTGATCGGCCCGATCCCCGAACCACCGCGGCTGGGTCCACCCCAACTGCCGTTGTCCTGCAACCCACCGTAGACCCAGAAGTCGCGCCGAGAATCGACGGCCACGTGATAGAACTGCCCAATCGCCATGTGGTTGAGATGATCCCAGTTCTCCATCCGGTCATACGTTACATAAACCCCTCCATCGGTTCCCAAAATCATGTGTTTCGGGTCGCGTGGGTCGATCCATAGGGCGTGGCAGTCTGCGTGCACCCCGTTGCCGCCATCTTCGGTGAACTGTCCGCCGCCGTCGCTGGACCGATGCAGCGATGTCCCCAACACATACATGTACTTGTTGTCGACGGGATCGACTCGAATTTCGCTGTAGTACATCGGGCGGGGATTGAGCGTGTTGATGCGCCGCCAGGTCAACCCAGCGTCTTCGGAGACATAAATTCCGCCGTAGTCCGCGGCCTGGTCCCCTTGTTGATCCTGTAAGTTGGCGGCTTGGCCTCCCAACACGCCCGTGAACGGATTCTGAACCCGCGGCCGATTCGATCGCCCGCGTTCACCCCCCCGCCCTTCCCGGCCGCCGCGCGGCGTTTCTCCTCCGCTTTCCCCGGCCCCCGCCACCAGCCCCTCGCCGGACCGAGTTTCCCCAGGCTAACCACTCTCATTTCCATACGCGGCGGGGGCCTCCGGAGGAACCGCCCGTTCCAACTCCAGTTCGACCAGGACCGGTTTGCGATCGCGGGAAATCTCCAAGCGGACCTTGTCTCCCGCCTTTTTGCGGCGGATCGCCGCCCACATCTGTTCGTTGCTATGGACCACCGCGCCGTCGACCGCAATCACCACGTCGTTGGCTTTGACGCCGGCTTTAGCTGCGGGACTGTCCTCCCCGATTTGTTGGATCAAGGCGCCCACGGGGGCATCCCCGCTGCGCAATTCCAAGTGCGGAAATTCCGGTGGCATCTGCGCAATCTTTTCGCTCTCCACCAAGGCATAGACGGTATTCGGTTGGGCGCGATAAAAGTCCAAGCCGATCCGGCCCGTATTCACGGCCGGCAGCCCCTGTGTGACCTTGCTGAAAGTCTCGCCGGCGTCCGCACTCCGATAGAGCCCCGATCCGGGACCGTATTTCTTCTCCGGATCGTTTCCATCAAAGCCGTCACGCTGCCGCTCGTACGTCGCCGCCAACAAGATGTTGGGGTCGGTCGGGTGGAACTTGACGTCGATCACGCCCGTTTTTTCGTCGACAAAGAGCACCCGTTTCCAGGTTTGGCCGCCGTCGACCGTTTTGTAGAGTCCGCGTTCGTCGCTCGATCCCCACAAGCGGCCCAGTACACCGACGAAGACAATGTTCGGATCGGTGGGATGGATCGCGATTCCTCCCGTCTGAAAGCCCCCCTTCAACCCCATATTCTTCCAGGTAGCGCCGCCGTCGGTCGACTTGTACACACCGTCCCCCCAGGAGACGCTGTTCCGTGGATTCGCTTCGCCGGTTCCCACCCACAAGAGGCTCGGATCGGTTTGACAAACTTGCACATCTCCGATCGACACCGTCGCTTCGCGATCGAATTGATGTGCGAAGGTAACCCCGTTGTTGACCGTCTTGAGCAGGCCGCCCGACGCCGTCGCGATCCAAAAGGTCGACGGTTCCTTTTCGTACACCGCGATCGACGTGATCCGGCCCCCCATGTTGGCGGGGCCGATGCTGCGCCACTGCAACTTGCTGACCCATCCCTCGGGGAGCGTCCCGACGGCGGGTGGTGGATTTGGACGGCGAGCACCCTGAGCGCCCCCAGGACGGCCTCCCTGCGGCTGCGCTGCCACCGCCGCCTGCAGCAAGAGCAGGCCCCCCACAGCGGCACAAACCAGTCGTCGCATCCGAATCAGATCAAAACAAGACATCGCGCAGCTCCAGGCAGTTGGTCCGGTAGGAATGGATGAACCCATCGTAATTTTGACCCCGGCCGATCTCAACCAGCACCGGAGAGAATTACAGTGATTTGTTGGCAAGGGCACAACGGGCCGCGGTCGAGTGGCCGGCGGCCGGTGAAGTTTGCTCAACGATAGAATTTCCGCTCAATCCAGGCGGCCCCACAGCCTGGATTCCGCCGAATTGAGTACGGGCGAGGTTATGTCGAAACGAATGGAACGGATTCGTCGCGCCGCGAACGGGGGTCTCAGCGTTC
>JBGSLW010000372.1:0-3008 GCA_041740495.1 Pirellulaceae bacterium
CTTGCGTCCCGGCGAGCTCGCGCTGCGCGGACCAGCTTGGCACGGCGGCTCACGACGCGGAGCGTCGTGCCCCTCTAGCGGAGCCCTGCGAACAGGAGCGAGCCGATTCGGACGACGGTGGAACCCTCGGCGATGGCGAGCTCGAAGTCGTCGCTCATCCCCATCGAGAGTTCCGCGAGCGAAACGGCGCCCCCCTCCAGGCCGCGCAGGCTGTCGCGCAGTTCGCGGAGCGACGCGAATTGGTGTTGGACTTGGGGAACCGTGCTTTCCAACCCTCCCATGCACATCAAGCCGTGGATCCGCACCGTCCCGAATTCGTGCGCGGCGTCGATCACCCGGCCGACGTCTTGGGGCGGAAGCCCTTGTTTATTGGCATCCCCCGAGACGTTGACTTCCAACAGCACCTCAATGGTCCGCTGCTGCTCCACCGCGATGCGGTCGATCCCCTCCAGGAGGCGAAGGCTGTCGACCGAGTGTATCAGGTGGACCCAGGGGAGCGTGCGGCGGATTTTGTTGCGCTGCAGCGACCCGACCAGGTGCCATCGGACGCTCGCCGCCGACAGCGACTCGGCCTTTTCCCACAAGACCTGCGGCCGGCTCTCGCCTAGATCTTCCAACCCCAGCGAAACCAGGCCCGCGGCGATCTCCGGACCAACGTATTTCGTGATCGCCACCAACCGCACGGACTCGACCGGCCGCCCCGCTCGCTGGCAGGCTGCTGCAATCCGCGCTCGCACGGCGGCCAGATTCTCCGCCAGTTTCCGCTGCTGATCGAACGCAATTATTTCCCGCACGAAGTCTGCTCACTCTCTGGCAATGTCATGGCAATGTTCGTTTCCATTATCCCAGAAGCGGTTGCAACACCAGGCTTTGTTCCAAAACTCAGTTCCGCGTCCCATGGAGTTCAGCCGCCTGGCGCTAGCCTGCGGTTTCCGGGCGCCGCGTTCCAATAAACCGCTTCCAAGAAACCGCTTCCAAGAAACATGCATGAGCTGCAGCTTACCGATCTGGATTATCCAGCAAAGACTGCAAGCGGATGCGCTGTTCGGGGAGCAACCGCGTGAACCAGCTTTCGTCGATCAACCCGATCGAGATCATGTCCAGCAGATGGAGTTGATCTTTCAGACTCCAGGAAGTGAGTTTCATACGGACCAACGCCTCGAAAGGGAGCGTTCGGGCCTCATCGATCATTTCGTAGGATTCGATTCCCGGCACGGTTTCGACGTATTCCGGCGATACCTTTTCCCCAGCGAACGAGACATGGACCGCATCGCGCGCTTTCGCGTCGGGTCCGTCGAGGAACATCGATACGCCCGCCGAATGACGATAGCGAAACCCAATTCTCTCCAAGGCTTCGATCGCCCGTGGCAGATCGGCACGGTTGAGGATAATATCGACATCACGGGTGTTGCGCACGACCGACTCGTCAACTTGCGCAACCCAATGTTGCACGGCGTTTCCCCCGACCACGGCGTAGGGAATCCTTGTCGCATTGAGCGCAGCGACGACTCGCCGCATTCGATTCTTGACGGTCTCTACGGCACGCTCGATTCTCGCCCAGAGGGCATCACCCGTGTACTTGATTTCAATCATTGGCATGCTCCCAGCGATCTTTTTATTGTATCCCGCCACGGCACGCCGCGGATGATGGAGCTATTTCCTCCAGTTAGTTACGAATCCTTCCGTCCACCAAGACAGGCTCATTCGTATCCAAACAATTCATGCACGTCGAGTCTAACTCCGTTCGCCCCCACAATGCGGACCTGTAGATTTATGGGACCATTTTTCCATTACATCGTTTAACGCCAAGCCGGAGGCGCCGGCACGTTTGTCGTACCGTTCAGGGCAAAGCCGGCGCCTCCGGCTTGGCGTTAAACGAGGAACTCGGGAAATATCCAGACACCGACGTGTAGATACCAATGAGGCAGGCTCGATGGGGAGGGGGAGGGGAGGGGGAGGGGAGGGGGAGAGATGAATCGTCTCACTCGATTGCCGGCCAATCGATGCGCACCAGTTCCTTCCGAGTTTGATCGGGGAGCATTTTGCCAAGATACAACTCGCAGTTGAAATGCCAGCCGAGCGCGCTGTAGCAATTCATCTCGGGATCGACTCGCCGATAGAGCAGCCATTGCTCGGCGCCGCTGCGGATGCGATACGCGACCGCGCGATCGCTCGTTTGCGGCGTGAGATCCTTGGCCACGGTCAACTGCCGCCAGGTTCGCGGCTGTGTCGCGCGGTGCGGGTCGAGATCGATCCAGACGGCGGCGTGGAAACCTGTCCCGCGGTGGGTTTGGGTCAACTCCAGCGCGTCGCCGTGCGAGCTCGATCGCAGCCCGAAGCTGTGGTTTGTTCGCTCGGCCTGCCATTCCGGTACCGCCAGCGGATACGCCAACGCCCGAATCGAATTGTCGACGCGCAGGTAATGTTCGCGCGTCTCCGACTCCTGGTCCAACGCGACGCCGGGGGCCAGCGGCAGCTGCGATCGGTACTTCCAGGACTCGGCCGCCGGACCGTGTACCGTGTCGGCGATCAGCGCCACCCGGTCCTGCACAGCCAGCAGCACCAGACGATCCAGCTGCACATCGTGCTCGTAGTCGATCTGCAATTCCAACAACTGCACATCCTCGTCGGCGTACCAGCAGTTGGCGTGTGGGGGAGCGATCGGACAGAGCGCCCGTTCTTCGTGGGTGATCGTGGGCCAGAAGGACCCGGCGATCAACGGCTGCTTGGTCCCGATTTCGAGCTGCATTCGACTGGCATCCGCCCAGACTGCGATTTTGTCGGCGCCGCGCCGCCAGCGGTTTTGCAGGATCCAGGGACCGCCTCCCTCGGCACAATCGCACAGGCCTTGTCGGGACTCTTTGGAGCCTAATTTGGGCTCGCCGTCGAGCCAGGAGCGGACCAGGCTCCGCGTCCTCCGCTTGAGCGGCAATAGCTCGGCCAAGCGCAACATCGGCCGCAGCCCCCCGGCCACCTCCGGCGCCAGCAGCATTTGATTCTGGTCTGCC
>JBGSLW010000373.1:0-13447 GCA_041740495.1 Pirellulaceae bacterium
CCGCCACGCAGCCATGCAGATCGAGAACTTCGAGTCGTTGGAATATGGTGTCTTTAGTTCGGATTATACATCGTTGTCCTCCAAGCGGCGTCCGAGGCGCCGGACCGATGCTCAGAATCCCTTGGAGACCTATCTTCGAGAGATCAATGAAACCAAATTGCTCACCGCCGAAGAAGAGCGGATGCTGGCCAATGCGATCGAGGGGGGAGATGTCCGGGCTCGCGACCGGATGGTCCGCGCCAATCTGCGGTTGGTGGTCAATATCGCTCGCGGTTACACCGGCAAGGGCTTGGGCCTGCAAGACCTGATCGAAGAGGGGAATCTGGGACTGTTGCGGGCTGTCGAGGGCTTCGATCCCGACGTCGGGACGCGATTCAGTACCTACGCCAGCTACTGGATCAAACAGTCGATCAAACGGGCCTTGATCAATAGCGCCAAGACGATTCGCATCCCGGCGTATATGGTGGAACTCCTGTCGAAATGGCGGCGGGCGACCAACCGTCTGGCGGACGAGCTGAACCGCAACCCGACCCCCGAAGAGATTGCTCGGATCCTGGGTGTGCCGCGCCGCAAGCTCCCGATCATCAAGAAAGCGATCCAGATCTACAACGCCATGCCGCAATCCGACCAGGCCGAGGCGGGATGGTCGTTGGGCGAGTTGGTGATGGACGAACGCACCAAGACGCCCGAGGACGAAATGGTCGAATCCGATGTGCTCACCCGCGTGCGGGATATGATGCAACAGCTGGATGAGCGTGAGACCACCGTCTTGCGGATGCGGTTCGGACTGGAAAATACCGACCCGCACACCTTGAAGGAAATCGGCGAAAAGCTCGGCCTGACGCGAGAACGCGTCCGGCAGATCGAGACGACGGCGCTCCGCAAATTGAACAACGGGCTGCTGGATCCCCATGAGCGCGGGTTGGCGCGTGCACCGCGCCGCCGCCGCAAGCCGAACGGCCCCGGCGAAAACGCGCCCGGCACCGACGAAGGACCTCCCGATGCTATCGCGCAAGGCGATTGAAATTGACAGCGGTCGCCCCGTTTTTCTAGATTCCTTGCCAGGTAGTTGTGCGGCCGCGGAAGGGGAGTGATCCAGCTCCGCGCGCCGCCGACAGGGACTTCGCCCAATCCGCCGAGTCGTTTGGCGGAGGCGCGCTGCCCGATCGAGGTAAAGGAGGACGCGGTGACCCAACGCACGATGTTGCTCTGCGGAATCGTCTGTCTGTTCGCCATGCGTTTGTCGGCTCAGGAACCGGCGGGCGACGCGGGGGAGTCCACCGGTTTTCAACATCGGCTCGAACGAGCAATCGAGGGGACGACACAAAAGCAGTCGTTCGACCTGGCTTACAAATTCACCGCAGGCGAGGTCCATCGCTGGCAAGTCGAACACGTCGAAACGCTCAAGACGTCGATGAACGAATACTCCGAGGTCGTTTCATCGCGCACCGTTTCCCACTCGTACTGGGAAGTCGTCAGCGTCGATTCGCAGGGCCAGGCGACGCTGGTGCAAACCATCCCCTGGGTGCAATGGTGGCAACGGAACGGGGAACAGGAGCCGATCGAGTTCGATACGCGGAAAGGCGGGGAACCGCCCCCCCAATTCGCGACCCAAGCGCAAAAGGTGAACCTGCCGTTCCCGGCGATGTCCGTCCAACGCCAAGGGAAAATCACCAAAAACCAGGACAAACCGGATCAATACGATTTCGGCGCGGGAAGTTTTTGGATCCCGCTCCCGGATCAGCCGGTCGCGGTCGGCCATTCATGGACGGTCCCGAACGAACAGTTCGCTCGCAGCGACGACAATAGCTACAAGCGGATCAAGACTCAGATGGAATACCGGTTGACCTCCGTCCAAGGTCCGACCGCGATCATCGACTTCACGACCCAGGTCCTCACTCCGATCGATAGTCCCAAAGTGCACTCGCAAATTTGCCAGCAGCTGACCAGCGGGCATGTGGAGTTCGATCTGGCCCGCGGAAAGATCGTCAGTAAGAAAGTCAATTGGAACGAAAAAGTGATCGCCTTCCATGGCGACAACAGTCTGACGCACTATCTAGGGGAATACACGATCCGCAGTCTGGACAGCCAGCCCCAGGCACAAACGCCGCGCGTCGCGCAGCCGGTCATCGCCAAGCCGCTGCAGATCCGCACCCGCTTCGATCCGCCGGTATTCCGCCGCTAATCCACTTTTTTCACGTCGATGTAGTACAAGTCCGTGGCGACCGAAAACGCCTCGGGACGGAGCGGCGTGGAGAGCGACTGCCATTCGGAGGTCGGCGAGATCCACTGCCAATCGTCGGGATTACCCACACGGACCGGCATGTCGAAACCGGACTCGCTGGCGTTCCAGCGGTATTCGACCTGGTGCGATCCCTCTGCGTCGGCCGGGTGATGCCGCAGCTCCAGCACCGGCAGCTTGGCCTGCCATAAGTACTGCCGAAAGATCGGCGTCATGTCCCGCTCGAATCGCTGATTGAACAGCTCGATCAGATCTTCCGTCATGATGTTCTGGTATTTGAATTTGTCGTAGACTTCGCGGACCAGGCTCCACCAGCGCGCATCGTCGGCCAGGATGTTGCGGAGGGTGTGTAGGAACAACGCCCCTTTGAAGTACATGTCTTGCGAGGGCGTGCGGTGCAATCCGCGGGGGGTGATGATCGCGCGGCGATTGCCGACTTTCGATTTGTAACCGTTGACGTATTTGAGGGCATCCTCCGCGCCGAACAGCCGCTCCACGTACATGCACTCCAGGTATGTCGTCCACCCCTCGTGGATCCACATGTCGGAGACATCCGCCGCGGAGACGGCGTTCCCAAACCACTCGTGGCCGCTCTCGTGGATGATGATGAAGTCGAATTTGGGACTGACCCCGACTCCCGTCCAATCGCGGCCGCCGTACCCGTTCTGGAAACCATTGCCGTAAGTCACCGCCGATTGATGCTCCATCCCGGTGTAGGGGACTTGGATCAATTTGTAGCCATCCTGCGGAAACGGGTATTCGCCGAAGTAATGATAAAACGCCTCCATCATCGGTTTGGCTTGAGCGAACTGGGCCTTGGCCTTCTCCAAGTCTTCCGGCAGGCAGTAATAATCCATCGTCAGATCGCCCAGCTTCTCGTCGAAGTGCTCGTACGTGCCGATGTTCACCGAGACGTTGTAGCTGTTGATCGGATAGTGCACATGCCATTTCCAACGGGTGTAACCATCCCCCAAGTCCTCCTTCCCTTGAAACCGGCCGTTCGAGACGTCGGTCAGCCCGTTGGGGACGGCGATGCTGATGTCCATCGACTCGACCTCGTCCCGCCACTGGTCTTTGCCGGGCCACCAGATACTGGAGCCCTCGCCCTCACACGCGGTGTAGATCCAGGGCCGCCCCAGCGGATCGTTGCCGAATACGATCCCGCCAAATCGCCCGATCGCTTTGGGGAATCCAGAGTAATGGAAATCGAAACTGACGACCTCGTCCTTCTTGAGTTGTCGCGGGAAGTCGACGAACACCGCATTCAGCTCGCGCTCGAATTGCAGCGGCTGTTCCTCCCATACGATCCTGTCGACGTCCAAATTGGCGTAGAGATCCAATTGGATCCGCTGCGCGTCTTCCAGCATCCGCATTCGGATCGTGTTTTTGCCGGATAGGTGTCCTTTCTGCGGATCGATGCGAATGTCCAGGTGGTAGTACAACAAGTCGTTGTTGGCTCGCAGAGGACCGTATTCCCCGCGCAACGCCTGGGCTCGCGTCGCCGGGCGATCGCCTTCACCCGAGGCAGGATCCTGGCGTCCGCTGGCACTCCCCGCGACGATCATCCACAACGCAAGTCCCGCAGACCAGTTGCTCCATTTCAATTGCATGCTGTATCCCCAGTGAGTTGTACTCAGTGAATATCCCCAACTATCGGCAGGCGATGCGGCAGCACCCCCATTGGCCGTGATTTTCATCGACACCGACTTCAATTTCGTCGACCGTCTCCAGACAGTCCCCTCGTTGCCGCAATCGCTCCAGCAAGCGCTCGCCGATATAGCGAGCCAACTCTTCCGCCGTCGTATTGGCGACCGGCAGCAACCGGCAATCGGCTTGCGGAAACACCCAGCGGCGTTCCTGGAATCTGGCGATCACCTCGGGGGCTTGCACTTCCACCAGGATCTGTGCGTGGTGCAGAGGCAGCAGCATCGAATGGTCCAACTCCCGGACGATTTGTGCCAGTTCGTCCCGCAAGGCGATGAAGTCGATCACATAGCGGTCGACCGTCAGTTGGCCGCTGACTTCGCAACGGACGCCGTAATTGTGCCCGTGCAGCGACTCGCAGGTATCGCCGGCAAAGGTGATGAAATGAGCGGCTGAGAAAGTCAGTTGCTCTTTGTGCAGCGAAACCGAATAGCGGTGGGTCATCGGCG
Source organism: Pirellulaceae bacterium (assembly GCA_041740495.1). Classification (GTDB taxonomy): domain Bacteria; phylum Planctomycetota; class Planctomycetia; order Pirellulales; family Pirellulaceae; genus JANMEB01. Next base: position 4,396 of record JBGSLW010000373.1, read on the forward strand.
AAACAGGCGGGTGGGTGAACTTTGCCAGCATTTTACGCGACGGCGACCACGGCCGACCACCAGGTGCTGGATGAAAAAATGGTCTGGACGAGCTCCGCGGCTTCTGGAAGACTCCGCGCGAGATTCTGAATGGATAGGTTGTGGCAGATGGAATCGCTATGAACTGGAAAGCACTTTGCTATGCGCTGGCCGTTGGCGGGTTGGCCTTGCCGTGTCTGCGGGCTCAAGAATCGGAAAACCGTTGGCCCTCGATCATCGGCAGCCGAGAGAGCGAAGACGAGCCGGTCGATTCGGATGAAATCGATGCCGAAGCGGCCGACGAATCGAGCGCGCGCGGTCGGTGGGGAGGCGGTTGGGCGCAATGGAGTTGGCGTCCCCGGGCTTGGGAATGGAAGCAACCGGCGTTCATGCAACGCATGAGCGAGAACTCCGCCCGGTCGTGGCGAAATACGCGGCGGGGCGTGGGAAATTGGATGTCCCAAACCGGGACGCAGATTCGGGAGTCCACTTACGACACCTGGGATGCGATCACCCGCGCTACCACGCCGCGGCGTGCCGCCCAAAAGCAAGATGTGCGTCCGGTTCCTCCCAGCAACGGCCGAGTGCATGAATTTCTGTCCAGACCTCGCGTAAAGTTTTAAGCGGAACGCGGGAATGGGGCGGCTTGCCCTCCGCCGGGCCGCGGGATACCCTTCCACAGCAGATTTCGCTAAATTGGGCGTTTTCCGGCCGATTCCGGCCATTCCTGCCGCACGTCTCCGATCCATGGCAAATCATCGCCTGTCCCGCATCAACGTCTTCAGCCAAGAGCTATTGGAGAATCTCTACCGCGAGTATTTGGAAGACCCGCAACGGGTCCCCTTGGAATGGCGAGAATTCTTCGCGAAGGAATCGGGGGCGATCGATTCGGCGATCGAACAGGCCCCCCGGTTGGGCGCCCCCTCCCACACCGAGCTCGGAATCGCACAACTCCAGGACCGCGTCGACCAACTGGTCCGCGGGTTCCGCGTTCGCGGCCATCTGGAGGCGCATCTCGACCCGCTGAATATGCCTCGGCCGGGGAACCGCGAACTGAATCCGGAGTCGTATGGCCTGATGCCCAGCGACATGCAACGTTCCTTTTCGACCCGGACGATCTCCGGCGAAGACTACCGAACGCTGGAGGAAATCGTCAACCATTTGCGACATACGTATTGCCGCTCGATCGGCGCCCAGTTCATGCACATCGACGACCACGAGGTGCGCGACTGGCTGCAGGCTCGGATGGAACGGAGCCAGAATCGGCTGAAGCTCTCGCGCGACACGCAACTGCGGATTCTGAATCGGTTGACCGACGCGGTGATCTTCGAAGAATTCGTGCGGAAGAAGTACGTGGGGGCCAAGACGTTTTCCCTGGAAGGGGCGGAAACCCTGATTCCGCTGTTGGACCTGGCGATCGAAAAGGCGGCAAAACAAAATATCGTCGAAATCGTGCTGGGGATGGCCCACCGCGGCCGCTTGAATGTGCTGGCGAATATCATGAACAAGCGGGCGGAGAACATCTTCTGGACGTTCGACGACCCGGCGCCCGAAACCCACCGGGGCGGCGGCGATGTCCTGTACCACTTGGGACACAGCAGCAACTGGACCGCCAGCGGGGGGCAGCAAGTTCACCTCTCCCTTTGCTTCAACCCAAGTCACCTGGAGTTCGTCAACCCGGTGGCGATGGGACGCTGCCGCTCCAAACAGGATCGGATCGGCGATCACGATCGTCGTCAGGTGATGACGCTGCTGATCCACGGCGATGCAGCCTTCGCCGGCGAAGGGGTGGTGCAAGAGACACTCAACCTCAGCCAATTGGTCGGATACAAGGTCGGTGGCACGGTCCACGTGATTGTCAACAACCAGGTCGGCTTCACGACCGACGCCGAGGAGGGACGCTCGACCACGTACGCCAGCGACGTGGCGAAAATGCTGCAGATCCCCATCTTTCACGTCAACGGGGAAGACCCCGAGGCGGTGGCCCAAGTCGTCGAGCTGGCGATGGACTTTCGCCAAACGTTCCGCCGCGACGTGGTGATCGACATGTATTGCTACCGCCGGTTGGGACACAATGAGAGCGATGAACCGCGGTTCACTCAGCCGTTGATGTATCAAAAAATCGACCGGATGCCGACGGTGCGGGAAGGGTACCTGCGGCGGTTGCTGAAGATGCGCGAGGTAACGGCCGAAGAATCCGAATCGATTGTGCAGGCGCGGCAGGCGAGTCTCGAACGGGACTACGAAGCGGCGCAGAACGACAGTTTTCGCTCGGACGAACAATCGCAAGGTAACTATTGGGATGGCTTTTTTGGGGGACCGGAGCCGGAGGACGACGAACCTGTCACGGCGGTCCCGGCGGGCAAGTTGTCGTTCGTCATCCAAAGCATTTGCCAGGTTCCCGAATCGTTTCAGCTCAATCCGAAGTTGGTCCGCAGTTTCGAAGCCCGCCGCGAGATGGCCGATGGACGACGACCGCTGGATTGGGCGACCGCCGAGCTTGCGGCGTTCGGATCGTTGGCGGTCGAGGGGCATCCGATCCGCCTCTCAGGTCAGGACTCTGGCCGCGGGACCTTCAGCCAACGCCACGCCCGCCTGCACGACGCCTCGAACGGTTCGGTCTGGGTTCCCCTGCAACACATCGCCGATGACCAGGCTCGCGTCGAGATCATCAACAGCCCCCTCTCCGAAGCAGGGGTTTTGGGGTTCGAATACGGCTACAGCCTGGACTTCCCGGAAGCACTCGTCTGTTGGGAAGCCCAATTCGGCGACTTCTGGAACGCCGCCCAAGTCATCGTCGACCAGTTCATCGCCAGCGCGGAGGATAAGTGGCGACGCCTGTCCGGCCTGACGATGCTGCTGCCGCACGGCTTCGAAGGGGCAGGGCCCGAACATTGTAGCGCGCGGCTGGAGCGTTTTCTGACGCTGGCTGCCGAGCACAACATCCAAGTCGTGGTCCCCACAACCGCCGCGCAGTATTTTCATTTGCTTCGTCGGCAGGTCAAACGGCGTTGGCGCAAGCCGCTGGTCTGCCTGACCCCCAAGAGTCTCCTGCGCGAACCGTTGGTCGCCTCCGAGTTCGATGCGTTCAGCGACGGGCGGTTCTTGAAAATTGTGCCCGATCCGCAACCACAACTGCACGCGACCGCGACGCGGGTGTTGTTGTGCACCGGCAAGATCGCGATCGACCTGCTCAAACGCCGCGAGCAGCTGGATGCACCGATCGCCGTGGTCCGCGTCGAGCAGTTGTATCCGTTGCCGGAACGGGAGATCGCCGCGGAGCTCGAACGATTTCGCGGATCCCCCCACGTCGTCTGGGTCCAGGAAGAACCGGAAAACATGGGGGCCTGGTACTTCCTGCGAACACGGCTCTCCGATGATTTTCAGAGCCGCTGGCCGCTGCGGGTGATTTGCCGAGCCGAATCGGCCAGCCCCGCCACCGGCTCGAAGAAGACCCACAAAATCGAACAGGACGAGATCCTGGACGCGGCGATGGACCCGGAATTGGCGATCGCCCGCTGACGATCACTTCCCGCCGTTCGCGGCGACGACCAGGCGGACCTTGCGACCAAACGTTTCGCTGAACAGACCGGCGTCGGACTGCATTTCGATTTGCTCCGTCGACAGATCCGCCGGCGTGTCGACTCGGATCAAAACGCTGTCGCCGGCGAGTTCGCAGCGGATATCCTGCACGTGCTGGTTGCGGTTGCGGTCCAGACAACGGGCGATCCGGACAAGCGCCGCCAACTTCGTCACGGCGACGCGATCGTTGCGATCGAGTTGCGAGTAGACTTCGTGGTTGGGTTGCGGCGAGGCCCGGCGGTGATATCGAGCGACCAGCGAGATCAATTGCCGCTCCTTCGAACCCACCCCAAAAAAATCTGAATTGGCGATCAAGTACATCGTGTGCTTGTGGTAGCCGCGACTGTCGACGAACAGGCCAATCTCGTGCAGCAGGGCGGCCAGGTAAAGGATCGAGCGAAATCGGGGCTCCAATCGATGCAGTTCACTCAACTGGTCGAACAACTGTTCGGAAAGTCGGGCGACGCATTTGGCGTGGGCCTCGTCGTATTGGTAGCGTTGGCCTAGTTTCGCTGCCCAATCGTAAATTTGCGTCTGAATCCGATCGGTCCAGACCCGCTGCTTGGTCATATCCAGGATCAATCCGTCGCGGAGATTGACGTTGGCCACCAGCAGATGATCGACGCCGAAAGCCTGTGCAAACATCGAATGGACCAACAGTGCGGGCCCAAACAACTCGGCGGTCAGGATATCCAAATGGTAGGTCCGCACGACCTTTTCGACGCTCGACTTGAGCACCCGTTCTGCGAAACCCTTGAGCTTGGCGGCACTGATCGAGACCATGTGATCGCGGGGGGATTTTGCACTCAACTGCGCGGCAGCCAGTCGAATCTCTCCCCCCATGGCCACCAACCGTGTCGGCTGGTTCTTGCCCAAAGAGCTCTGGATCCGTTTGATCGCTTGGGAGATCTGCGATTGGAGGAATTCGATTTCGGCGACCAACCCCGCCTCTTGTCGGTAGGCCTTTTGGGCGACATGCAATCGCAAAGTTCCCAGGCGAAACGTCTGGGCGAAGTGCACGTTGTCCTGGAACAAGATGAGCAGCTCCGTACTCCCCCCGCCCAGCTCGTAGATCATGGTCTTGGAGGTCTCGTCGTTGAAGTCATCGAGGTAAGGTTGGACCCCCAAGTACGTCGCGCGATGCAGTTCGGCCTCGTCAAAAGGCTCGATCACAAACCCGGTGGCCATGAAAATGCGATCTTGAAACGCCAGGCTGTTCGCCGCTTCCCGTACGGCGCTGGTCGCCACCACGCGGATCTGGTCCGAGCCCTGGAATTGGTACTCGTTCAGCTTCTGCCGGAAGATCGTCAGGACATCGACGCAATCTTCGATCGTCGCCCGCGAGATCTGCCCCGTGGAAAACGTGTCCTCCCCCAGCTGCACGGCCTGGAAGAGCTGTTCGACAATTTGCACCTGGCCGTCGTCCGACAATTGGGCAATCGCCATCCGAATCGAAGTGGCTCCGATATCGATCACCGCAACCAGGCGGTGCTGGTGGTTCCGATCGGCGAGCGGCGAGGGGTTGGACATAGTCGCGTTCTTACGGAGCGAGTTGGCGGCGGGCCCAGGCCGCGGCGCCTTTGACGGCGGCGCGATCGCCCAGTTGCGCCGGGACGATCTGGACCCCATCGCGGTAGGCCGGCAAGACCCGCTTGCGGAACGCGGTCCGCACCGTCCCCAGGTACAAGTCGGGCATCGCCTCCACCAAGCCACCCCCCAACACGACGATATCGGGCGCCAAGAGATGCACGATCGTCACGACTCCCAAGGCCAGATATTCGGCTGCCTGCTCGACGATCCGCGCGACAAACCGATCCCCTTTTTGGATCGCCTCGGCCAGGTCCCGGCTGCGGATGTCCTCGACAGCGGTCCCGCATTCACTCATCAACGCCGGCGCCTGCCCGCGAAACGCGGCTTGCGCGGCCGACCCCGAAATCGCCAGGCGGCTCGCAATCGACTCGAGCGATCCGTGATTCCCGGCCCCATCGATCGGGCCGCCGGGCAATAGCGGAATATGGCCGATCTCCATGCAGGTGCTGTTGGTTCCCTGCAATAGCCGACCTTCGTAGACGCAGCCGCCGCCAATCCCGGTCCCGGGAAACATCCCGACCACGCACCTCGATTTCTTCCCCGCACCGAACTCGTATTCTCCAAACGTTCCGGCGTCGACGTCGTTGGAGACGATCACCGGACAGCCAAACCGCGTCTCCAGCGATTTCTTGATCGGGACATGCTTCCACCCCAAGTTGGGGGCCTCGTGAATAATCCCTTGTTTCAAATCGAGCGGGCCCGGGCAGCCAATCCCGATGCCAGCCAACTGGTCGGCGGCGATTCCGGCATCCAACAAGGCTTCCTCGATCGTGGCGGAAATTCGCTTGAGGCCCGTCGCCATTCCTTCGTGCCCTTTGGTTTTCTTGCGGCGCGAGGCGAGCGACTTGAAATTCGAATCGTAGATCTCCGCCATCATCTTGGTCCCGCCCAAGTCGAACCCGACCCAGAATTGCTTGCGGTCGGCGGAGGGTTTGGCCTTGGCGGCCGCAGTGCGCGTGGTGGATTGCATCGTCGTCCTATCCCAAAACTATTCTTCGTCGCCGCGCAGCCGCGCCAACACGCTGTAATCCTCCAACGTGCTGGTATCCCCCACCGACTCGCGACCTTCGGCGATGTCGCGCAACAAACGGCGCATGATCTTGCCGCTGCGCGTCTTGGGAAGGGCCTGCGCGAAATGGATATCGTCCGGCTGAGCGAGCGCACCGATTTCCTGACGCACGTGGCCGCGCAATTCGTCCTTGAGCGCCTCCGAGGGCTCCCCCCCCTTGAGAGTCACAAACACCGCCAAGGCTTGCCCCTTGATCTCGTGCGGGCGGCCCACCGCAGCCGCCTCCGCCACCGCGGGGTGCGACACCAACGCACTCTCGACCTCGATCGTGCTCAAGCGATGTCCCGCTACGTTGATCACGTCATCGATCCGACCCATGATCCAGTAATATCCGTCCGCGTCGCGGCGAGCGTTGTCCCCCGTGAGATACCGCCCGGGGACTCGCGTCCAATACTGCTGGCGATAGCGTTCGGCATCTCCCCAAATCCCGCGAAGCATCCCGGGCCACGGCTCGGCGATGCACAGCATCCCTCCTTGTTGGCCGACCACCGGCTGCAGTCGGCTGTCCACGATCAAGGGCACAACGCCGGGCATGGGCTTGGTGCAACTCCCCGGTTTGGTCGGTGTGACCCCCGGGAGCGGCGACATCATAATCCCCCCCGTTTCGGTCTGCCACCATGTATCGACGATCGGACAACGTTCCCTGCCAATCTTGCGGTGGTACCACATCCACGCCTCGGGGTTGATCCCCTCGCCGACCGTTCCCAGCAATCGCAAACTGGACAAGTCGTGTCGATCGACGTGGTGATCCCCCCATTTGATAAACGAGCGAATCGCGGTCGGCGCCGTGTAGAGCGTCGTGACCTTATGGTCTTCGATCAGTTGCCAGAAGCGATCCTCTGCGGGCCAATTCGGAGCCCCCTCGTACATGAAGATCGACGCGCCATTGGCCAAAGGCCCATACACCACGTAGCTGTGACCAGTGATCCATCCGCAGTCGGCCGTGCACCAGAACAAGTCGTCGGGCCGCCAATCGAAGACCCAACGAAACGTGAGCTTGGTCCACAGCTGATAGCCGGCGGTCGTGTGCCGAATCCCTTTCGGTTTTCCGGTCGAACCGCTGGTATACAAGATGAACAACGTCTGCTCGCTATCCACCGGTTCCGCCTCCGAAACCGGCGCGGCGATCTTTTCCAATTCGTGCCACCAATGATCGCGCCCAGCCGTCATGGGAACCTCGCCATGATCGCGCTGGTACACGATGCAATGTTGTACCGTCGGGCTCTTCAGTAGCGCCGCATCCACCGTCGCTTTGAGCGGCAGGAACTTGCCGCGCCGCCACAAACCGTCGGCGGTGATCTGCAGCTTGGCCTGCGCATCATTGTTTCGGTCGGCAATCGCTTCCGCCGAGAAGCCTCCGAAAATCACCGAGTGAATCGCGCCGATTCGCGCACACGCCAGCATGGCGATCGCCAATTCGGGGACCATCGGCATGTAAATCGAAACCACATCGCCGCGCCCGATCCCGAGTCCGCGCAAGACTCCAGCGAACCGACAAACCCGCTCGTGCAGTTCGGCGTAGGTCAGTTCGCGGCGATCACCCGGTTCCCCCTCCCAACAGATCGCCAGGCGATTCCCTAACCCGCGGGCCAGGTTGGCATCCGTGCAGTTATACGAAGCATTGGTCAGCCCGCCGCCGAACCATTCGACTTCCCCCGCCTCGCCGCGAAACACCGATGAAAACGGCCGAAACCAATGGAGTTCCGCACGAGCCTGCTCTGCCCAGAATCCGTCGCGGTCCCGCATCGCCCGCTGGCACATGTCCGCGTATTGAGCCTCCGACTGGAGCTGGGCCCGAGCCTGAAATTCGGGCGGAGGCGGGAATACTCGCTGCTCCTGCAGTACCGTGTGGACGTCTCCGTCCGCGTCGTTACTCATCGTCGTTACCCATCGTATCTGTGTCCCCCTATTGCGGTTGTCGGACGGTGCGCAGGTAAGGTTTCAACGTCTTGAACCCATGCGGGTACTTCTGGCGGGCTTCGTCGTCCGAAACCGCCGGCGGAATGATCACATCGTCGCCGGGGCGCCAATTCACTGGCGTGGCGACCGTATGCTTGGCCGTCAATTGAATCGAATCGAGCAACCGCAAAACTTCGTCAAAGTTCCTCCCGGTGCTCATCGGGTACGCCAAGGTCGCTTTGACCTTTTTGTCGGGCCCGACCACGAACACGGTCCGAACCGTGGCGTTGTCCACGGCGGTCCGGCCCCCCGAATTCGTGGCGTTGGGATGAATCATATCGTAGAGCTTGGCGACGTGCAGGTCGGCGTCCCCGATCATCGGGTACGTGACGGCGGCGCCTTGCGTCTCTTCGATATCCTTGGCCCAGCGGGCGTGGTCGGTGATCGGGTCGATGCTCAATCCCAAGATCTTTGTGTTCCGCTTGTCGAATTCCGGCTTGAGTCGCGCCATATAGCCCAACTCGGTGGTGCAGACCGGGGTGAAATCCTTGGGGTGGGAGAACAGGATTGCCCAACCGTCGCCGATCCATTGATGGAACTGAATCGGCCCTTGCGTGGTTTCGGCCTGGAAATCGGGGGCGGTATCTCCGATGCGCACAGACATGATGGCTCCTTGTTTGAAATTGCCGAGATATTGTATCGAATTTCGCTGTCTGCAAACTCGTTTAACGCCAAGCCAAAGGAGCCGGCATCACCGTAAACTCGTTTAACGCCAAGCCAAAGGCGCCGGCTTCATCGTAGGCCCTACTGCGAGCGAGCCGGCGCCTCCGGCTTGGCGTTAAACGAATAGATTCCCACATCATCATCTGACCCCCTTCTCCCCCGGCTTTGCGG
>JBGSLW010000374.1:0-4626 GCA_041740495.1 Pirellulaceae bacterium
GTCCGCCACGCAATCGGAGGATCGCGTCCCCCGCCGCGGTTCCGCTCGCGAACAATACGAGTACGCGTTCTTCCATCCGGAGCTTCACGATCGCGGCTGGCTCGCCGTACGCGAGTACTTCGACAAATCGTCCGATCCCGACGCCCCCCTCGATCCGGAATCGCTGACCTATCTTCGCCTGGCGGATGAACGGTTGGGCGAGTACTACCTCAGTCTCAATTACTTCGAGTCCGCCTACGACGTGTATCAGCGGTTGGCTGCGGCGGAATCGTACGAGCCCCGGTTCCAGGCGATCGGGCATATGGGCCTGGCGATCATCTACGATGCACTCGGCGGTGCGATCCACGAGCACTACGCGGACATCGTCCGCGATCATTTGTACGAAGTGCACGAACGGATCGTGAACTTCCAGCCGCCGTGGCCGCCGTTTCTCAATCAATCGATGGAAACGCACTGGGAGCGCTTGCGAAACAAGTACTCCCAGCCCGACGACATGCCACCGCCCCCGCCCGCCTCTGTGGGCTAACCCAGTTCGCGTTGTGGAATGGCCAGACGAGTCCCTGTGGTCCCGGTGAGTCCCATCGCGGGACATCTCGTTTTCCACCTCGTCCGCTAGCACTGCCCCCTTCTCACTGCCCCCTCCTCGCGGGCCTCTCCCCGGATGCCCGCTGCGGCCCGCCCCGGCGCAATGCCTCCGTCATTCTGGCTTGAATCGACCGGATGCTTGCTCTACGATCCTCCCCCCGGGATGGATTACTCCAGCGGATCGCGCCAGCGGCCGGTACCAAGTCCATGATGGATTACGACTTCAAACGATCGAGCCGCCGTTGCCATCGCACGGAGCAGGAATTGAAACCCGGAGACGAATATTACTCGGCGTTAGTCGAGCAGGGGGACGAATTCGTCCGTCTGGACTTCAGCAAATCGGCTTGGGAAGGCCCACCGGCGGGGACGATCGGCTGGTGGCGATCGCGCGTCCCGGAGCGCGACGGCCAGCGTGTCTACTGGGCGCCCAGCGACGTGTTGCTGGCGTACTTTCAGGAGCTGGAGAATCGGCCGGAGCGGGCTGCCACCCGGTACGTGATGGCGCTGTTGTTGCAGCAAAAGCGCTTGTTGACCCTCCACGATGTGCGGAGCGATCCGGAGGGTCGGCGCGAGTTGTTGTTGCATTCGGCGCGGCTCAAGACCGATTTCGTCGTATCGGATATCCCCCCTCCTCCGGAACAAATTCGCGCCATCCAAGCTGAACTCGCGGCAAATTTGTTCACGGATCAACCGACGTGGGAAGTCGAACAGGAATAGTCGTCGTGTACCAGGCCAGCCGTCGCGCCAACGCAAGGATGCATTCATGAATGACAGCCCGAACCTCGGCGGCAACCCAAATCATTCTCCCCCGTCTGCGGGCGGAGAGGGGGGCTTTCCTCGCGCGGATTGCCGCGCACCGAGCCCCTCCCCGGCCGCGTCGTGCGGCCGACCCTCCCTGGGGGAGGGTGAAGTACCTTGCGGGATGAATCGAATACCAAGGGCGATGTCGAGGAATTGGTCGATCGTTGCTTGCCAATCCGTATTGGTGATCCTGTTGTGTTGCGGCACAGGCTGCCAGGCGTTTCGCCACTGGCGGCCGGTCGCGACGCCGCCGATCCCTGTGGTCTTGGAGGCAACCCCGACCTCCGCACAAATCGTGGCGGCGGTCAACGCCAATGGGGCGGACGTCCGCCAGCTCAGCAGCGATGTGCGGCTGCGGATCCCTGGCGCGCCGCCGCTTTCCGGCAATCTGATCGTGGAGCGGCCTCGCAACTTGCGGATGAAGGTCGGCCTGATCGGGATGTCCGATCTGGGATTCGACGTCGGCAGCAACGATCAGGAGTTCTGGTTCTGGACCAAGGCCGCCAGCAGCGCGGGTCCTCCCACTTTGTATTTCGCGCGGCACGACGATTTCCAAGCTAGTCCAGCCCGCGGCACATTGCCAATCGAGCCGCAATGGATTCTGGACTCGATCGGTTTGGTGCACATCGACCCGAACGAGCCTTGGGTCGGACCGCTGACTCGGCCGGATGGCCATTACGAACTTCGCCGTGAATTGTCGACGCCAGGCGGGGCACTTACCAAGATCCTGGTCATCGATCGGCAGACCGCCATCCTGCGACAACAATCGCTCTACGACGAACGCGGGCGGCTGCTGGCGTACGTCAACCCAGTGAAACACGAATACGACGAAGTCCACGGGGTCAGTCTGCCCCGGCGAATCGAACTGGTGGTGATCGGCCCGGATGCCCAGCCCCAAGCGATGACGCTGGACTTGGCCAATTTGCGGATCAACGAGCTTTACGGCGACCCCGCCTTGCAGTGGACGCGCCCGCAGCCCGCGGGCACTCAGGTCATCGACCTCGCCTCCGCCATGAACCAATAGTCAGGTCGGGGAGGGGGGAGCAGTATGCCGCCGCTGGCGGAGGAGTTTCCGCACCACCACCCGCCGCGCGATCACCGTCAAATACGTGGCCAGGCTGCAGTTTCCCGCGAACCGGCGGAGGACCGCGAAATCGTCCTTGAGGATCGTGAGAAACACGTCGTTGACCAGTTCCGTTTCGTCGTTCGGCTGCAGGGCAACCTTGCGGCGGAGCGCCGTTTGTTGCACGACGTACATCACCAGATTCAAGTAGCGATCGACGAAGCTCTCCCAGGCAAAGGGACGCTTCTGAAAGCAGTTTTCCAGCAGATCGCGATCGAGTTCGGAGAGTGGCACGCGGGCGATAGATCCTGCAGCGGAACGAAGCGAAAGACGCCGGTCGACCGGCTTCGTTCGATTCTACTTACCCCGCCGGCGCGCCACAACACAGTTGGCCAGAGTGGCACGACGCTCCGCGTCGTGGATCCGGGACTACAAGGCCTTGGATGCGGGACCACAAGGCCTTGGATCCGGTTGTACGGGGTCTTGGTTCCGCGCGATGGCCATGCCCGTTTTCGTCCGTTCCCCACGACGCGGAGCGTCGTGCCACTCTGGCAGCTCACACTTGCTTGACAACAGATTTTCGACGGCCTAGGATTCATTTCAACTTCGGCCGGACGAGTGCCGATCAAGGAATCATCAGGAGAATGCAGGCATGACTCACGTCGTCACCAAACCTTGCGATGGCTGCCGGTACACCGACTGCGTCGTCGTCTGTCCGGTCGAGTGCTTCCGGAAGGGGGAGACGATGCTGTACATTCATCCCGACGAGTGTATCGATTGCGAGGCGTGCGTCCCGGAATGCCCGGTCGAGGCGATCTACCACGAGGACGACGTGCCGGATGAATGGAAAAGTTATACCCAGCTGAACGCGGAGATGTCGGCGACCGCGGAAAGCATCACGGAAAAGATCAAACCGCTCTGCGATTAGTCACTCCGCGAGTATTTGAGTGGCATGACGCTCCGCGTCGTGTTCCACTTGTGGACTCTATCATTGCCGGGCTTGATTGCACTCCACCGTGCTTCGTCCCGCACGACCGCGCTTCTTCGCGCTGTACCGCGCTTCGTCACGCTTCATCACGCTTCGGCGTGAGGTGCTGCGCTTTGGCGTGAGGTGCTGCATGACCCCACGACGCGGAGCGTCGTGCCACTCTTTTTCATTGCCAGCAGTTTTCCCTCGGCTTGTTGTATTCCGAACGGCGGTGGGTGAGAATGACCAACCGGCCGGGTGCTGCACCTCGGCCGCTCGACTCGGCGCGAGTGGACCGCCGTCGTCATTCTTGGAAGGATACTGCCATGATTCATTATTCGTGCGATCGCTGCCATAAGATCCTGAACCCTGCGGTCGATCTGCGGTACGTGGTGCGCATCGAAGTCATGATCGCCGCGAATGAATCGGAAGAAGAACCCGAAGCGGATCACTTGGAAAAGATCGAAGAGATGCTCAACAGCTTGGGCCCGGAAGAGTCCGACCAGTTGAGCCAGGATCTTTATCGGCGGCATCGGTTCGACCTGTGCGGCGAATGCCGTCAGGCGTTTGTCAGGGATCCCCTGGGGATCGAGACAATCTCGGAACTGCATTTCAGTGAAAACTAATTCGAGCATCGACTCGAAGTTTTTTGTTCGCAGACCCCGTTGGGGACGACGCTGGGCATTGGCCGGCGGCGGACTTCTCTTGGCGTTGGGTTGGTGGGCCCAAGCCCAACTGCCGTCGGCAGGGACCGACCTGTACTTGCGCGAAGGTCGCTATCGGGTCGTCGCGATACTGGATCCGATCACTTTCGTCTGCGAGCCGGTCGACGAGCGGGCTCGCGGTGGAGCGGGAGCGCCCGAGTACGATCGAATGACGGTGCGGCTGCTGGGGGTCGAGTTGGCGGAGTCCGCGCGGCGCGACGGGCCGACTCAGCGAGAGGCGCTGGCGAGAACGCTCGAATTCCTCCGCGCCTGCCCCGATCGGTGCGTCGAACTCCGGTTCGATCCCCATCGGTTCGATCGGCGGTTGGTCCCCTTGGCCCGAGTCTTGGACGGCGAGCGCGAACTCAACGCCTGGCTGCTGGCCGAAGGGGTCGTGCGCGCCTCTCAGATTCCCGGGATGCGGAGTCGGCCTCGCCCCGCACCCGATCCGATTGAGAGCATCGCCGCCGAATGATAACATAGAGGGTGGCGCGACGCTCCGCGTC
>JBGSLW010000375.1:0-32077 GCA_041740495.1 Pirellulaceae bacterium
TCCGCAATCGCCGGATATCGTCGTCCAACTCCCCGCGCGACGGCCCGGCGTCCAATTGGTCGGCATAAGCCTGGCAAGCCTTGGCGTAGCCCAATTGCAGCCGAACCAGCCGCGGCTCGCGCAATTCGCGAGCGTTGGCCGACTCCAACAAGGGCCCCAATCGTCCCGCGATCTCCTGCGCCGGGTAAGGGCGCTCCGATTCCCAACATTCCAGCGCCAAGAGCGCCGCCTCCATCTTCAACGCTCGCGGGATCTCGCTGGCCAACAAATCGATCAACAGCGTGATTGCTTCCTTGGTCTCCCCCAATTTCTGATGGCAACGGGCCGCGGTAAAGCGGGAATACGAGCCTTGCCGATACCGCGCGTACTTTTCGTACAACTCGCGATACTCCGCCGCGGCTTCCTGCCACAACTTCTTGCGGTCGACGTCGCTGGTCGACAGCGTGTCGGCGATTTGCTCTTTGATCGTCGGCGACATGAAGCGAGTTTTGACGTACTCCGCCCGGAGACGCTCCAGCTTATCGCGCGAACCCGGGTCGGCCGGATCGACTCGAAACGATTTCAGCACGTTGGCTTGGGTTTCCAAGCTCGCCTGGAAGACGGCCAGCGCTTCCTGGAAGTAGGTCCGTGCAGCCTCCCCCGCGGCCCGTCGCTCTTCGGCGGTCGCGCGTTCATTCTTCCCGCGCTCCCACGCGACCTTTCCGCGGGCGAACAACGCGGTGGCTCGAGTCAAACCGCTTTCCGCCAGCAGTTCGGCGGGCGGGTTGCTCGCCGCGAATTCCCGCAACAACGCATCGGCCTTTTCGATCGTCGCTTCGATCTGGTTCAAGTCCCTCAGTTGCTCGAGCTGGTCCAGGTAGACCCCCGCCATCTCGAACTTGATCCGCTTTTGAAACGCCGGCGACGCCAAGGGACTGGTCGACAACTGCTGCAAGTAGTCCAACGCCACGTCGTAATAGCCGTTGTCACGAAGTGCTTTGAGAAACTGCTCGACCGGCTCCTCGGCGGCCGCACGCCCGCCGCCGCCACCCCCTACCGCCAGAATCAAAGGTAAGATGCCTGCACGACGGAGCAGAATGCCCCTGCCGCCAAGCCCCCTGCGCATGCCGCGGAGACGATTCACCCAGCCGGTCAGCCTGGCACGTCGTGATTTCAATTTCATCCTTCATTTTCCCCGCGAACTGCCCGCATCATCATACGGAAATTGGCAGAGGCTGTCCAACAACCGTCGCCCCCGATGGGACCCCGTCGTCCAACCCTGCGAGGGGTGGAATGATGTTCTTCTGGCGCGGTCAAAGTTACAATAGTGGAGTCGTTGACGATCGCTTCTGGCAGTCTGCATACCGCGCCGCCCTAGCATGGAACCTGTCCCTGGCCAGCCCGACCCGCCCCGCAAATTGCGGTTTGAACCGCCGGCGACGGCTCGCCCTGCTCCTTTGCGAATTCGGATCCGCCTGCTGATGCTGGTTTTTTGCTTGGGCGGCGTCTTGCTGGCGATGCGGGCGGCGGGCAACCCGAACAACTGGACGTGGCTTACGAATGCGGGGCAGCCCGCCGCAGGCCAGCCCGGCCAGGGCTTGCGCGTTACCGAAATCGACCCGAAGAGCGGGAAACCCGTTCCGTCGGCAAATAGTGTACAGGAGTACACTATCCCCAACGAGGCGGCGGTCGGACCAGGAGACGACGCGATCGAACCGCCGCTCGCGCTTCAACCCGATCAGAGCTTGGATGAGCTGAGCGCGGACTTTTGCCGCCGCTTCCTCCAACGACTGGATCACGTCAGCCGACGCAATTTCTATCGACTGGTTTTTTCCGACCACCCCAGCTCAGTCCCCGCGGAATCGGTCGCCAACTTGATCGAGCGTCTCCGCGAGTACTACCAGGGCTACACCGCGGAGCTGTTGTCGCAAGCGGGCGCTTTGGGGATGGCGGATTCGCCTACCCGCCAAGCCGCCTACGACGTCCTGTTCGACTGGCAGCAGCAGTGGAGGGACTCGATCAATCCGATTCTCACCGCCTGGGGCGAGGGATCGGCGATTCCGATCGACCCACAAGCAAAACTGCGGAGCCTGCTGAGCGGCGCGGCCCAATCGCTGGTCGCGGATCAGACCCCGCTGCCGGCCGCCGCGGATTATTTGTTCGTGGAACGCCTGCTGCAGCAGACCTCCGCGGCCGCAACACCCCCCGCCCAGGCGGAACCAGTGACCCACCTGCAACTGGTCAGTCAGCCGAGCGCGTACCGCGGACGATGGGTGACTTTTTCTGGTCGGATCCGAGCCGCACGGCAACTGACGTCGCGGCGAATGGAGGAGGGAACGACGGAGGATCCCAGCTTCTACGAATGGTGGGTCCAGCCCTCGGACGGGTCGACGATTCCCTTTTGTTTCTTGACCGTGCAGTGGCCGTCGGCCCTGCCGTTTCCTGGGAAAACACTTCAGCCGCTGGATCAGCAGGCCCAATTCACCGGATATTTTTACAAAGTCCGCTCGTACTTGGCCGACGGCGGCCGCGTCCAGTTTTGCCCGACGCTGATCGGCCTGGTCCCCGTGCTCCAGCCGACCAGCGGTGGGGCGGCCTCCCCGGCTGCCTGGTGGTGGTTGCCTCTCTTGGTTGCGCTCGGCATCGTCTGTGCCGTTGCGGTCGCCCTCCGCGTCTATCGCTCATCGCGGCAAATCGGCGCGCGGATCGTTCGCCCCGCTCGCCTGCCCGCCGATTGGATGGCGCCGACGGATAGTGACCGGGAGGCGACTTCGAATCGATTGGAGATGCCGGTCCACCCGCGGCAGCCCCCGCAGAACACCCACTGACCGCCGAGAGGATCTGGCGGGGAAGGCGATCGACACGATGCAGCGCGGAACCTGGTTTGTCGCAGGATTATTGGGAGTCGTGTTGATGTCGGCGGCGTTCGCCTGCCAATCTCAACTCGAGAATCCACAGTACCTGCTGCCGGACGTCTCGCCGCAACAGCTGTCGGGTTTGTCCGATGCCGCGGAGTTCGAGCCTGCCGGACCCGTGATGCAAACCGTGGCCCGTCGCTTGGGAAAAGTCCACCCCTCGTCGTTGATCGTCGAGGAGTCCTGTGAATTCCCCGGGGAGGATCCGCAGCAGGCGGTCCCGTTCCATGTCTACCAGATCGCCGGGATCGTATCGTCGGCGGAGCGATTCAGCACCGCCGAGGCGGCCGGCGACGACGAAACCGGCGACCCGCCCACGGAGTATTGGATCGCGGAATTGGAGTCGTCCGGTAGGCGATACCGCGTCCTGGGTTTGGATGGATTTGCAGGGCCGGCGGCGGCGCCTTCCGGCAATCGCCGCTGCACCGCTGCGGCGATTTTCTTGGCGCTCGTGCAAATCGGCGACCAGAAGATTCCGCTGCTGGCGACACGTCGCCTGGCGTGGCATCCCGATTCGGCGGGCGACGGCGTGAGCGCTGGCGAAGCGGCGCTGGGGCGAGCGGATGTCGACATCGGCCTGTTGCGCGAGGCCCCCGAGCGGAACGGTCGCAACTTGGACCACGACGATACGCTGGCGATCCTGCAGATCCTCTTGAACATCGATGCGGCGTTGGAAAACCAGCCCGCGCCGCTCCCGCCGCTGGATGTTGTGCCGCTGCTGCAAGCTC
The DNA here is from genome assembly GCA_041740495.1 of Pirellulaceae bacterium. Taxonomy (GTDB): domain Bacteria; phylum Planctomycetota; class Planctomycetia; order Pirellulales; family Pirellulaceae; genus JANMEB01. Next base: position 3,623 of record JBGSLW010000375.1, read on the forward strand.
CCCGTGAGCAGACGGGTCAGGCCTTCCAGGTCTACGGCGCGCTGGACCGTGTCACCACGGTCGACTTGCAGGGAAATCGGCTGGCTCGACGATTCGGAGTGAGCCGCTATTTTCAATTGGATGTCCACGTCCCACTGGGAGAGCGGGAATTGCACGTACGCAGCGGGCGAACGGAGAAGACTTTGTCATTCGACGAATCGTACCCGGTCACCATCTTGGTTCCGACGTTGCCGGAAGGAATCCACCCCGGGCCGCGGCAGAGCATGTTGATCGAGTTGCCCGCGGTCGTCTATCGGATGTGGAGTTACGCCAGCGTCAAGAGTCGCCGACTGGATCCCGCGTTGCGCCAGGTCGTGCCGCTCCTGGTCGGCGATCAGATTCGAGTGATTGCTCCAAGTGCCCAAACGTTTTCGCGGTTGACCACCGGATTGGTGATCGGCAGCCTGCTGGGCCTGTTGGCGTTGGCGTGGTGGCTGGGCCGCCCCGGCCGCAGACGAGTCGGTGTTGCGACGGGTCGCCGCGGTGCCCCTCCCGATTTCTCCGGTGTCGCTCCCGATTTCTCACCGTGGGGGGATCGCGCACAGCCCACTGGTGAAAACGAAGAAAAAACGTGACATTAGAGTTGACGCACCGGCTATTTCACTGCCGCGGGGGGGTGGGGGCATGGTTTGCGAGCCGCCATCCTTGCCGTGCGGCTTCCTGGATTACCATCAACGTCAGCTATTTGGAGGAGACCTTCAGTAATGAAACGGGCGAAGATCACGATTGTGGGCGCCGGGAACGTCGGCGCGACCACCGCACATTGGTGTGCCTCGTTGGAACTGGGCGATCTGGTGCTGTTGGATATTCCCGCCGTCGGCGATATGCCCCGCGGGAAAGCTCTGGACTTGTTACAGTCTTCGCCCATCCTGGGTTTCGACGCGGCGATCACCGGGACCTCGGACTATGCGGACACGGCGAACAGCGATGTGGTCGTGATCACCGCGGGCATCGCTCGCAAACCGGGGATGAGCCGCGATGATCTCCTGTCGACCAACGCCAAGATCGTTTCGGCGGTGGCCGAAGAAGTGAAGAAAACCAGCCCCCAGGCGGTGGTGATCGTCGTCAGCAATCCACTGGATGCGATGGTCCAGCAAGTCCAACGCGTGACCGGATTTCCACACGCGCGCGTGATCGGACAGGCGGGAGTTCTGGATACGGCGCGCTACCGCACGTTCATTGCTCAAGAGCTGGGGGTGAGCGTCGAAGATGTTTCGGCCCTGCTGATGGGTGGGCACGGCGATACGATGGTCCCGATGCCCACGTGCACGGCGGTGGGCGGCATTCCGGTGACTCGGTTGATGAAGAGCGGCGTCCTGGAGTCGATCGTCGACCGCGCCCGGAACGGCGGCGCGGAGATCGTCGGACTGCTCAAAACCGGGAGCGCGTACTACGCACCCGCGGCTGCCACCGCCCAGATGGTCGAGGCGATTGTGAGGGACAAGCGGCGGCTCATTCCCTGTGCGGCGTACTGCGACCGCGAATATGGAGTGGGGGGATACTACGTCGGCGTGCCGGTCGTGTTAGGCCACGGTGGCGTGCAGCGGATCGTCGAGATGGAGCTCACGTCGCAGGAGCGGGCGGACTTTGACAAGAGCGTCCTGGCGGTCAAAGAACTGGTCGCCCAGATGGAGAAGCTGTTGGCGGCTTAGAGAATGCCCTGCTCTTGTTGGACGTAGCCTAGGCTCTTGATGACGCCCAGCATTTCTTCGTAGGTGATGAAGCGGCGGCGGTTGAGCAATTTGTATTGGTCGATCGCCCGGCCGAGCCGTGCGGCTTCGGGGGAGAGCTCGTGGTGCGAGTTCGCGAATTGCCGTCGTTCCCCTTGAGGCGACGCAGGGCCTCCGCCGCTGGTTTGCCGACGATCGATGAACATTTCGTTGTCCGCATGCATGGGAGGCTCGGGCGAAAGTTGGCCGGGGTGGGCGGGCAGAGTGGCGCGACGCACCGCGTCGTGAAAAAGCATCGGAATTCAGGCACCGGTTTCCGCGGCCAATCCCAGGCAACTCGATCAGTTTTCGACCCGCGCGAACTGTCGTGCGAATTGTGCCAGCGGCTAGGGCAAGCTTAGCACTAAATCGGACGACCGTCCCACCGCACAAAGGCCTCGATCGCGAAATATTCGGGAAGTCCGATTAGATTGTATTGGCGGGCTGTATTGATATTGCGGTCTTCCGCCCGCTGCCAGAACTCGCGCGGGTCCGAGCCGGGAAAGAGCGCCTCGTCTTTTTGACTCTCGTGCATAAAAATCGCTTTTCGCTTGCGGGCCAGGTCGCGGGGGCTCAGCGGGACCGCCACATCGACTTCGTGCAGTTCGTATTCTTGCCAGGCCCCGCGATAGAGTTGCACCGCCGGGGGCTTTTCCCCGCGGGCCGCGATTTCGAATAGCGTCGCGAAAATCGCCTCGGCACAGACGCGGTGAGTTCCATGCGGATCGGTCCAATCTCCAGCGACGTAGATCAAGTGCGGCTGAACCTGGCGAATCAGCGCGTCGATGTAGGCCACGTCCTCGCTACTCCAGGGACGTTTGTCGACGGTGCCGGTGCGATAGAACGGCAGATCCAGAAAGTGGCAATTCTGTTCGTCGCAGCCCACCTTCAGTGCGCCCGCCTTGGCCTCGCTCCAGCGAATCAAGCTCTTGATGCGAGCCACCTCGTCGCAATCGGGTTGTCCGGGAGACTTCCGGGTGACCGTCTCGGCCACCCGTTCGACCATCGCCTGGGATTTCTCCCGATCGATGTCGAATATGCGGTTGTACTCGCAGACTAAATCGGCCAGGCGCGTCGCGTCGTGGTCGAAGACCGCGATGTTCCCGCTGGTCATGTAGGCGATGTGCACCTCATGCCCATCGGCGTTCAGGCGAATCAACGTTCCGCCCATGCTGATCACGTCGTCGTCGGGGTGAGGACTGAAGCAAATAATTCTCTGTGGTTCGAGCCCCGCCGGATGGTGCTGGATCGTCTCCAACATCCAGCCGAACACGCGCATGCAAATCTCCTGGGCGGACCCTTGTTCACGCAACAGTTGGTGCAAGCCGGCCGACCGAAAATCCTCGTCATCCAGCTTGAGCAACGCCTTGCCGGTCTGCTGGCTGAGTTCCAGAACCGCCCGTTTGATCAGGGGCGGCTCCCAGACGACGCGCTGACGGACCCAGGGCGTCTTGATCGCGGTGAGGTCCTTCGCCGCCGAAAAATCCAAGAAGACCAAGGCGTCGGGGTGGTCTTTGAGGTAGGTTGCCGGAATGCGGTTGGTAACTTCCCCTTCCAACATCTCGCGGATGATCGGAGCTTTGTGCTCCCCCACCGCCATCAGAAAAATCTTGCGCGCCTCCAGGATAGTCCCCAGACCCATCGTCAGCGCGTGCGTCGGCACGTTCTCCAAGCCGAAGAAGTCGCTGGCGACTCCCCGGCGGGTGACCGGATCCAGCGGGCATAACCGCGTGCGACTGGTCCGACCGCTGAGCGGCTCGTTGAAGCCGATATGTCCGTTGACCCCGATCCCCAGCAGGAGGATGTCGATCCCGCCGGCCTGTTCGATCGCGGCTTCAAACCGTCGGCATTCCTCTTCGATTTCGGACAGGCCCACCATCCCGTTCAAGAAGTGGATTTGCTCGGCCGGCAAGTTGATTTTGCTGAAAAAATGATCGTGCATCCACCGCCGGAAACTTTGCAAGCGGTCGGGTGGAACCCCGAAGTACTCGTCGAGATTGAACGTGACCACCTGCGAAAAATCGAGCCCCTCGGCGGCATGCAGCCGAGCCAACTCGCGGTAGACGTTGACCGGCGTCGATCCGGCGGGCAGCCCCAAGGTCGCCCGCTGCCCCTGCGCGTTGCGATCGCGAATCAAACTCGCCACGCGCCGCGCCACCTCGTTCGCCAGATCCGTGGAACTCTCGAAAATCAAGCACTCGGGACGACTCCCCCGCAGTCCAAGGGGCGTTCGAGGAGCCGCCGGTTGCCAAGCCGCGGAAACGCTGGGCGATGTCGACATGCGAGCCAGGGGAATGCGTCACAAAGTTGATTTGCCTGCCAGCAAGCAATTATGTCAGATCCCTCTCCGGCTGACTACGTACCCAATGTTCCCATATTTTTTCAACCGCCTGTTCGCTGGATCCAATAGAATTTGATCGCGGTATTCGGTTCGCCGGCAATGCGACTCTGAACCTACGCAGAGGTGTTTATGACGACTTCACATTGGGAACGACATCGCACGGATCGTATCAGCTGGTTACGAGCCGCGGTGCTGGGGGCGAATGACGGCATCGTCTCCACGGCGAGCTTGGTTGTGGGCGTGGCCGCTGCGAACGCCATGCCCCGCGCGATCGTCGTCGCGGGAGTTGCCGGTTTGGTGGCCGGGGCGATGTCGATGGCGGCAGGCGAATACGTCTCCGTCAGTTCCCAAGCCGATACCGAGCAAGCGGACTTGGCACGCGAACGGACGGAGTTGGCAACCCAACCCGAATTCGAACTCGAGGAACTCACGACGATTTACGTTTCCCGCGGGGTGGCAGAGCCGCTGGCCCGCGAGGTCGCCCGCCAGTTGATGGCGCAGGATGCGCTGGGCACCCACGCCCGCGAGGAATTGGGGATCAACGCGATCACACAGGCCCAACCGGTGCAGGCGGCGTTGGCTTCGGCCTCGACGTTCGGCGTGGGTGCGGCCCTACCGCTGGTTGCGGCACTTCTCAGTCCTACCGCGTACCTGTCAGGCATTGTCGTACTTACATCGCTTTTGTTTCTAGCGGGGCTCGGAGCCTTGGGAGCCTACGCCGGCGGCGCTCCGTTGGGACGCGCCGCCGCCCGAGTCGCGGTTTGGGGAGCGTTCGCCATGGCCCTCACTGCTGGCGTCGGCGCACTTTTCGGCGTCGCCGCGTGACCAAGTTGTCTGCGATCCGATTGCGACGGTAGCGAATGGACTCGCCTCCGCCTATGCTGGTACGTGTCGCTTGGACTCCCGAGACTTGTTCGATGGACCCCCACCACGTTGACGACCGATCGCCATCGACCCGACGGGCAAGGCTTGCCGCGCTAATGCTCTCGTTTGCTTGCGGAGTCGCTCCCACGTCGTGGGGATATCAGGAATCGTCCGCTCCGCCCGCCACCGCGGACCTGATCGATTTTCAGCGGGAGGTCTGGCCGATTCTGGTGGATCACTGTCTCGACTGCCACGGCGCAGATCACCCTGAAAGCGGCTTTCAGTTGGTGTCGCGCGATCGGGCACTCCACAGCGGCGACCAACATGCCCCCAATATTCTCCCGGGCCAAGCGGGCGAAAGCAATTTGATCCGGTTCGCCGGCGGGCTTGTTCCCGAAATGCAAATGCCGCCGGACGGCGATCCACTCTCCGCCGACCAATTACAAATTCTGCAACGATGGATCGATCTGGGCGCCGAATGGCCCCAGCCGCCGGAGTCCTCCACATCGTCGACGCCTGGCTGGTGGTCGTTTCAACCGCTCACCATTCCGCCGGTACCCGAGGTCACTGCCCTTGGGGCTCGGTCGCCAGATCCGCCCGCGGGCCGCAACGAAATCGATGCGTTTATTCAGGCCAAATTGACCGGTCAACAGATCGCTCCATCACCCCCGGCCGACCGCCGGACTTTGATTCGCCGCTTGTATTTCGATTTGGTTGGGCTCCCCCCCACCCCCGATGAACTTGATGACTTTCTGGCGAACGACGCGCCGGACGCATACACGCAACTCGTCGATCGCCTGCTCGCCTCGCCGCGGTACGGCGAACGCTGGGCCCGGTTTTGGATGGACGCCGTCCACTTCGCAGAGACGCATGGCCACGATCAGGACCGCATCCGCGAGCACGCCTGGCCCTACCGCGATTATCTGATCGCCGCATTCAACGACGACAAGCCGTACGCGCAATTCGTCCAGGAACAAGTCGCCGGCGACGCGCTGTTCCCCGACGATCCACAAGCCACCGTGGCGCTGGGTTTTCTGGCGGCCGGCCCCTGGGACGAAAGTTCGCTCCGCGACATTCGCGAAGACACGCTCGATCGGCAGATCGGCCGCTACCTCGACCGCGACGACATGATCGCCAACGTCATGAACAACTTCACCAGTTTGACCGTGCAGTGCGCCCGCTGCCACGATCACAAGTTCGATCCGATACCGCAACGCGACTACTTCGCGCTGCAGGCTGTCTTTTCCGGCGTCGAGCGAGCGAACCGCTGGTACGATGCCGATCCGCAACGCTTTCGCGTACGCCGCGAACTGCTCGCCGAACAGCGTCGCCTGCGCCAGGCGTACGATGGTGCGAACAGCGGCGAGCGTGCTCAGGCCATGCGAGTTATCGTTCCGCTGGCCTGGTCGCCAGCTCAACCGTTGGCCGTCGTCGGATTCGTGCGGCTCGGCGGCGTGGCGAAGCGACTGGCGGCGTTGCCGCCCCCCTCCTACGTCTATGCGGCGGCCAGCGAATTCGAGCCGGACGGCGGACTGAAACCTCCCCCAGGGCCGCGACCGATCCAACTGCTACGCCGCGGCGATATCCGCCAACCACTGGAGGAAGTCCCCCCCGGGACGCTCACCTGCGTCCCACAACTCGCCGGGCACTACACGGTGGAGGATCTGGGAAACGAAGCGGAACGGCGTGCGGCGCTGGCCCGCTGGCTGACCGCTCCGGAAAACCCGCTGCTGTGGCGCTCGATTGTCAACCGAATCTGGCAACGGCACTTCGGACGAGGTCTCGTCGGCAGCCTCAACGACTTTGGGCAGATGGGAGAACAACCGACTCACCCGGAGCTGCTGGATTGGCTGGCGACCTGGTTTCGCGATCACGGACAGTCGTTCAAACAACTCCACCGACGGATCGTGACCAGTGCCACGTATTGCCAAAGTTCTGAGGGTCGCGCCGCCGACGATCCGGCCTATGAACGCGATCCAGAGAATCGGCTGCTGTGGCGCATGGAGCGAACTCGTTTGGACGCCGAGTCGATTCGCGACGCGTTGCTGGCCAACAGCGGCCGGCTGGATCTAAGCATGGGCGGCCCCAGCGATCGGCAGTTCGATCTGCAGCCGGGGAGCCATGTCACCCCGCTCGTCGATTACAGCAAATTCGATTTGCACAACCCGGCAGCCTTCCGCCGCGGCGTCTATCGTTTCCTGTTTCGCACGCTTCCCGATCCTTGGATGGAATCGCTCGATTGCCCCGCCGGGGATTTGCTGACGCCGGCCCGCGAAAACTCCGTGACGGTGCAGCAAGCGCTGGCGTTGTGGAATAACGCCTGGAGCGTGCAACTGTGCGAATGGATGGCTGAACGGCTGCAGCGATCGGCCGAACAAACCCCCGCTCAGGTGCGGCTCGCCTTTCGACTGGTGCTGGGGCGGGAACCGCAGGATTCCGAATGCCTGGAGTTCACGCAGTACGCGGAACAGTATGGCTTGGCCAATGCTTGCCGAGTCTTGATCAATCTCAACGAATTCATCTACGTGGATTGAGGAAACCGCCATGATCCCGGACGACGACGGCCGCTGGAGACTCACGGGCGATCTCGGCGTCGCGGCGGAGTCCCCCGATCCTGCCGCTCCGTTCGATATGTCCCGCCGCCTGCTCCTCTCGCAAGCCGCCGGGGGCCTGGCTGGGATTGCCCTGTCTCAATTGCTGGTTCGCGACGGCTGGGGCGCCCCGGTCCCGCCGCAGGACGGTTTGATCGGCCTGCACCATCCCGCCAAGGCCCGACGCGTCATTCAGTTGTTCATGAATGGCGGCGCCAGCCAAATGGACTTGTTCGATCACAAGCCCGAATTGCAGCGGCGGCACGGTCAACCCTTCGATCCCGGCACCGCCGACCGAGTCGAAGCGGCGACGAGCGAAGTCGGCAAGGTCTTGGGTTCGCCTTTCAAATTCGCTCAGTACGGCGAGTCGGGTCGTTGGGTCAGCGATCAATTCCCCTGGCTGGCTCGACACGTCGACAAAATGGGATTCTTGATGGCGATGACGTCGCGAACCAATGTCCATGGTCCGGCCAGCTTTTTGATGAACACCGGCTTTCTGTTCCCCGGATACCCCGCGATGGGCGCCTGGATCAGTTATGCCTTGGGGAACCTCACCGACAATTTGCCGACCTTTGTGGTACTCCCCGATGCGAAGGGACTCCCCTACAACCAGCGCGGCAATTTCGGGGCAGGATTTCTTTCGGCCACGCATCAGGCCACGCTGATCCGCAGCCACAGCAAAGATCTGTTGTCCGATCTCCGCCCACCGGAAGCGGCACACTTTATTACGCCGTCCGCGAGTTCCATGGGCCTGTCGCTGGTGGACAAGTACAACCGGCTGCACGCCGATGCGCATCCCGACGACGCGCGATTGACCGCGCGCGTCCGGGCGTATCAGCTGGCGGCAAAGTTGCAGGTGAGCGCTCCGGCCGCGTTCGACATCTTCGACGAAACCGAGGAGACGCTCGCTCGGTACGGTATCGGACTGCCCCCAACCGACGACTATGGCCGGCGGTGCCTGCTGGCCCGGCGGTTGATCGAACGCGGGGTCCGCTTTGTCCAAGTCTGGAGCGGCGCCAATGGTCCTACAGGCAACTGGGACAACCATGCCAGTATCGCCAATGAACTGCCGCCGATGGCGGCGGCGATCGATCGGCCCACCGCCGCCTTGTTGGAGGACCTGGAAGCCCGGGGGCTGCTCGATGATACCCTGGTTTTGTGGAACACAGAGTTCGGGCGAATGCCGTTTTCGCAAGGGAGCGAAGGACGAGATCACAACGGCAGCGCCTTTGTCGGTTGGATGGCCGGTGCGGGAGTACGCGGCGGTGTCGCTCACGGCGCCACCGACGAATGGAGTTGGCGGGCGATCGATCGAGCCACCAGTACGTATGATTTCCACGCCACCGTCCTGCATTTGTTGGGAATCGATCATCGGAGGTTGACCGTCCGCCACGACGGCGCCGACCGCCGACTGACCGACGTGCATGGGCATGTCGTTCACGAAGTCCTGGCATGACGCCTACGCAATCCGATGGCGTCCACAAGAACATGAGCCGAGAGGCGCGGGCCTCGGTTACTTCGCCGACCGAAAGCGGCGGCTTCTCGAACCAGCACCACCGGGCGCAACAGCCTGCAAGTCTCGAATTTCAGGTCTTCGTTTGCTAGATTGAAGGGATGGCCCAACCCGAGAAAAACGAGCGCTCCGCCACCGAATCGGACTCCCCCCGGGATGGCCGTATCGCCATTCTGTTTGTCTGTATGGGGAACATCTGCCGTTCTCCCGCTGCCGAAGGGGTCCTGCAGGCCATGCTGCGCCGCGAGAACTTGGCGGACGCCGTCTTGGTCGATTCGGCGGGGACCGCGGACAGTCAGATCGGAAAACGAGCCGATCCGCGAATGCGGGAAGTCGCTTCGGGCCGCGGATACGAACTCAGTTCCCGGGCGCGGCGGGTGCACCGCACGGATCTGGAGACCTTCGACCTGGTCGTCGCGATGGATCAGGAGAACCTCAATTACGTGCGCAGCCTGCATTCGCAGCCGTCCGCGTCGATTCACCTGATGAGCGAATTTCTGGACGAGCGTTGGCCCGTCGAAGTCCCCGATCCGTACTACGGGGGCCGGGAAGGTTTCGAATTGGTGTTGGATATGATCGAATCGGCCTGTCAGCCGATTATGCACTGGGTGCGGGATCGGCTGCAGCAGCGCGCTTCGTCCCTCCCTCCACATCACAGCTGAGGACCCCATGCCAATCAGTCGAGCTTGGTTGACGTCCGTATTCGTCGCGGCGTGCATGGGCGGGATCGGGTTGGCCCAGACTCCTCGGCCGGCGCCTTCGTCGTCGCCCGACTCCCAGGCGGCGGGAGTCCGCTTCGCGACGTTTAACGTCTCACTCTACCGCCAGGCCGCCGGCGATTTGGCGAAGGAACTCGACGCTGGCCAATCGGAATCGGCGGCCCGCGTCGCCGAGGTGATCCAACGCGTCCGACCCGATGTTCTCCTCCTGAACGAATTCGACTACGAGGCGTCCGGCGCAGCGTTGGAGACCTTCCACCAGAAATACCTGGCAATCGGACAACGCGGTGCGGCGCCGATCGAGTTCCCCCATCGGCACGCCGGACCTGTCAACACCGGCGTCGACAGTGGATTGGATTTGAATCGGGACGGCAAACGCGGCACGCCCGACGACGCGTTCGGATTCGGCCGCTACCCCGGCCAATATGGGATGGTGGTCCTCTCGAGATTTCCGTTCTCCTCGAAGCCTCGCACGTTTCAAAAATTCTTGTGGAAGGACATGCCCGGGGCCCTCTGGCCGCTCGATCCAGAAACTCGAGAACATTATTACGCGCCCGAGATCCGCGAACAGTTTCGACTCTCGTCCAAATCGCATTGGGACGTGCCGGTGGAGATCGCTGGCCAGACCGTCCATTTTCTGGTCTGCCATCCAACGCCGCCTGTATTCGACGGCCGCGAAGATCGCAACGGACGCCGCAACCACGACGAGATTCGCTTGTGGCGAGACTACATCGACGGGGCGGAATACCTGTACGACGATGCCGGAGCCAGGGGTGGACTATCGAACGACGCGCTGTTCGTCGTGGCGGGGGACCTCAACGCCGATCCGGTGGACGGAGACAGCCACCAGGGGGCGGCACGGCAACTTGTCGACCACCCCCGGATCCAAGCCAGCCCCGCGCCCCAGTCAAAGGGGGCCCTGATCGCCTCGAAAGCCAGCGGCGAAGCCAATGCCGGCCACCGCGGCGATCCCGCCTGCGATACCGGGGACTTCAACGATCGCTCGGTCGGCAACCTGCGGATCGACTATGTCCTACCCTGCACGCAGCTTGAGCTGGTCGGCTGCGGCGTCTTCTGGCCCGCCCCCGACGAACCCCACGCCGATTTGGCCGGCGTCTCGGACCACCATCTGGTCTGGATCGAAGTGGTGTTGCCGGATTAGTTGCGATGGTTACGAGTGCTCTATTTCGGTTGAAAAGATCGGCAAAACCGAAGCGAGCATTGTGGAGAGCGGGGGAACCATCCTGATGAGGCCGGTCGAAATTCCCACCGTCGGCTTGCTGATCAAGTTCGAGGACACGGAAGGCAATGTTGCTGGAGCGATCCAATATTTCTCAAGGAACGAAGCATGGCGTTGTCTTCCGGGAAAACCGAACTTATTCTTCGCGAGCTCCTGCAAGATCGCCCTGAACAGGTGGTCAGGACGGCACTTGCCGCCAGAAACAGAGGTCGCGTCGTTCCCAGCGTCGTGGTTAAGCGACGTTCAAAGTGAATCTCGATCCGTGCCAGCTGCCATCGGGATCTCAGCACCCAAAATGACCGTCTGCGGACGGATCCTGGCCGTCCTAGAAGGGTGACCGGATTTTCAAACTGATTGCCGTCCCCAAGGAATTCAGCAAATCGCGAAGCTGGCAACCCTCCCCGTTCCGTTCCCGGATTCCTTCTTTTCCTCGCTTTTCACCCGAGTCACCCCTCGTCTCGGCCTCGGCAAGCCGGTTTCGAGTGGAACGTTCCCGACTAAAGGCGTTGAGATGGCGGCGCCGCCGTTAGGTCGAACGCGAACCCTCCTCGGGGATCAACCCCGAGGCATCTGGGGACGGAAATTGTAGCGGCGCCGCTTTAGGTTGAACGTGAAGATTCCGCGGGGATCAACCCCGAGGCATTTGAAAGATCTCGGCAAGCAAGCGGCATTTCATGCGAATCGTGCGTTTCGTCGATTCGTGTGGATACGCGTCGATGAATGTTCCCAAATCTTTCTGAGAAGAACCCGTCAATTTCCCAGGTCCAGCGCGTTCGTGCGATCCAAATCAAAAAGCCCCCAGATTGCTCCAGGGGCTTGTTAGATTGGCACGAATCAAGAACCGCTTTACTCTTCTTGCGGTTCCAGGTTTTCCTCTTTGGCCAGGATCCGCAGCTTGCTGAGGGCCCGAGCTTCGATTTGGCGAATCCGCTCCTTGGTGACGCCGAGTTCGGTGCCGACCTCTTTCAACGTCAACGGTTCGTGCTCGTAGTTCAATCCGAACCGGCTGATGATGATCTTCTGCTCGCGTTCGTCCAGGCTCTGCAGGATCCGGTTGATCTGTTGCTGCCGGACGTGCTGGGCCTGTTCCAGGCTCAAGCGGTCGGCGCGCTTGTCCGCAGTCGCCAGGAACAGCTCCTCGGCGGTGGGGCGGAAGCGCTCCCGTTGCTTGAACTCGTCCGGGATCGACCGAGCAAAGTTCTTCATGATCGCCCAGCTGGCGTAGGTGCTGAACTTGTTCCCGCGGGTGTAGTCGAATTTCTCGACCGCCCGGATCAACGACATGTTCCCGTCGCTGATCAACTGGAAGAAGTCATCGCTGCTGCCGACGTGCCGCTTGGCGATCGAGACCACTAGCCGCAAATTGGCTTGTACGATTTCGTTCTTCGTCTTGACCGCGTCGGCATGCAGCCGCTCGATCTCGTCCATATCGGCGGAGCGGGGGCGGTTGGGATCCAACTGTTCGCGCAGCCGCGTGGCGCGGAACTTCAGGTAATTCATCCGGCGGAACAAATAGTACTCTTGTTCCCGCGTCAGCAGCGCGACTTCGTACAACGACGCCAGGTACCGCGGCAGCCCGCTGGGGGGCCGGATCTTGCGGGCCGGCTGAGCTGGCTCGGGCATCGCCGTTTCCAGAATCCGCTTTTCCGCGCCGCGGCGGTGGAATTCCGGGCTGTCGATGAAGTCCAACGGCAACTCCAGAATCGCCCGGGCACGCATCTCGTTTACCACTCGATAAATCGAGCTCTTGGTGCGGCAGTAGCGGCGGGCAATCACGTCCGCCGACTTGCCCCCCAAAAAATCGGCGTAAATGCGTTCCTTCATTTCCAAGTTCAGGGGTCCTGTCTGGTCCGGGAAAACCGCCAATTCGGGATGCTGTTGGTCGTATTGTTTGATCGTGTATCGGATCGTTTCGACGCTGCGATCCATGTGATCAGCGATCCGCCGAGTCACCTCGGCCGGGCAACCGCCCGCCTGCACCAGCCGCCGTGCTCGATCGACAATCTCTTGTCGTTCGCCGTCGGTCAGCTGGCTAAACCGCTCGCCCCGCAATACCTTGGCCCGGTTGCTCTGAACGAACTGGTCGACGCTGTTTTGCAGGAAGCCAACTCGCTTCCGCCCACAATCGAAAATGATCCGTCGGCTGACCAGCCCCTGCTGCCGCCAGCGCGCAATCGTCTTGGTGGAGACGTTGAACATCTTGCTCAAGTCCTCGACGGTATGCACCGGTTGGCCAAAATCGACCATCCGCAGATCCGCCGACTCCGACAGGTCCTCGATCAGGCAATGCAAGTCGTGCCGGGCATCGGCCGCCGGAATCGAAATCACGGGTGCGTTCTGAGGACGGTAGGTCGTCACGCGGAAACAGAGATACTCGTAGTTGTAGGTGCGCGCAGGATCGATCTCGCGCAACAATTTCTCGGCGCGATCGATCTGCTCCAGCTTCTTGTCGCGCGGAGCGAACCGGACCAATTGATCCCGCAGCTCCCGCATCGCATCGACTTTGTATTCGTTATGCATCACACACCTCTCTCTCGGTTCACAGAGACTCCTTCGCAAGCCGCTTTACCTCGTCAACCACGTGGCTTTCTCGACCGCATGGCTTCTGACGCTTCGGGCTGCAGAATCGGTCTCTCCCAACCAGCCTTCTGTCCTATTCTTCCTATACGTTGCCGCTCCCCGTTTCCCCCGCCATTCAGACCCAAAATCGCTCGAAAAGTTTCGCACTCTTTTCGACACTTGGGAAATAAAGTCGAGTTTTCGGGCAAACACCGGTGCGCATTCAGCCGATTGGCAAATTATCGCGGCTTCCCAGCTGGGCTGGTATCACTCGCAATCATGCCGCTATACCTGTTGCTATTTGCAGCAGTAAATTGCAGCATTTTTCCGTCACACGATGGTAACTTGCCAAAAACGGCGTCTTCGCCTCAGCGACAGTCCTATTGCCGCAAACAACATGCCGAATAAATCAAACCGGTAAAGATTGCGGGGTTTCACCAAGCACTCACACGTTTCCGCGCAAAACCTCGCAATGCCCCCCTTATGCATGTCCGATAAATAAATCAAGCCTCCTAGTGGCATCTCAATTCTAGTCTCATTTTGAGACTTTGTCCAGATTTTGAACTACAATTTCGACCCCAGATTGTTGCTCACAATGAAGATAACAACGCTGACTGCAATTTTGCTAGCGACTTTCTTTTCGCACCAAATCTCCGCAGAGGATTATTCGATCGAGGCAAAGGGCCCCACGACCCGCGGCCAACGCGTCGAAGTCCAACTGGAGATCCGCGGCACTTTGATCGTCGATTCGAATCTGGATGATGAAATCCGCGGCGAAGAGCTGCCGTTGGAGGTCGATGGACAATTTGAGTATCGCGAGCGGCAACTTCGCAGCCAAACTTCGACCCGCCTGATTCGCCATTACGATTTGGCGCGAGCCGAGATCGATTTTGGGAGTGGACCGGCGATTTCGGAGCTGAGTCCGGAGAATCGCTGGCTGATCACCGATCGGAAACTCGAAGGAGACTCGCGCCGCATCCGCTACCTGGCTGCCGGTGACGGGCTGACCCAAAAAGAGTTGGAGTTGCTCAACATCCCTGCCAATACCGCGATCTGGGATGCGATTCTGCAAGCGGCGAAGCAGTCGATCGGCGATTCGTGGGAGCCTGCCGCTGACAATTTGGCGGACGCCTTGGCAGTCGATCAGATCCGCGAGTCCACCATCGCATGCCGATTATTATCGGTCCGCGATGGGGTCGCAGAGATCGAAGTGCGCGGGGCAGCTCAGGCACTCGTCGAAGACGCGCAGGCCGAACTGGAGGTTCAGGGGCGTTGCCTGTTCGACCTGACCGCCGGCCACAGCCGCCAGGTGCAACTTACGATCCGGGAAGCTCGGCAGATCAGCGGCTCGGCGCCTGGCTTCGATACGATAACCAAGTTGACGGTGCAAGTTGAACGACCCGCTACCGACGTTTTGTCCAGCGACGAAATCGCCGCCCAAGAGTTGGATAAGCAGCGTTGGTCCGACTACCTGCGATTCGTCAGCGAGGACGGCCAGGTCCGGCTGCGTCACGAACGGCGCTGGCGGATGATCCGCAGCACCGCGGAGGTATCGATCTTTCGCCTGATCGACGGGGGCGTTCTGCTGGGGCAGATCAACATCGAGCCTCGTCCGCGGTTGCCCAGTCCCGATGCCTACACGCTGGCGGCCTTTCAGAAAGAAGTCGCCGAGAAGACCGCCGAATCGGGAAAGGTCGCCAAGGCCGATCAGTGGAAGTCCGAGCGGGGACTGGATGTGATGTGCGTGACGGTCCAGGGACGCGAGGCGGAGCTCAATGTGACCTGGATGTATTACCACATCGCCCAGCCGGATGGGCAACGCGTTTCAGCGATTGTTACGTTCGATACGGAAGTTCAAGACGAGATCGCCGGCGCCGACCGGAAATTCCTGGAATCGATTTCGCTTGCCCCGGCCACCCAAGCCCAATCCGGCAAGACAACGCGTTAAGTGCCTGTCGAAAATGCAATTACCAGCTCAACGCGCCAGCGATTGAGTTAGAAGCTGCGGTAATTTGGCGAGAGCGACCCACTTGCTCGCGCTACGTGCTTGTATTTCAACAGACGGTGAGAGCCTCGCGTAAACCCAGGACGCAGCCGTTAGCCGCCTGTTGCGCACTCGTCAGCCGCCAGGCTAGCGCCTGGCGGCTGATTTGGGGACTCTGGTTAATTCTCGGGGGGGACCGGTTCCAGACGGACGGCGCGCAGGTCCATCAGAGCCGGCGCCGCCTGAGCCCCCCCATAACGCACCACCAGATATTGTGCGCCGGCAGCGAGTTCAGCTTCGCCGGCCAGCAAGGACTGATAGGTGGCCCAATCTCCGGTCGAGGGTACGATTCCGTCCAACGGCGGTTCCAGCCCGTCGACGCGGAAGCGATTGCCGGCTGAATCCGGCGCGCACGAATAGTCCAACGATACGCGGTAACGGCCCGCCTGAGGAACCTCCAGCCGCCAACCGGCATAATCTCCCGCGCCGTGCCAATAGCCGATGTTCTCGAACGGCGATCCCGATTCGTAGATGATCGACTCTCCGTAGATCTCGGCTTGTTTCGCCGAGAGGGTCCAAGCTCCGTCGCGATTGGGATGGCAGACGTCCGGTGCATTGCCCGCAAACGTCTTGGGTGGGGTCCGCGGCGGCGCGACGTACGCGATCAAGTCGGCCAGGGACTCGACCGTCAAATCGCGTTCCATCCCCTCGGGCATCGTCGACTTCCGTGTCGAATGCAATTCGTCCAAGTCCCGCCGCAGGATCACGTGCTCTTTTCCTCCTTGCTCGCGCAGCACGATGCTGCTGGCGTTCTCGTCGACCAGCAATCCCGAACTTGTCTTTCCGTCGGTTTGCAGGGCGGTGTAACCCAGGTACCGCGAATCGACATCGCGATTTGGATCGAGAATTGCGACTAACAGCGCCGCGGGCGTTCGATTGGTGAGGGCTGCCAAATCGGGCCCGACCTCAGTACCTGCCCCATCCAGGACATGGCAGCCCGAACAGACTTTGGCAAAAACCTGCCGGCCGCGGATCGCGTCCCCGGGTCGGTCCAACGCCACGCGATACTGTTCAATCAAGGCCTCCCCGGCGACGTGTTGGCCGAACAACTCGGCGGCCCGCTGCCGAATCGATTCGTCGGCGTGCTCCAGGAGCCGCTGTCGTTGACTGGAGTCAAAGTCGGCCGCGGAAACCGCCACACCCGTTTGCGAGCTCAGAAGTTGCTGCGTCCACCGAGCCTCGGTGAGAAGCGCCGAAACGACTTGCACCTTCATCTGCGGAGTCAGTTCCCCCCAACGCGGCGCCATCACGCTGGTCAAGTCATCCGGTCGCCAGCGGACCAGCGCGGTCCAGGCCGCCTGTTGAATCGGCAGGGACCAACGCGGCGCCACGAGCTCCGCCAATAACTCAGGTGTCTCCGCAGCTCCCGCAATCACCAGTTGTTGCGTGGGGGTCCCCTTCCCCCGAGCCAGCAACTGTATCGCGTCCACCCGCGATTCATCGCTCGCGGAATCGTCCCGCAGTTGGTGCAAGGCGGCGGCAAACGCCGTTTGCAATCCTCGCTTCTCCGACGCGACCAATTCCTGGGTCGCCTCGATCCCTCGCCGCTCCGTTGCGTCGAGTACGGCAGCCAACGGTCGCCAACCGGGACTCGCATTCGCAGGTGACTCCGTCCACAGAGCAGCCAATAACCCGCTGAGATCCGAGTCTGGGCAGCTGGCCGCGACCGCACTCAACAAATCGTTCGCCCAATCCGCGCGCTGCTCCGGGGGCGATTGACGGGCAAACTCGGTCCAGACCGCCAACGCATTCTGGGAATTGAGCGACGACAACAAGGCGAACCGAAGGTACGGGTCGACAGATTCCCCCGCGGCGAGAGAAGATAACCCCAGCGACGCCGGTGCACCGGGCGAATTCCCCAGGCTGTACGCAACCTGGATTCGAACGTGCAGGTCGGGGTCCTCACGCAACTTCAAGATCCGGTCCCAGATTGCGGGTACTTGGGCGCCCAACTTTTCGCCCAGCCGCACCGCCAGCCGCCGAACTTCCGGCCGCGGATTTTCCCAAAACGAATCGAAGTCCGCCACCTCCAATCGACCTAATTCCGCCAAGGTGGCCGCGGCCTGGACCTGGGCGGCTGGCGTCACGCCCTGCTTCACGACTTCCAATAAAGTCTCGCGCTGGTCGATCGCACTCCGCTCCACAAGCAACCGCTGCACCATATCGCGCAAGGTCCCGTTCGTGCTGTTCATCCGTCGTGCCAAATCCCGATCGGGCAATTCACCCGGACGCGGCAGAGCGCTCGAAGCGGAATCGTTCGGCACAACTCGGTAAATTCGACCCATCCCCTGCCCCGCCATCAAATTCAACTCGGCCGTCGTTTCCGGTGGAATCCACTGGGCGTGTTCGATCACGTAGCGGTACATATCGACCACCCACACGGCGCCATCGGGACCTGTGCGGGCTTGGACAGGGCGAAACCAGCGATCGGTCGACGTCAAGAACTCGCGATCCAACTCGTCAACCGCCCGCTCACCCGCGAACGTCCCCCCGACCTGACGCACCTTCATCCGGTGGACGAGTTGATGTACCGGCTCGCACACGAACGCATCGCCGTACACATCATCCCCCAGCCAGGAATCGCGATAGATTTCGGCGCCACAAGCCGATGTCGGCCGTCCCGGCGCGCCGCTCAACTTAAACAGCACCAGCTCCGGCGGCGGAAACAACCGTTGGCCATGGGCGGCGCTCGGTACCGAAACAATCGTGTCGGGCGGCGCCACGTTCGGATTGCGCCGTGCATACTCCTCCACCACCGGGTAATGCAACAGCAAAGCACTATTCGTGCAACCGAACCACTGATCCCAATCATCCCTGGTGCGACCTTGTTGCGTGGCGCCGGTCACCGCCTCCAGGCGGCCCCGCCCCAGATCAAACCGAAAGTCGCGGTTGCGCGCGTCCACGACCGGCCCGCTTGCCAACTGGAGTTCACCGCCGAACAGGCCGCCCGAACCGTACAGCCATCCATCCAGTCCCCACCGCAAACTGTTGACACGCGCGTGCGGATTGTGCGTCGCAAAACCGCTGACCACAATCTCCCGCACTTCGGCCTTGCCATCGCCATCTCGATCCGCCGCAAACAGAATGTTCGGCGCATCGCAAACCAAGATCCCATCCCGCCAGACCTTGACGTCGGTGGGAAAGCGCAACCCGTCCAGAAAGTCACTCGCGGAATCAAACCGCCCATCGCGGTCGGCGTCGCTCAAGACGCGCACCACCCCGGATGGCTGGAAGTCCTCCTGCATCCCCCGCGAGTAATCGGGCATCTGAACCACCCACAGGCGGCCATCCGGTCCGAAGTCGATCGCGACCGGGTCGGCCACCAACGGTTCAGCCGCCGCCAATTCCACACGGAACCGCGGGTCGGTGACCATCCGCAATAGCGAATCCTCCGGCGTTTGCGGCGCGATCCCCTGCGTTCCGGCCGGCACGCGGAACGCCTCCGGCGTCTGCCGCAAGACCTCCTGCAGAATCGTCTGCTCCAAGCCGGGACGCAGCGTGCCGGGCAAATCGAAGTACACCACCTCCCCGCCGCCGCCGTACCCACCCTCGCGCACCAGACGCTCGCTGGGAATGTAGCTGCAGAAATCATTCGAGTAGCCGTGGAGCCACAACCGCTGGCGATCGAGCTGTTGTTTTAGCGCTAACGCGTAGTCGACGCAGACTTCCCCCCCCAACAAGACGCAATGCAGGTCCTCTCCCCACGTGACCGATTGGATCGGATAGTGGATCGCGCGCAACAGTTCTTCTCCGCGATCCAGCCGGGCCAGTTGCGCTTCGGCGTTGAAGCCGGCCGGGCCGCCCGCCCTTTGCAATTGCTCCAGAGCCTCCCGCGTCGGCGGCTCCTCCAGCGGCAGGTCGATATGGGAAAGCTGCGCGGAGATCGCGCCACGGATCGGCCGCGATGGCGACTCGATCAACCGCTGAACCTCCCGCGCGACTTCCAGACCCTGCCGCGAGGCCAACTCGACATCGCTGCCGTTGCCCCGCGGGTCGGGATTGGAGTCCGATCCGCAACCGATCGAAATCAAAGCAAGACTGTCAGGGAACTGCCGCTCCAGGTGCTCCTGGGCGTACCCTGCCCAATCGCCGCTGATTTCGTTGAAGGACAGCGTCACGCAGTGGCAGGCATACGTCGCCCAAACCGCGCGAATGCCCCCCTGCAGGTCGCGAACAATCAATGTCGGCAAGTCATGATCGACTGGCCCCCCGGGAGTCCGCCGGTTGGCTGCAAACCCGACTTTCCCCACCCCCCAGTGCAAAGTCGCCGGCTGCCGCTGCTCGATCGCCTCGCAGGTGACTCGCACCAGCGCCTCGGTTAACTCCTGCGTGTATCGGTCGATGTGGACCTGGTGCTCCGCGGGAATCGCGGTGGAAAAGATCGTGTTCGATGCGCCGTTCACCTTCGGGGCACAATGCGTATGCGTGAATGTGATCGCCAGGTTTTCGCGGGGGAGTCCGTACCGCTCGCGCAGTTGTGCAGCGACCTGTTCGACCATCGGCTCGCGGATCCCCAGGTTGTCGAGCGCGACCAATACGACCGGGTGGGCATCTCCGTGACTGATCGCCAGCGCCTTGGCCCAGATTCGCTGCGCGACGCCGCTCGATTCGTCGCGGCGCGACCCGAAACCATTGAGCCGCACCGGATAATCCGGCGTCACGTCGATCCGCGCCGTCCCTACGCGATACTCCTGAAGCAACTCCTGGCCGCTCGCCACGCCAACCGCCAAGCAAACCAAGAGTGGCGCGACGCTCCGCGTCGCGATCCCCCGCGTCGCGCTCCCCCGCATTATCTTCCCCGCAACCCAACCTGCCATGCCGCCAACCCAACTCTTTGTCGTTCTCATTCCTCACCTGTTCGCGGGAAGCTCAATCCAAACGCCTCCCCCATTCTCATCCCATCGAGCCGTTGTTTCAATTCAGTGCAACGGCTACACCCAGCCAACGCGTTGGCCTCAGATCGTATCTGGCCCCAAATCGAGGTAGCGTGGAGGCACGTACTGGGGTGGGGGAAACGGCTGTTTGTCCGGCGGAAATCGCCGAACGAAGTTGGCTTGCAGAATCAGCCACATTACCAGGCATATCACCGCCAAGAATCCAATCCAAATCGCGACTGCGACCAATCGTTCAAGCCAAGTCGGTGCCGTCTCCTGGTGTGGACGTCGCGGAAAACGCGCGGCCGAATACGATTCAGGGATAATCCGCCACGCGCTATACCGCCGATGGCGACGCCGCGGGCCGCGACGACGGGTGCGGCGACCTGACGGATCAGGACTCACTTGGGGGCACGAGTCCGTTGGCGGCGGACGCGGTCGAGATTCTCCTTCCGTGGCCGAGGTGGTGCGAGCCGCAGCATCCCGCTGCGATACTTTTCCCCCCAACCGTTCGTACGCACTGAGGATCTCTGCAAAGGCTCGGCGATCCCCTCCCGCGTCCGGATGGTGCCGCATGGCCTGGCGCCGATAGGCGCGGCGAATTTCCTCCGCAGATGCGTCGCGCGAAATCCCCAAGATTGCATGCGGATCGTTCACGGCAAGTTCCTACCACACGGGGTTCTCACCGAATCGTCTGCTCACCGAACCGTAGGACGCGGGTACTCGGGGCGCTCCACGGCGGGCGGAGGATTCTGCTCCAGCAACCGCAGGACCTCGCGGACCCCCCGTTCCAATTGAGGATCGCGCCCTTCCGCCAGCGACTTGGCATCCACGACGACTTCGATGTCCGGCGCGATCCCACGATTCTCCCCGATCCACGCCTTGTGGATCGGATCGAACACGGCGTTGTCTGGGGCGGTCAAGGCCCCGCCGTCGACGAGTGCGTAGTGCACCGACGACTTGACCAGGCCCCCCCACGTCCGAGTTCCGAGGAGCGGCCCAGCTTGCTGCTGGCGGAAGACCCACGGAAAAAAGTCTCCCCCCGATCCAGCGAACTCGTTGATCAACAGTACCTTCGGACCCAGGATCCCCGCCGGCAAGCGGAACGGTCGTCCCTGGGGAGCCTCGTTGGTGACGGCGGCGCGGAGTTGCCGCGTCATCAAGTCGACCATGTAGTCGTCCAACAGCCCACCCCCGTTGAATCGCTCGTCGATCACCGCGCCCTGTTTATCCTGTTGTGCGAAATAGTAACGGTTGAAAGAGACCACGCCCGGTCCGCCGGTGTTCGGCACCCAAACATAGGCCAGCTTTCCCTCCGAAAGTTCGTCGACGCGGCGGCGGTTGTCCTCCACCCACGCCCGCTGCCTCAACCCCTGTTCGTCGGGAGTCGGTTCGACCACTTCGCTCCACGCCCCCTCCATCGTCGGTTTGTCGTTGAAGTGCAACACCGTCTGCCGATCCGCCGTCCCATCCAACAGGCGATAAGGGTCGTCCCCCGCCGTCAGCTCCACGCCGTTGACGGCCAGCAAGTAGTCTCCGACCTTGGCCCTCAGTCCGGCCCGATCCAGCGGCGCACGCAAACTGGGATTCCAGCTTTCGTAGGTATAAATCCGAACCAGCCGCCAGCGCCCGTCCTGAGACTCCAGGTCGGCGCCCAATACTCCGACGCGCGATTTGTTCTCCACTTGGGGGAGGTCGCCGCCGAACACAAAACTGTGCCCGACCGACAATTCGCCGCTCATCTGGTCCATCACGTAGTTCAAATCCGCGCGATGCCGAATGTGAGGCAACAGCGGTGCGTACCGCTCCCGCACCACATCCCAATCGCGACCGTGGGTCTGCGGATCGTAAAAAAAGTCTCGCAAGTAACGCCAGGATTCGCGGAACATCTGCTCCCATTCCGCGCGGCGATCCAACTGCATCGCCAGATCGACTTTGAGCGTTCCTTTCCCATCGCCCTTTCCCTCCCCGGGGGGCGCATCGGTCCCGGTCACTTTCCAATCGTTCCCCGCCCGATAAAGCAGTTTCTTTCCATCGTGGGAGATCGACAGACTTCGCACTTCGCTCAGGAATTTGCTGACCTTTCGCTCCTTGAATTCGAATTTGTGCAGCGTGAGGTTCCCCTCGCCTTCCCCGACGAACAATGAACCATCGGGGCCGGCCAACACCTGGCGATGCCGCGCCACCGGAATCGGCAAGGGCAACGTCCGCCGTTCCAGCCCCTCCCAATCGATTTTGACCTCAACGGGCTTTTCTTTTTTGGGGTCGGACGTGTCGGACGTGTCAGACGTGTCAGACGTGTCGGACGGGTCAGACGCGTCAGACTTGTCGGATGGGTCCGACTTGTCGGATGCGTCAGACTTGTCGGACTTCTCCGACTTGTCGGATTCCTCTTCGTCCTTCCCTTCTTCATCACTCTCAGGCGCGAGGGGGCTGGCCTCCTCCGAGCTCAATAGGATCGTGTACACGCCGTAATCCGGTTTGGACTCCATCGAACTGGTATTGGCCCATCCCGAACCCAAGCCGAGATTGGTGCTGGCTAAAAAGTACAGGTGCTTCCCGTTCCGACTCCAGGCTGGAGAGAACGCATCTGCCATCGAATCGGTCACGGTGTGCAGTTCACCCGACTCCCGCGACCAGACCACGAGCCGCCGATAGTTGTTGGGAAACGATTTGGCGTACGCCAGCCATTTCGAATCGGGAGCCCAAGTCAGCCCCATCGATTCCCGCTCGATATTCGTTCCGCCGGTATCGATCGTGGTGATCTCGCCGGACGCCAGGCACAACACGCGGACTCGGACATCTTGATCGACGAAGGCGATGCGCGACCCGTCGGGAGACCAGGTCGGCTGCCAAATCATTTTGGAATCCCCCAAGTCAACACGCCGCGGGCTGGACAAACCCTCTTGATCGACGATTTGCAGGGAATAGCCGTCGCCCGAATCCGAGATGAACGCGATTTCCGTCCCTTGGGGAGACCAGAGCGGGGTGCGGTCGGCGCTCCCCGAGCTCCGGGTCAGGTTGCGGGGATGGCCTTTCTCGACTGGGACGGTGAAGATCTCGCCGCGGGCTTCGAACAAGGCGCGTTTGCCGGTCGGAGAGAGCGATGACGATTCGATCTTGGAGCCGACGTCTTCCCACCGCGGCTCCGACCAGGGGAAATCCCCGGCAACTTCCACGTGAATTTGCTGTGTTTGCCCGCTCGCCAGATTCCACGTATTCAGATACCCCTCTCGCTCAAAGACCAACGTGTCGCCCAAGCCATCCAACGACTTGATGTCCGCCCCCTCGAACCGAGTGACTTGTTCCAACTGCAGCGTTTCGGGCTGGCACGACCAGATGTTCATGGTCCAATCGCGGTCCGATAGGAAATAGACTTTCTCCCCTAGCCAGACCGGTTGCACATCCACCGTGTTCTCGAAAGGGAGCGCGGTTTCTTCCAAGTTGTCCAGGTTCAGGATCTGGAGCGGACGATTCTGCCCGCCGCGGTAATGTCGCCATTCGACATCCCAACGCGTGGCGGGTTCGACCACGATCCGCCGCCCGCTGCTGGAGTACGATGCGTCTTTGCCGAACGGCGCCGGCAACAACTCGCTGGGGCCGCCGGCGGCGGCAACCGTCCACAGCCGGCCATATCCCACCGGCGCGGTGCTTCGTTCGGACGAATACAGAATGCGAGCGCCATCCGGGGTCCAGCCGCGAGCGGTCGAATCGGCTGGGTACCAGGTCAAACGCCGCGGAGCGCCCCCATCGGTCGAGACGACGTAAACCGCCTCGCGGCCGCTGCGGTTGGATGTAAAGGCAATCGACTTGCCGTCGGGCGAAAAATGCGGATGGCTCTCAACCGCCGCGGTGCTGGTCAGCCTCCGAGCCAACCCGCCAGATCGCTCGACCACCCACAAGTCACCGCCATAGGCAAAGGCAATGTGCGACGCGCTGATCGTCGGCTGCCGCAACAGACGGGCCTCGTCGGCGACCGTGCAGCGGGCTGCCCCGCAACACACCGTCATCGCGACCAACATCGAAACCAACTTGCCTAGGTTTTTCGGAATGATCATGGACAGCGAGTTCTCCTAATATTTCTTAATGCTAGTTCGAGAACTTCATATTAGCATGCGGCCGAAAATCGTGTTTCCGGATGGTAACCGTTCACGCGCCGGGGGTCTGACGCATTTTTCGGCCTGAAAGGGCAATCTGTAATGGACGCCAACTCCGAAAAATGGGTCTGACCCCCTCAAAGTGAACCCTGCTGTTGTTCGCCCCGTGAACGCTGACCCGGATGTGGTTTCTCCCACCCGGGAAAAACTAGATTTCTTTCGAGAACCTATCTCTTTTCCCTCTAGCCCATGAGGTTTTTGTTGACCCTGCTGCTGGAGGATTCGATCGCCCATGTCCGGGCGCTCGAGCAAGTACCGTTGTTCAAACACGTGTTGCGCGACGCGACGGCCGACAACGAGACGCTCGCTTATCTCCGTCGCATCAAACTCATTCGCAACATGCTCGATTGCCTCAAGGAGGGGGGCGGACCCGAAATGGCCGCGTTGGTGCGATCGACCGAAGAGAAGCTATCCGTCGCGCAATCGGCGCTCGTCGATATCGTGACCACGACGATGGCGACTCAAGAACAGGTCACGCAGAATACCTTTGATACCAAGAGCAAGGTCGTCGCCAGTCAGCACGCCGCCTGCCAGGCACTGGTCAAAAGCCTTCAATGAATCGATTCCGGGGGGGCGGTGCAGTGGGTTGAGATACTTCGATGGGCGGTGCCGGTAATTGACAGCAGAAGAGATCCTATTTCTGCCCAGAACCACTCAAGGCCGCGACGTAATCAAAGAAGCCGACCTCCGCCCAATCGCAAAAACACTCGACTGGACCAAGCAACGGCAATTGTGGCGAGAATTGACGAAGGCAATAACGCTGTCCAGCTAGCTAAATTATCGGATTCTGCATCGTTACTCGGCTGCCAGCGATAATGCTCGTGTGGAACCGGCTGCTCTAAATTCGTATGATTATGAACTACTTTCCCAAATAGGAGTCATGCCAAATGCCAGATGAAGTAAGCCTAATGGTTACCACCGAGGGATTGACGGCATTAGCGGACATGGCGTTGGCACCCAAGAGCCAATCGTGTCATTGGGCTCACCGATGAAGGAACCGAGACGCGATTGTTCCACCCTCAGCGCGATAGCTGGCTTGCTCACTTTGATTGGTCAGTGAACGGTACGGTGATTGTCGGGTTGACTGAGATAGGTGTCGCTATGGTCAACCTTTTGCGCATGAATCGACCGCAATTGGTTGAGGTCCGATCGCTTTGGGTCACCGTTGGCAAGCATCCACCGAATTGAGCCGGTAACCCCTTAGTTTGAGCGTCTCAACCCGACACGCGATTCTCCTTCTGGACTTTGACCGTCAAATCCGATTCTGCCCCCGCTATCAACCCTGCGGTCGGGTAGTTTGAGGTCGGGTTCGGTGGGTCGGAAGCAATCGGCGTTGTAACAAGCAGCCACTTATCAACTAGAGAGCGCGATAGTTCGCAGGATGAGACAAGCACGCCCGACAGGACTCGAACCTGTAACCCTCAGTTCCGAAGACTGATGCTCTATCCAATTGAGCTACGGACGCGTGGAGTCGATTATACGGGGGAGCGAGGATTGGGGAAGATGTCGCGGCGGGCGGGTTTCGCGATCCGACGGCCCGTTTGGATTCGCGGTCCCAGGCGGCCTTTGCGACCGGCAAAAAATGCAAAAAAACAGCTTTCGCAATCGATTCGCGCCCCGCAGGGGATTAGAATATGGCAGCGACCGGCCGCCGATTCTGCCTGCGGCTGTTTCGATCCGCCCCAGGCTCCCCCGCTGCATGAACCCTGTCACGCTCCGTATCGTCGAAGGCGCCGACCGCGGCCGAGTCTTTCGCGATCTCGCCGCGCCCGTGACGATCGGCCGGGAGGAAGGGAATTCGATCCAACTCAACGACGAACGGGTGAGCCGTTTTCACCTGCGGATCCAAAACGACCAAGGGCAGCTCGTCCTGACCGATCTGGAGAGCACCAACGGCACCAAAGTCAACGGCGAGGAAGCTCGTCTGCGAATTCTTCGCCCGGGCGATGTGATCTCGGTCGGCCGCAGCACACTGATCTTCGGGACGCGCGACGAGATCAATCGCCGCTTGGGTTCAAGCAAGCCGGGCGCGGTCGAGCACGAATCGTCGCATGGGAAATCGTCCCCCTACGAGTCCTCGCGGCGTGAACCTGCCAAGAAACCGCAACCGCGCTCCCGGGAGCACATGGCCGAAAGCGATATCGCTCTCCCCACCAATTGGAAGGACGATGCCAATTACCAACTCGAATTACTCGAGCTCGATCCTCCCAAATTGCCCGCGCGGCTCAGCCCGGCGCAAGCCGCCCAACTCTCAGAAGTTCTCGAATACGTCCATATGCGCATGCGCAACTTGATCGCGCACGCCGATCCGGAACCGAATGGACAGATCTACCGGTTCGAATTGCGACAATGGCAATATCTGCTGGATATCCAAGCCCGCTTGGCCGAGTACCTGCGGCAGATCGTGCACGTCAATCAAGAAGACTAGCCGATTGGGCGGTGGGCAGAGCGCGGTGGGCGGTGGGCAGAGCGCAGTGGGCGGTGGGCGTCACGACTCGGCGAGTCGTGCGACGAAAGAAAACCCCGGCGGGTGCGCCGGGGTTGGGGGTTGATGGTTGGGCGGAGGTCGTGTCCGGATCCGGCTCAGTTGTCCTGATTGCCGGGCTCGATTCGAGCTCGTCGGCCGGACTTCCGCAGACGCGGCATCTCGGGTTCTTTGAATTCAAACGTCTCGCCGCGCAGTTCGGCAAGTTGCTCACGCTGTTCACCGGTCAACTCGTCCAACAATTCGGTCCGCATCTTCTCCTTGAGTTCTTCGACCTTGGCGTCGAATTCCTTTTTCAGCTCCGCGGCCCGAGTTTTGATTTTCTCTTTCTGCTCGTCGTCGATCCCCAACTTCTCGGCGATCTCCTTCCCTAGCAGCGCGCCGGAAGCACCAGCAAACTTTTCGTTGCGCTGGAACGAAATTTGTTTGAGCCGATCGAGTTGATGGGGGACCAGAATCTCGCCCAACCGTTCGGATTGCCGGCGCTGGATCTCCGAGATCACCGCACCCAGATCACCCCGATTCGCGTCGGGACCGCGCATCGTGGCGTCGATTTTCGATTTCATCTCTTTTCCGAATTCATTGTTCATCTGGCGGATCTGCTCCAGTTGTTCATCGGTCGCCTCGATTTCCGATTGCACGTCTGGATCGTTCACCAAAAACTGCGACATGTCCCCCATCGAGCTTCCAAAGGCCATCCCGGCGACCGGGGCGGCGAAACTGAATACATTGGCCCCGTCTCCGTCGGAGGAGAAGGTGATTGCCGACATCTGCACTTCGCCCCCGTCGTCGCTGGCCGCCGCGATCACCATTTGCCCTTCCTGCTGCACGGCAGCCGCGGGCGCATCGACCGCAGGTGCTTCGTCCTGGATTCCCCACGCCGGCATCGCCATCCACAAACAGCAAAGCCACCACAAATTTCGTCGAGTCATGATTCGAGTCCTCAAATAAAACCGATACCTACCGATGCCTGGTCCAATGCAATCGTCTTCCGCCATGGCCGCACGGCGAATTCATGGCCGCACGGCGAATTCATGGCCGCATAGAACTTCGTTGCACGCACACTGCCTGGTCTGCGCAGAAGTTCCGCGCAGCGCGCCAACCGCGGGACCCGTCCTGATAACGATCGGGCCACGATTTTCTTACAGCCCCCAGCCGCATTTCTGTGAATTTTAGCTGAAATCGTGGCAAAGTCAGGGCCGATGCGAATTTTCGGGGAGCAGAATGCTGGCAGATTGGGGGGGGCTAGGATTGATTTCGACGCCGGGGGGGGCACGACGCGGGGGAAGGCACGACGCGGGGGAAGGCACGACGCGGGGG
>JBGSLW010000376.1:0-16261 GCA_041740495.1 Pirellulaceae bacterium
GTGAGGTTTGTCGTGAGCCCGCGGGAGGGTCGGCCGCACGAAGCGGCCGGGGAGGGCCCATGGCGCGCTCCATGGCGCCGGCAAACTGCGGCCCCCACTCCCCCCGCATCCATGCGTGCGACTCTCCCCCGAAGACGGGGGAGAGTGAAATAGGTAGGTGATTCGCCCTGCACCGGGTGTTCTGCAATTGTGGGCTGCACTTGTGGGCTGCACTTGTGTCTTCCACCAAACGCCCTGCACTAAATGTTCTGCGCCAAATGTTCTGCGCCAAGTGCTCTGCACTAAGTGTTGCACGAACTTTTTTGGGGAGCGGCAGGGTGGGGGAGCCGCCGAGGATTGAAAGAAACTCTTAGGCGGTTCGGTTCTCGCCTTCCGGGTGGTAATCCTCCGACCACTCGTGCACTCGCGGCTCGTGCAACTTGCCGACGCTTTTGGCGACGACCATCGAGACGGTCGCGTCGCCCGTGACGTTGACCACCGTCCGGCACATATCCAAGATCCGATCGATCGCGAAGATCAGTGCCAGCCCCGCCTCGGGGACGCCGATCGCCCCCAGCACGATGACCAGCATTACCATCCCGGCGCCAGGCACCGCCGCCGTGCCGATCGAAGCCAAGGTGGCCGTCAGGATGATCGTCAACTGCTGGTTTAGGTCGGGAAGAGAACTGGTGTCGCTGAGCGCCTGGGCGATGAACACAGCCGCTACCGCCTGATACAAGCTGGTGCCGTCCATGTTGATCGTCGCCCCCAGTGGCAAGACGAAACTCGTCACTTCCCGTTCGACCCCCAGGTGCTCTTCCACACGTTCCATCGTGACCGGAAGAGTTGCCGCGCTGGAACTGGTGGAGAAGGCCAGCAACTGAGCAGGGGCGATGCCACGGAAGAAAAATGCAATGCCTCTCCCGGTGAAGAGCCGCACCAGGGTCGGATAGACGACCAAGAGCATCAGGCTCAGGCCGATCAGTACGCTGAGACCGTACCAGGCCAAAGCGCGGAAGATTCCCCAATCCTGGGTCTCGGCGATCAGGGCTGCCAGCAACGCGAAGACTCCCAGCGGAGCCGCCAGCATGATCAGATCGATCAACTTGAGAATCACTTCGTTGACCCCGTCGAAAGACGCTTTGACCGGCTGCCCGATCTCCGGCTTGACCAGCATCAACCCGACCCCGAAAAACACGGCAAAGAAGATGACTTGCAGCATATTGGCGTTGCTGGTCGTCGCGGCGAAGATGTTCTCGGGAACGATATCGACCAAGGGCTGCAGCCAGCCCTTCCCCTGTTGTTGCGCGGCGCTGCTCTTGATCGACTCGGCTTTCTCCACGTTGGTCGAGCTGGCCAACAACGTTTGCTTGGTTTCCGCGGAAATGCTTTTGCCGGGTTGGATGATATTGACAACCAATAGACCGATGGTGATCGCCAGAACGGTGGTCGAGATGTATAAGGCAAAGGTTCTCCAGCCCAGCGAGGAGAGGCGCGAGAGATCCTTCAGGTCGGAAACTCCTTTGACCAGCGATCCGATCACCAAGGGAACCGCGATCAACTTGAGCAGGTTGATGAAGATCGTTCCGAACGGCTTGATGAAATTGGTCACGAAGGACTGCCAACCCAGTACCGCCGCCAGCACGCCGAAGGCGATCCCGGCCGCCATCCCGATCAAGATTCGCCAGTGCAGCGCCATTTTCATCGCGAGCTCTCCCAGTGTTCCTTGCACCACTCCCCGAGCGGTTTCCGGAGCGATGCCGTTCCGCGTCAAGCGAAAATTGTAGTTGATTTCGTGCCGCCATGAGGGCTCGGCCCCACCGGTCTCGACGATGCGTTCCGGCGATGACCGCGCGCCTCGGGATCCATAATCCGCGGGAGGGCCAGCGATCCGGCAGTGGCCATGCGTGTGTTACAATCCGGTCGAGCCGGCAACGCCCGGCGCGTACGGCCCAGTCCCCCGACACGCACAAGGAAAAACCGCTGGCGGCAACCAATGCACTCTGAGGATTTCAGAATGGAAGCGGCGCTGCCTTCGATCGAGTTTTCCGACTTTTCATACGCACGGAGTTTGACGTGATGTTCGATAAGATGGTTCGCTGGTGTCTTGGTACGTTCATGGTGATTCCCGGAATGGTTGTGGCGCAGGACGACGTATTTCAATACCCTGAAACCAAACGGGAAACTGTGGTGGAGGAGATCTTTGGCGTTGCCGTTCCCGACCCCTACCGCTGGCTGGAGACGGATGTCCGCGAATCGAGCGACGTCGCCGATTGGGTGACGCGGCAGAACGAAGTCACCTTTGGCTACTTGAAAAAACTTCCCTACCGAGACGCGATCGAACAGCGTCTGACGAAGCTTTGGAATTACGAGAAGTATTCGGCGCCGTTCAAAGCGGGAGGGCGGTATTACTTTTCGAAGAACGATGGCCTGCAAAATCAGTCGGTGGTCTATCGGCAAGATCGCCTGGACGCCGAACCGGTTGTGTTGCTCGATCCGAACGAATGGTCTGCCGAAGGCGTCGCAGCGCTGACCGGGTTGCAGTTCACGGAGAATGGCAAGTTGGTCGCCTTTGGCCGGGCCGACAAAGGCTCGGACTGGCAGATTTGGCGCGTGATGGAAATCGAGAGCGGCAAGATCCTGGACGATGAAATTCGCTGGATCAAGTTCGGCGGCGTGCAGTGGTCGCATGACGAAACCGGCTTCTACTACAGCCGCTTCCCCGAGGTTCAAGAAGGGGAGGAATTCCAGAGTCTGAATTTCAATCAGAAGATTTACTACCACCGGCTGGGGGACCCGCAAGCGGACGATCGCCTTGTGTTGGAAGCGCCCGACGAGCCGAAATGGGGTTTCAGTCCTGCCGTCACCGAAGACGGAAAGTTCCTGATCGTGACAATCCACGTCGGAACCGCCAACAAGTACCGGATCAAATACCAGCGGCTGGAGGGCGCCGACCGTCCGTTCGTCGACTTGATCGACAATTTTGACCACGAGTTCGCTTTCGTTGGCAACGACGGGGACACCCTTTACTTCATGACCGATTGGCAAACGCCCCGCAAATCGGTGGTCGCGATCAACGTCAACCACCCGGAGCAGGCGGCCTGGCGGCGGATCATCCCCGAGGCGGAGGAGACTCTGCAGAGCGTGAGCCTGGTCGGGGATACCTTTTTTGCCGAGTACCTGCAGGATGCCAAATCGCTGGTCAAGTTGTTCGCGTTGGACGGCCAGTATCTCCGCGACGTCGAGCTGCCAGGGATCGGCTCGGCGGGAGGTTTCGGCGGACGGCGCGACCACGACGAAACGTTTTACTCGTTCTCCAGCTTCAACACGCCGCCGCAGACCTATCGCTATGACCTGAAGAGCAGCGAGAGCACGCTGCTCCGCACCGCGCAAGTCGACTTCGATCCGGCCGACTACGAGGTCAAACAGGTCTTCTTCCACAGCAAGGATGGGACGCGAGTGCCGATGTTCCTTTGTCACAAGAAGGGGATCGAACTCGACGGCAAGAATCCGACGCTGCTCTACGGTTACGGCGGGTTCGGTGTCTCGTTGACCCCCACGTTTTCGATCTCGCGCTTGCAGTGGATGGAAATGGGCGGGGTCTTCGCAATGCCGAATCTGCGCGGCGGCGGCGAGTACGGCGAGGATTGGCATCAGGCCGGAATCAAGACGCGGAAACAAAATGTGTTCGACGACTTCATCGCCGCCGGCGAGTGGTTGGTCGAGAACCAATACACCTCGCCCCAACACCTGGCGATTCAAGGGGGGAGCAACGGCGGTCTGCTGGTCGGCGCCTGTCTGACCCAGCGTCCCGACCTGTTCGGGGCGTGCCTCCCCGCCGTCGGCGTGATGGATATGCTGCGATTCCAGAAGTTCACCGCCGGTCGCTACTGGACTGACGATTACGGTTCGGCGGACGAAAGCGAATCCGAGTTCAAAGCGCTGTTGGCGTACTCGCCGTACCACAATTTGCGGAATGGGACGGCGTATCCCCCGACGCTGGTCACAACCGCCGATACCGACGACCGGGTGGTCCCAGGCCACAGCTTCAAGTTCGCAGCACGGATCCAAGAAGCCCAAGCCGGGTCGGCCCCGGTCATGATCCGGATCGAAACCAGTGCCGGTCACGGTGCGGGCAAGCCAACGTCGAAGCAAATCGAAGAGATCGCCGACCAATGGGCGTTCCTGGCGAAGCATTTGGGCATGACGCCGCACTTCCCGGAATAACGCGGGCGGGGTGTGTACAAGCACGTTTCCACGGATCTGAAAACGTCCTGATGCTGCTCCAGATCGGTTTGTACCTGTCCAGGAATCTGCCGGTATCAACTTTTTTTGGCGGCGTCGTCGTTACCGCTGACATTCGTCCGCTGGGGTTGCTGCTTCGACGATGCGTCGACAGGGACGCTTGAAGGAGTACAATGACGACGTGGAGACGACCTATGGACATTGAAGCATTCATTGACGCACTGAACCCTGAGCAACAGCGGGTCGCCTTTGAACTTCTTTGGCAACGCTTGGCCGCTGAAGCGCGAGCACTGGACTCTCCTGCGTGGCACGGTGAGGTGCTTGCGTACCGTACAGCAAACCCTAGTGGCGAACCATCGATGTCTGTTGCCGAGTCTAAGATTGCAGTAAAGCGGATAGTCGATGAACGTCGAAATTCGCAATGAGGCGCATTTGGACATCGCCGAAGGCGTGGCATTCTATGATCGGCAAAGTTATGGCGCTGGCGACTACTTTTTCCAACGAATCTTTGACGACATTGAGTCGCTGAGCGAGACGGCTGGAATCCATGAGACGCACTTCGGATACCATCGGAAAATCGGGACTCGTCACCCATTTCTGATTTATTACCGATTGAGCGCGACCAGCGTTGAAGTCGTCGCGGTCCTCGATGGTCGGTCACGTCCATCCGAAATCGATGCGGTACTTCGGCGGCGTTGACGCAAACGAATCCGGTAGCCGCGGCCAATGCTTATTGCGTCACGACACCTCGGGCGATGTTATTGGCCATCCATCAGGTCCATGCCTTCGGTTTCCGGTGTTGGATGCCTGAGGAAACCGCAGGCTTGCGCCAGGCGGCAGATTTCATGTGCACGCGAAGTGATGTTCCGGGAGACGTGCGGGGGGACCGAATTCTATCGC
Source organism: Pirellulaceae bacterium (assembly GCA_041740495.1). GTDB lineage: Bacteria > Planctomycetota > Planctomycetia > Pirellulales > Pirellulaceae > JANMEB01. Next base: position 5,125 of record JBGSLW010000376.1, read on the forward strand.
CTACTCCCGCGTGCTGGTATGGAACGTGCAACTTCCAATGGTGCGCCTGCGGTTGACGGTTAAGCCACCGAACGAAACCGTGAAGGAACGTTGACTCAACCGGAGTGGAGGGCGGCCGCCAGGAATTCGCGAGTGACCGATTGCTGGGGGTTCTCAAAGATCTGCTCGGGCGGACCTGACTCGGCGATCGTTCCGGCGTGGAGGACGTGGACGCGGTGGGCGACCTTGCGGGCGAATCCCATCGCGTGGGTGACGACGATCATGGTTTGGTGATCGGCGGCCAGATCTTGCATCACCGAAATGACTTCGCCGGTCGTGCGGGGGTCGAGGGCGCTGGTCGGCTCGTCGAACAAAATCGCTTCGGGGTCCATCGCCAGGGCCCGCGCGATCGCCACCCGTTGCTGCTGTCCTCCCGAGAGCGACGCGGGACGGGCGGATTCCTTATTCGCCAGTCCGACGCGGCTCAGCAACTGCCTCGCGGTCGCGACCGCCTGGTCGCGCGGCCGCCGCAAGACATGCAGCGGGCCTTCGATCACATTTTCCAACACGCTGCGGTGGGGAAACAAGTTGAACTGTTGAAAGACCATCCCGACGCGGCGACGGATCGCCGCGATCGCCACGTCCCGCTGTCGATCCTGTGCCGGGAGCAGTTCCACCTCGTCGACCCGGATCGAACCGGCGTCAAACGTCTCCAGGCCGTTGATCGTCCGGAGCAAGGTGCTTTTTCCACCCCCGGAGGGACCCAACAAAACGCAGACTTCCCCTTTGGCAACTTCCAACGTGACGTCGCGGAGTACCGGATGCCCTTCGTAACTCTTGCTGAGTTTTCGGATCGAGATCATCGCCGTCGCTCCGGCATGAGTTGGGACTCCAGCCGGCGGGCCACAATCGACAAGGGATAGCTCATCGCCAGATACAACACCGCTGTGAGGATTCCCAACTCGACGATCGCCCCGGTGCTGCGGGCGTGGATGGAGTATTGCTTGCTCAGTTCGACGACGGTGATCACGGAGCAGACCGCGGTGTCTTTGAAGAGCGCGATGAAGTCGTTGGTCATGGGGGGAATCACCAATCGCGTTGCCTGTGGGATCACGACGCGCCGCAACGTCAATGACTGGGACATCCCCAAGGCGGCCGCGGCCTCCAACTGACCGCGGGGGATCGACTGCAGCCCGGCTCGGTAGATCTCCGCTTCGTAGGCCGAGTAGTTGATCGCCAGCCCAATCACCGCCGCCCAAAACGCATTGATCGACAAGCCGACTTCCGGCAACAAAAAGAAAATCACGTAGAGTTGCAACACCAACGGCGTACCCCGGATGATTTCGATGTAAAGGCCCGCCAGCCAGGCGAGCGATCGCGGACCGTACAATTTGACGAGCGCGGCGATCAACCCAATCAACACCGCCAGCGGCATCGAACAAACCGCCAGCACCACCGTCACGCCGGCGGCCTGCAGCAACAGCCATCCGCGTTGCTGCAGCACCTGCCAACCGCGGACCCCGCGGAAAACCGTCCGCTCGTCGACTCCACCTCCGCTATCGACGTACCGATCGCCGACAAACGAATCGTCTTCAGCGACCTCCAGTCCGCGATTGGACTGCGTGGCGTTCCACAGGCCGTACTTCCCCAGGATTTGGCGAATGCGTCCATCGCGCAGTCCCGACAAGATCGCCTGGTTGACCGCCGCCAGCAGCTCGCGATCATTCTTTCGAGTCAGCACGATGTAATAGCCGCGGCCGACCGGCACACCGATCGGTTCGCTCTCCGGGAAGTCGTTCTGCAAAAACACCCAAGCCGGAAGGTCCTGCAAATTCGCATCGAGTCCATCGGCGCCCAATTCTGTCGCGCGGATGGCGTCGACCGCTCCGTCGAACAAGACGATTTCGACGCGGCCGGAGAAATACTTCTCCAAGTAATCGTGGGCCGCGGACCCGCTCAGGACACCGATCCGCTTGGGACGTCCGTCGGGAGGGTTCTCCACATCCGCCCACGAACGGAGGGTGGTATCTCCTTTCCGCCCCAGCAACTGCAGTTCGTAGATGTAATACGGGATCGACATCCCGTACCCTTCGGCTCGCTGGGGCAACCATTCGTACCCGTTGATCACGACATCCATATCGCCGCGATCGAGCATATTGGGAAGCTTGTCCCATTGCCCTTGGGCAAATTGAGCGCGTACGCCCAAATGCTTCGCGATCAGCGCCGCCAGTTCGACCTCGAATCCCACGAGTTGGGTCGGGGCATCGGGGTTCGGGTAGACGTACGGAGCGCCCCCTTCCTGGTCGCCCCCCCAGATCAGCGTCCCGCGCTCGCGAATCTGGTCCAAGCGGGATTGTGCCAATCCCCAGGGCGAATGCATCCAAGCCAACCAACCGAAACACAGCCCAAGCCAGGTTGGCGCGCCCGCCAGGAGGAGAATGCGACGAAGCCGACCCAATGCGCCGTTCAATTCATTCAAGCTCCTGCTATCTTGGGGATAAGTTCCGCAATTACTTTCGATCATTCCCGCGGGCACCGCAAGTGGCATCACGCCACCCTGTTCCCCAGGCTTTGTCCCAAAACACAATGTCCCAAAATACAATGTCCCAAAACACAATGTAGCGTGCAAAGGAGATCAGCCGCCTGGCGCTAGCCTGCGGTTTCTTCACGCATCCCACACTAAAAACCGCAGGCTCGCGCCATGCGGCTGATGTTTTGGGACAAAGCCTAGCATCGGACGTAACCCTTCACGTTCGGCGGACGGTTGAATTTCAGATTTGGATCCGATCCAGGCAGGCCCCTTTGTGATTGGCACGATTTTATACCAGGACAATCATCTGTTGGTGATCGACAAACCGGCGGGGATTCCAACCCAGGGCTCTCGCCCCGGGGAGCGCTCGCTGTTGGCCGTTGCCAAAGAGTACTTGAAACAAAAGTATGGCAAGCCGGGAAATGTCTTTCTGGCGGCCGTCAGCCGGTTGGATGAGCGCGTTTCGGGGGTGGTCGTCTTGGCGCGAACTTCCAAGGCCGCCGCGCGGTTGAATGCCCAATTCGCCGGCCGGGAGGTTGCCAAAACCTATTGGGCCATCGTCCACGGCAAGGCGATTCCCGATTCGGGGCGGCTCGTCGATCGGTTGGTTGCCGACGAAACCGCGCGGCGGATGCGGATCGTCGATCCGAACACGCCGGGCGAATTCCAGGGGAAGCTCGCTGAGCTCGAATTCCATGTCCTCGCGCGCCGCGCTCCCCAAGCGTTGCTGGTGATCGGGTTGCGAACCGGACGGAAGCACCAGATCCGTGTCCAACTGGCGGATCGCGGTTGGCCGATCCTGGGAGACCGCAAATACGATTCGCGCCACCCGTTTGCGCCGGGTTCGATCGCCTTGCATGCCTGGGAGCTCCGACTCCAGCACCCGACCTTGCGGACCGAGCTGGTTTTTCGCACGCCTCCGCCGGCCAGTTGGAATCTTTCTGCGTTCGGTAGCGATTATGCGACGTTGGCGGAAAGTCTGGGGAACACCTAAAAAAAGTCATTCCGCCGCGACGGCGAATCGTATATTCTTAGATGTCTTCCACACCTATTATCGCTCCGGCGCCCGCCCCCTCTGCGCCTCGTCCTAACTCGACGGCGGACTCCTACGTGTCTTCAAAAAGGTCAGTATTTCGCGATTCGGCATTGCTGAGCGGTTTGGTCACCGAAGACCAAGTCCTGGAAGCCGTTGCCGCGATCATGCAGAAGGCCGGGACGAAGGCCACCGTGACTGAGATCGCCGATCGGGAGCTGGCGGCCACGATGGTCTCGCTCGGCTATTTGACGTCGTACCAAGCCGATCAGTTGCTGGCGGGGCGCACCAAGCTCCATCTGGGCCCGTACATCATCACCGACTGGATCGGCCAAGGTGGAATGGGTCAGGTCTTCAAAGCGGTCCACGAGATGCTGGGGCGCGAGTCGGCGATCAAGGTACTGCCACTGCACAAATCGACGCACGAGTCGATCGAAAACTTTCGCCGAGAGATTCGGGCTCAAGCCAAACTCGATCACCCCAACCTGGTGCGAGCGTTTGACGCCGGGGAAGACGGCAATGTCCATTACCTGGTGGTCGAATACGTCCCCGGGACCGACCTGCGGCGATTGGTCCGCAGCAAAGGGATGCTGACCGTCCAACAAGCAGCGCATATTATCATGCAGGCCGCTCGGGGACTGGAGCATGCGCATAGCCGCGGTTTGATCCATCGCGATATCAAGCCGGGGAACATCTTGGTCACCAACGACGGGGTCACCAAAGTCAGCGACTTGGGCCTGGCGGGTCACCTCAACGAATCGGACGACCGCCGCGGAAAGATTGTAGGGACGGCTGATTACCTGGCGCCCGAACAGATTCGGACGCCGCTGGACGTCACCAAAGTGGCTGACATTTACTCGCTCGGCTGTACGTTGTACTACGGAATCACGGGGAAAGTCCCGTTTCCGGGGGGCAACGCCAAGAGCAAGGCCCGCCGCCATCTGGAAGAGACCCCCTGGCACCCCCGGCGATTCAACGCCGAAGTCAGCGACGAATTCGTCGACTTGATCGGCGACATGATGGAAAAGAATCCCCGCGAACGAATTCAATCGGCGGCGGAAGTAGCCGAACGTCTGGCCCCCTGGGCTGCAGACGACAGCCCGATCATCGATCCGACCGATAGCCGAGCCCGCTGGACATCGCGCGCGCCCGCGGTCGACGGCGAACAAGACACGGACCCGGGCATGAGCGACGTCGCCGAGATGGCGATGGGCGAATTGAGCGGCAGCGGCTCGGAATTATCGCAAGGCTCGCAAGGGACGCTCGCCGTTTCCGACGCCGGGATCGAAACAGGCCGCATCCCGCATCCCAAATCGCCGCAGATCGTCCCCCCTCCGCCCCATCCCACCTCGATCGTTCAACAGTTCGAGAAGGCCGGCCGGATTCCCGCCGACGAATTGCAGTTCAGCCTTACCTGGCTGGTGATCACCAACCTGGTCAGCATCGCCGCGGGGGCCCTGATCGGCGTCATCCTCAGCCAGATCCTCGGCGGATAGCCCAGAATGCCGCTCGCTTGCCGAGCGGTCTGTTACGCTCCTTGCGACAAGTCGACGGCCCATCCACGAATCTACTTTTCGGTTGCATCCACCGTCGCCGCCGATTCGACGCGATTATTCTCGAATCGGATTTTCTGGGGATCGGTACTATTGAAGCGATACGGATCGACGCCGGCGGCGGGCGACAGCTTGTTGTCGCGGATCGTGTTGACTTCGGCCTTGTGAAACCGGATCGGACTTCGCTCCAAGTCATAGATCTCGTTCTGGACCACCAGCATCTCGCTGCTGCCTTCGTCCATGAAAATGCCGTTGCTCTCGGCGCGGCCGGCGTTCAGTGGAATCGCATGGATCCGATTGGCTTCCAACACCGTCCCAGGCTGCCGCCCGAGCGTGTAGATTCCGCCCCCATCGGATAGAACCTGCATGACATGGTGGATGTGATTGCGGAGGATGCGATTGCCGCCGCAGCCGCTCGGCTGCGGATCCCACCGCCAGCCGACCGAGACGCCCGTGTAGGGCAGCTCGAAGATCTCGTTGTCGGCGATCACTGTTTCCTGTGCGATGCCGATCCAGACTCCGACAGCGCCGAACGCGATCTGCCCGCACCGCGAAATGCGGCAATTCCGCACGCTATTTCCGCGGCTCGCGAGGTTGGCGCCGTCGGCGTCGCTGCGCGAGATCGTCTCACCGATCATGACGCCGCAACCTCCCATGTCGGTCAGAGTGCATTCGACGACCTCGCAGCGATCGACTCGGTCTTGGAAATAGACTCCACCACCCCCGAGTTGGCGGAAACTGCAAGATTCGAATTGGCAATCGGTCGCCGAGGACAACTCGATCGCAGCCGGAAACCGGCGATGGCCGTCCTCCGTCGTAGGATCGGCGGCGGCCTGAGGGTCCTCCCGTCGCTCGTAGAAGTTGGCTTGGATCCCGGCATAGCCGCTAGAGGGAATCGGACAACGCGTATGCCGAAACTGCAGGCCGACGAATCGCAAGCCGCGCACCGGTCGATCTTCGGTTCCCCGAATGGCCACCAGGCGATCCAAACGCGGAACGACCACCCTTCGGTCCGCCGGGGAAATGGAAACCGGCAATTTCATGGAGCGAGCCCCCCCCGTCGCCTCGACCAGGAACTCGAAGTCGCTATCCAAAAAGGCCGGCGCGTTCTCCAAAAAGTAACGCGGATTCGTTTCGAAGCCATCGATGCGGAAGAAGTCGTGCGGAGCACCGACCGGGTACGCGAGCGTCGCCGTGTGTGTGGCACCATCGAACCGTGCCACGGAAACTCGCGACATGGACCAGTCGTGCAGAAGCACGAACTCGATCCCCGCCGCGTCTGCTGGAGGTGTCCATTCCGCCGGATCGTAATGAAAGCTGGTGCGCCGGTCGGAGCCGACACCCGCCACGCGATAATACCCCTCGTCGGGTTCGCGAGCACGAGCCAGCCGCTGGTCGTCGATAAACATCTGCCGCTCGCACAACGCCACAGTCGTCGCGGCCAAATCGGAGCGGGCAGGCGCATGCCACCAACCCGCCTCGTTGCACGACCAACCTTGGATCGCCACCCCGCCGCTGATGAGGACGGTCGCCCCCGCCGCGGCCCGGTAGGTGATGGTGTGCCCGGCCGGCGCCGAATCCGCGACCCCCAATTCCAACGGTGCATCGAGTTCGTAGATCCCCGCACGAAAGAGGACTTCGATATCCTGCGCGGGGCCCGCGGCAAGCCAGGCTCGCACACGCCGTTGTGCCTCCGGCCAAGTCCGCAGCGGCGCCTCCCGCGTTCCCGCCTGCTGATCGTTACCGAATGGATCCAGGACGATCGTCCGCGGCCCCTGCCCCACCAGAAGGGGAGCAAAACCACTAAGTGTACACATGTACACTATTACCTGAATTGTCAAACCAGTCTTCGCTTTCATGCGACGTTCCCGATAAAAAAAGGTGCTGGCTCGGACGATTTACCGCGCGTCCTACACCAATTTCCTACTCGTACTCCTACTCCTACTCGTACTCCTCATCCTTAGCTCAACCCTAATCCATTCCGAAGGCCGCCGAGTACGAGCACCGCTTTGCTGAGCACGAGCACGAATGAGAGCCTATCCCAAGTCCTGTCGACCCGCTCGCCCGGCTCGTGAACGGGACCGCGCAAAAGAGTATACCTGCGGCCGGCTATGCTTACGCGTCGACGGCGGTTGATTCGCTCAAACGAGTCTGGTAGTTGGGCAACAAATGCGCAGCGATCCGCTGGTGCACCAGTTTCCAGACGTCGTCGATCATGCTGATCGAGAGCAACTTGTCGACAGCAGACTGGGCCATCTGTTCGACGGCGGCAGCGGCGGGGTGTGTCCCTCCTCGCAGCGGAATCTCGCGGGGACAATGCCGATAGCTATTGGCCACCAGGCTGACGGTGGGGAGCAGCGGCACGGGGTCCTCCACGTCGACGATGCGGAAGATTTTGCCGGCGAATTCTTTCTCGAAGGCGGCCGCGGCCAAGTCGTTGCCGACCATCGGCGCACCGAACGTCACGACCTCGTGCACCGGAATGAACTGGCGTTGAAGCCGCCAGGCGGCGAGCAAAGCCAGAGCCCCACCCAGACTATGGCCGGCCACCCACACAGGTCGCTCCGCCGAGTTCCAAGCCGTTTCGACCGCCGAGTACATTGGATCCCAGACGTCAGCCAGCGCTTGCATGAACCCGCGATGAAAGCGAGCGCCGACGCCCGCCGCAATGAAGTCGGTCCCCAATCGCCCCTCGGGCACGATCAACAAGTTGTTGGCGTTGGTCAACAGCCAATCCTTGAAGCCGTCCAAGCTGGTGGGCGATTCCGAACCACGAAAGATGACGGCGATCGCCTGGTCGGATTCGCCGATATAGACTTGTGTGTTGCCGACGCTGATCAGTTGTGCGGTCAAACCCAACTGCCGGGCGAATTCCGGAACCCCTTTTTCGGCGGGGAGGTAGGCCAAGTCGCACGCGCGGGCCAGATACTGCACGTTGGGCCGGTCGCCAGGTTTCGTCGAATCCAACGGCATACGCGATGGGGTTTCCGTAGTCATGGCAACCTCGGTGGCAAACGCCTAGTATACGGGTCGTAGTTCAACGATTGTAGTCCTACGCCGCGCGATCCCACTGAACCGGGGTAACGTAATCGTCCACGCCCGCGGCTTACAAAGCCGCGGTACGGTCCGATGTACCCCGGCCTTGTAGGCCGGGGCCACTGCGCGACACCGTGCACGCAACACTCTCGATTGTGCCGGTTAGTGAGTTACTCGCACGGCTTACAAAGCCGCGGTACGGTCCGATGTACGCCGGCCTGGTCGAACGGTGCCGAGGTGAAGGTGTGGACGAGAATGGGTGTACGAAACGCCCGCGGCTTACAAAGCCGCAGTACTTACGGATGTACACCGGCTTTGTAGGCTGGGGGCGTGGTCATCGCGTTGGCGTTGGCACGTTCCCAACCTGCCGCACGGTCATCGCATCGCGCCCCGGCCAGGTTTGTCTTTGCGCCAGGCAGCGACTGACTCGGCCGAAACGCCGGTGCCGCTCAAGTCCAATTGGCGCAGCGTCGGTGACTTGGCCAGATGTTCGCGGAATCCCTGATCGCTGATCTTGGTGTTTTTGAGCCGCAAAATCTCCAACGCGGGCAACCCTGCCAGCGCCGCCAATGACGCATCGGTAATCGCCGTATTGTCCAAGTCCAACTCCTGGAGCTGCGACATTCCCGCGAGCAACCGCACCGTCGCGTCCGAGACATCCGCGTTCGCCATCTGCAACACGACCAGGTCGTTTTCATTCCGCAAAAAATCATAGCTCGTCCTGTCCCAACCGGTCAGCGTCAGGTGCCGTTCCCCTTCCACGATCGATTCGTACGGCCCCAAGTCGATCGGCGTGAGTCGATTGACCAGGGGCGGACCGACCGCCAGCGCCAGGCCCACAACGAGCAGGAGTATCGGCCAGCGCTCTCCCCGCTCCAATTGGAAGCAGAACACGATCGCCAGGGGCGGAAGCAACAGGACGCCCAGCCCCCACAACCAACTACGGGCGAAGGCCAATCCGACCAGCCAGATCCACGCCGCTGCCAGCAAGGCCAACCCCAGGAGCGTGGCGTAGAACAAGTACGCTTCGTTGAACATGCCTTGTCCTCGTTATTGGCGCAACCGTTCCAGCACATTGCGAGTAATTTGTTCGACGTGCGGATCCCGGCCCGCCAGCCCGTGGGCCCAATCGGTCGAGCCGCAGGTGAACACCGTCCCCTCCCGCGTATAGACGCCCAAAACGGCGGACCCGACACGGTCCTGCGGAAACCGATCATACCACCAACTGTCGGCAGGCGCCCACCTCGCAGGGGCGGTCGCAACGATCGTGAACGAAGAGGGCGTCCCATCTCGCGTCGTGGGAAACGGAAGTTCGTCGCGCCACTCGATCTCACACCCATCGCATTCGTAGCCCACGATCGTGTGCTGCCCGCCGAATTTGTCCCCCCGTGCGAGTTGCGTTCCCGACACCACCCAGTGCTCGGGGCGATGGACCTGATACGCGCCGTCGCCATCCATCATTTCGCCGTGGCTCAAGTGGTAGCCGCCCCACAGGAACCCAACCCCGGTCAGCTGGTTCTCGGGTCGGCCCACCAGGTGGTGGCTCCACGCGGTACTCAGCAGCCGCTGGTCGCCGTTGCGGAAGAGTGGATCGAGCACATAAGCTTGTTTCCAGCAGACCAGTGCGCGGCCGGCGTCCTCGCTGCGGACTTGCCAACAGCAGGTATTTCCGCTGAAGAACGCGACATTGCCCCCGCCCGCGATGTACCCCTCCAGGTGGTCGCGCATCGGCGACGACCAGTACTCGTCGTGCCCGACGCTCAATACCAGCCGGTAATGCTGCAACAATTCCGGGTGAAATTCCAGATCGCTGTTCGCCGCATAGTCCAGCTGGTATCCGTTCGCCTCGGCCCATCGCACGAACGGCAGCTCCCAATTGCCGAATTGCGAGGTCTGGGGGCGATCGAACGAGACACGATGCCCCTGCAAGCCGTCGCGGTCATGGAATGCATAGAGGCTGTGACCCCCGAAGTTCGTATAGGCGTTGTACGTATTGGTCGACAGCTGCAGCAGAATCCGAGTCTGCGTGCCGGGCTGCGCCGACCGCACGATAAAAAAGAGCGACGATTGCACCGGCGTCGTATCGCCCGACGAAGGCGACGGGTGGTGCGCTGTCAGGTCGGCTTGATAATAGCCGCTGGGCCACTCCCGAGGGACTGTCAGGCAGAAGGCAGCCGGCCAGCCGCATCCCTCCGACGAAGCCCGCGCCGGCACGGGATGGTCCGCCACCGCGACACCCGCTTGCTCCCACACAACGATCTCGGTCGCGCCGATTCGCCGGATGGAGACATCCACCGGTCCGGTGTTACTCGAAAGACAAAACCCAATCTCTTCCCCGGCCACGTAGCTGACGCGATCGGTGTAGCCTTGAAGGTAAGGCGCTGGGGGAGGCGATTGGGCGAACGCCTCCACCCCACAGATCAGGAGGATTAGCGCGAAAGTCGCGGTCCGCAGCATAAAAACATCCGTAGCGGAGGGCACGGGGCTCGAACCCGCAACCCATTGCTGGGCAACTGATTTCGAATCAGCCTGCTAGCCATTCGCTTACCCTCCGCCGCCCATTATTGGGGAAAACGGGTCGACAAGGCAAGGCGTGAGGGGACGGAACCGGGGCGACGAAGGTCCCACGCGGAGCGGGTGCCGAGATCGCGGCTCGGAGCGGGGGCCCAAGACCCGACTCGGAGAGTCGGGCGACTTTGAAGATTAGAAGAGCCGCAATTGGCCGTTGGATGGGAGGGGGGGACGAAACTGGCTGGCGTCGAGCCCAGGGAGGTCGGCGAAACCAAGCCGCTGGCGAACGACTTTGAACATCTGGCGAATCTGGTCGGCGATTTCGCCCCGGCCGGTCATGCGTTGTCCCCAGCGAGAATCGCTCAATTTGCCGCCGCGCGTCTGGCGGATCAGGCCTTCGACTTTGGCCGCCTTCAGCGGCTGAGTCCGCTGCAGCCACTCGCGGAAAACGGGCTCGACGCTCGCCGGCAACCGCAACAGAATGGAGCGGGCGTC
>JBGSLW010000377.1:0-2278 GCA_041740495.1 Pirellulaceae bacterium
TAGAAATGTCCGGTGGTTCTCCAAAGTTAAAATGTCCGGTTTGGCTTCTTGACGTTTCCGCGCCAGGGATGGCCGGGCGCTGGACGCCATGATTTACTTGAGCTACCACAGCTCCCGCCGTCGGGAGGGCAGGGCAACGCAGGAGTGCGACCCGAGCGCCCGCCGGTCTGATGTACCGTGATCGACCCGGTCAATCTGTTGGCCGGGTCGTTCGCTTTGATCTTCCCGTTTTTGCCCCCGATCACGGGGATCAGCCCATGCGTTAAACTCCGGGGGTCTGGGGGCAGAGCCCCCGGATCGGTCGCGGTCCGCTCGATCACTTCGCTGAACGACAGGTACATCTGTTTGAACCGCACCTTCATCGTTCCGTCCAAATGCTTCTCGATGATCACCCGTCCGCCACGCTCACCGGGCAACACCGGCGGGTGCAGCTGGTAAATGCGGTTATCCAGCCGGATCGTGTAGTCGTTGCTCACCACACGCTTCTCCTGAACGCTCAGGATCGCGTCCAGATCGAACCCGCCGCGATCGCGGTGGGCGTCATTCGGGCTCGACGGCTTGGCGGACTTGTGTCGGTTGAACCACGCCACGAACTTCTCCAGTACTACATTCGCCTCGTCGATCGACCTGGCTTTGGCCAAACGAAGCTCTTTGACCAGCCGGTCCTGTGCCGTGCCCCACAGCCGCTTGACACGCCCCTTCGCCTGCGGCGAGTTGGCCATGATCAGTTCCATCCCCAACTCCGATATCGCCCGTGAAAACTGCGTCGGAACGCTTTGCTTCTGGTCATAACCCGCCACCGATTCCTCCGCCCGGAAGATCCCGTGACGGTCGCTGTACCAACTCCCCGGCCGACCCCACTTCCTCACCCACCGGCCCAGCAAATCCATGTACGCCACCGTCGTCTCGCTCGGGTAAAACCGCAGCATCACCCGGCTCGTCGCGTCGTCGATCAACCCCACCAGCGTCAGCACCGGACCCCGATCCTCCAGCCAGGCATGCTCGCTGGCATCCGCCTGGAGCATCTCGCCAAAACAGTCCCGACGCGCACGACGATGACGGTGCTTGTCCCGGTGGCGCTTACGCTCCCACAACCCCGCCGAGATCAACCAACGACGCACCGTCTCCACGCTCAGCGGGATCCGGTCGATCTCCAGGAGCTTCTCGGCTGCCAACGTCGGACCAAACCCCGCGTAACACGTCCGACACAACTCCAGCACCCGCGGGCGCTGCGTCGCCGCCTTGCTATTGTTCGACACGCGGCCTTGAAGCTTGTGGATCACGCCCCCATCGCCCTCGTCCTCCATCCGCCGCTGCAAACGACGAATCTGACGCTCCGAGCGGCCCAGCAGCCGCGCCGCCTCCACCTGCGTCCGAGTCCCCGCCAGCACCGCCGCCATGACCTTCAACACGTCTCGCTCACGTAACGACATCGAAATCCGGTCTTTCTCCATCCCAAGAGAGATATCCAAAACCGGACATTTCAACTTAGATAAGACCGGACATTACAACTTTGGTACGACAGAACAGCGTCATACGTATTGGCACAATCGCCCGCCAGTGCTACACTTCCCGTCCAAGTAGGCGAAAGCCCAACTTAGAGCACTCGTAGCTCAATGGATAGAGCATCGGTCTTCGGAACCGAGGGTTGCAGGTTCGAGTCCTGCCGAGTGCGTTTGAGTTTTTTGAGTTGAAATTGGGCAGGGGATTAGGGTCCGGGCTTCTTCCGGAATATCTGAAACAGATAATCAAGCAAGCAAACGGTGCCCGGTCGCGACTGGACCAGAATAAAGCGACGTTCCCAGCGAACTGGGAACGTCGATATTCAATTGGTATTTCGGCGGGTCCCGCAGTTACTTACGCAGGCCGAGCTTGGTGATGGTGGCCTGATAGCGTTCGCGGTCTTCGCGGATCAGGTATTTGAGCAGGGCGTTACGGTTGCCGACCATCCTCAGCAGGCCGCGACGCGACGAGAAATCTTTCTTGTGGATCTTCAGGTGCTCAGTCAATTCATTAATTCGCTTGGTCAGCAGTGCGATTTGGACTTCTGGCGAACCGGTGTCGTTCTCGTGAACGCGAAAATCCGAAACAATCCCGAGCTTCTTTTCTGCAGTCATCATATCAAACTCCTAAGTCACCAATCGGCCAGCAGTTAGGAAACACTCCCACGCCAGCCGACGGTCCAGAGCGAACAATTTCGCCCAATCGAAGGAACAAAGATACGGCCAGAGCCGATCAGATGCAAGTTTCGCCAATAGGCTGCTTTGCAGCATTTTGC